>NZ_VMNX01000022.1 GCF_009377235.1 Streptomyces acidicola
GGCTTGTTGGGCTTGGGCTCGTTGGGCTGGGGGGCTCGTTGGCACTGGGAAGGTGGAGGCAGGAGGGGCCTTGGCTCACAGGCGTCGGCCGGGAGAGGTGAGGCTGACGTCGGAGACCTCGCCCAGTGGCTCAGCCGGCGGTCGCCGGAGCGCGGACCGCGGGATCCTGGATCAGGTGGAGCACGGCCGGGAGCCCGCTCGCGCGAGCACGCCGGAACGCCTCGCGGAAGCCGTGGGCCGAGGTCACGGTCTCGCCGTACGCACCGTACGAGCGGGCCCACGCCGCGAAGTCCGGGTTGGTCAGCTGGGTGCCCGACGGGCGGCCCGGGTAGGCGCCCTCCTGGTGCTCCCGGATCGTCGCGTAGCAGCCGTTGTCGACCACCAGGGCGACGAAGGCGGCGCCGTATCCCACTGCGGTCGCGACCTCCTGACCGTTCATCAGGAAGCAGCCGTCACCCGCGACGGACACGACCTCGCGCCCGGGGAAGGCCAGCGAGGCGGCGACGGCGGCCGGTATGCCCATGCCCATGGCGCCGTTCCGTGGTGCGACAAGGGAGGCCGGGGCCCGGTGGGGGAGGTAACGGGCGGGCCACAGGGCGTGGTTGCCGGCGCCGTAGGTGATGACGGCGTCGTGCGCGAGCTCCTCCCGCAGTACGCCCATGACCGCTGTCAGGTCCACGTGGGCGTCGTTCGCGGCCGGTTCGGCGGCAGGGGTGCTGAAGCGGGCGTGGGCCGTCGTCGCGGTCCTGAACCACGCGACGTCGGCGTCCAGCGCGGCGGGCGCGGTGACGAGGTCGAGGACGAAGGACGGCGCGTGGGCCGGGATGAACTGGTCGATGCGGCCACAGTGCCCGAGAGCGTCGCCGGACAGCACGAGAACCGTTTCCGAGTCGAGGCCGCGGGTGTACCCGTCGCTGAGCACGTCACCGCGCGGAGCGCCCAGGAAGACCGTGAGGTCCGCCTCGTCCAGCAGCCGGGCCGCGTGGTCGCTGCGACCGTATCCGAGCGAGCCGACGTAGGCGCCGACGCCTTCGAGACCATGGGGAACCGCTTCGAGACCACGGTGGACCGCGTCGAGACCATGAGGAACCGCGTCGTAGGCGCGGAAGTCGGCGAGGACGGGGACGGAGCGCTCCGTCGCCCAGCGCACGAGTTCCTGGCCGCTCTGCGCGGTCCATCCTTCGCCTCCGACCACGACGAGGGGCCGCCGCGCACGCTCGAACCGGCGCACCAGCTCCTTCAGCTCCGCTTCGGCGGCGCGCGGCCGGGGCACCGCGAGCGGCTGAACGGTGCGGGAGGAGCCCGCCGGCCGGGTGAGGACGTCCTCGGGAAGGCCGATCACCACGGGGCCGGGCCGACCACTGCGGGCCACATGGATGCTCTCGGAGACGACACGGGCCGCGGCGGCGGGGTCGTCCAGCATGACGACCTTCTTGGCCGTGCTGCCGAACCAGCCGCTGAGGTCGAACTCCTGGAACGCCTCCCGGCCACGGTCGGCCACCGGGATCAGTCCGACGAAGAGGAGCATCGGCGTCGCGTCCTGGTAAGCGGTGTGGACGGCGATGAAGGCGTTCGCGGCTCCCGGCCCCCGGGTCACGACCGCGACTCCGGGCAGCCCCGTCAACCTCCCCTCCGCCAGCGCCATGAAGCCCGCACCACCCTCGTGCCTGGTCACCACGGTCGAGATCGGCGAGTCGTACAGCCCGTCGAGAACGTCGAGGAAGGACTCCCCCGGAACCCCGTACACCCGCCGCACGCCTTCGCGCTCCAACTGCGCGACGATCAGATGGCCCGCGGAGAGGGGGCGCTCGGGGGGTTCGGGGTTCGCCATCGGGGTCTGTTCCTTTTATTCAGGCCGCAGATGCACGGCTATTGAGGTCACGGTCACCCGTCATTGTTGCTTTCGGGGCGACCGGGAACACGGGGCAATGGACCCCGGATAAAAGCGCAGCGATGTGCAGATGAACATGGCCACCGAGTCCGACCGGGTCCGACCGGGTCCGAGGAGGGGTCCGGCAGGGTCCGGCCGAGAATTTCCCCGCATGCCCGTGGGAACTCGATGCCCGTACAGCCCTATGCCCGTAGCAATCCGATGTCCGTAACAACCCGTAACGAGAAGTTTTCATTCAGGCTTCGGTCGGGCAGCCGAAGCGCGACGTGGCACATTGGTCATCTGCACACTCGTCGGCCTGCGGCGATGTGCTTCTGCTTCTTGTGGTCGACGAAGTCGTCGATGCACCGTTGGCCAACCGCACGGCGCCCGCGCAGCACCTCGACGATTCCTCTGCTCAGACCGGAGTTCCCATGACCACTTCCGCCTCCCCGCCGAACACCGGCGGCCGGCTCGACGCGACGAAGATGCGCAGGATCTCCCTCGCCAGTGTGATAGGCACCGCGGTCGAGTGGTACGACCTTTTTCTGTTCGGTACCGCCTCCGCGCTGGTGTTCGGCAAGGTGTTCTTCCCTGAGTTCGATGGAGCCGTCGGCACGATTCTGTCGTTTCTGACATTCGCCTCCGCTTATCTGGCGCGCATGGTGGGTGCCGTGTTCTTCGGCCATTTCGGAGACCGGCTGGGCCGGAAGTCCATGCTGCTGATCTCCCTGACGGCGATGGGCGTGGCCACTTTCGCCATCGGCCTCGTCCCCGGTTATGACGCCATCGGCGTGGCCGCGCCCCTGACGCTGCTCGGCCTCCGTGTGATCCAGGGCCTCGCGCTGGGCGGCGAGTGGGGCGGCGCCGTGCTCATGACCGTCGAGCACGCACCGCACGACCGGCGCGGATTCTTCGGTTCCATGGTCCAGGTCGGCGTACCGATCGGGACGCTGCTCGCCAACGGGGCGTTCCTGCTGGTGGCCACCAACATGAGCGCCGACGCGCTGCTCTCGTGGGGATGGCGGATCCCCTTCCTGGCCTCGGCAGTTCTGGTCGGGGTCGGCATCTACATCCGGGTCCACATCGAGGAGACGCCCTCCTTCCAGACGGTCAGGGAGGAGGGAGCCAAGGCCAAGATCCCGTTCTTCGCACTGATGCGCCGGTACTGGCGTCAGGTGCTGCTGGGTGGTGTCGCGACGCTGTCCACGGGGTCGACCTTCACCCTCATGGTGGCCTCCGGAGTGAGCTACGGGACCAACGGCCTCGGCCACTCGAAGAGCCTGATGCTGTGGGCGGTCATGCTGTCCTGCGGCATCGCGTTCGTGGCGATCCCGTACTTCGGCCGGCTGTCCGACCGGGTGGGCCGCAAGCCCGTCATTTACGCGGGCATCGCGGCGGAGGCCGTGCTGGCCTTCCCGTTCTTCTGGCTGCTGGACACCCGGTCGGCGCCCCTGGTCTTCGTGGCCTACGCGCTCATGATGGTCGCGTTCTCCGCCAACTACGGCCCGATCGCGACCTTCCTCGCCGAACTCTTCGGCACCCGGGTGCGGTACTCGGGCCTCTCGGTCGCCTACATGCTGTCCGGTCTGCTGGGATCCGCGGCGACTCCGGCCGTCACCGCGTGGCTGCTGTCGCTCACCGGAAGCAGCTCCTCGATCGCCTGGTACGTCCTCGGCGCCGCGGTCGTGTCCCTGCTGGCACTGCTCCTGCTCGCCGAGACCCGCTTCGGGGACATCGACGAGCCGGGCGTGGCGACCCGGCCCGCCGCGCGCCCGATCGGGGCCGGCGCATGAACGTGGGCAGCGGGATCACGCGCGTCGACTCGGCCCCCGGCGTCCCGGCCGCTGTCGGCCCCTACGTCCAGGCGACGTCCGCCGGCGGATTCGTCTTCACCACCGGCCAGATCCCGGCCGCCCCGGGACGGTCGATCGGAACGTTCGAGGACGAGGTGCGAGCGACGTTGCGCAACCTCGAAGCCGTACTCGTCGAGGCGGGCTCCGATGTCGACCACATCGTCAAGGTCAACACCTACCTCAGCTCACCGGACCAGCTCGCGCCCTACAACGAGGCGTACGAGGAGTTCTTCGCCGACCGCCGCCGGCCGGCGCGGACCACGGTGTGCGTGGGGCTGTGGGGAGTGTCCCTGGAGATCGACTGCATCGCTGTGGTCAGGGCGGGAGCGGAAGAGTGAGCGTCACCGGTTCCGGTGCCACCGGCTCCAGCGTCATCGGTTCCGGTGCTGCTGGCGCCTGCGTCCCTGACTCCAGCGCCACCGGCGCCTGCGTCACTGGCTCCAGTGCCACTGGCGCTTGCGTTACTGACCCCAGCGCCACGGGCCCTGGCGTCCCTGGCCCGAACCCGGCCGAGCCCGGACATGCGGACCTGCTGGAGCGCCTCCAACGAGTCGACCTCCCGACCCTCGGCCATCTGCTGGAGGAGGGCTTCGTCGGCTCGGCCATCCGTCGACTGGGGCAACCGCGACGGATGGCCGGAACGGCCGCCACCCTCGCCCTCGACGCCCCGGACGCCACAGCGGTGAACCGCGCGCTCGTCGCACTGCGCCCCGGTGAGGTACTGGTCATCGACATGGGCGGCGACCACGCCCACGCGCCGATCGGCGCGGTCACGGCCGCCGCGGCGCGAGCGCGTGGGGCCGCGGGCATCGTCGTCGACGGAGTGGTGACCGACGTGGACGCGCTCACGGACCCGCGCTCCGGCATGCCCGTCCACGCTCGGGGCACCAGCTGCCTCACCACCAAGCGACTGGACGGCCGGGGCGGGCGACGCCAGGTGCCGGTGGACATCGGGGGTGTCCGCATCGCACCGGGGGACCTCGTCCTCGGCGACGCCAACGGCGTGATCGCCCTGCCGCCGACGTGGCTGGCCGCCGTCGTACACGAGGCGGAACTGGCGGACGCGGCCGAGCCGGACCTCATCCGCCGCATCCGGGCGGGCGAGGACCTCCGGACGCTCCTCCACCTCGGCTGACCGGAAACCGGGCCACGCACAATGCGAAGGAAAGAGCAAGAGCACGTGACGGAATACAAGATCGTCAACCCGGCCACGAACACGCTCGTGCGGCGGTACCCGACGGCGGACGACGCCACGGTCGACCGCGCGATCGAGGCCGCCGCGGAGGAGTTCACCGACTGGCGGCGACGCCCGGTCAAGGAGCGGGCCGACGCAGCCCTCGCCGTGTCGCGGGAGTTCGAGACCCGGCGAGAGGAACTGGCCGCGATCATCACCCGCGAGATGGGCAAGACCACCCGCGAGGCCCTGGCGGAGGTGGACCTGTCGGCGGCGATCTTCGCGTACTACGCGGAGCACGGCCCCGCCTTCGCCGCGGACCAGCGGCTCGACATCCGCGGCGGCGACGACGTGGTCGTACGGTCCGAGCCGCTCGGCGCACTGCTCGGCGTCATGCCCTGGAACTACCCGTACTACCAGGTCGCCCGCTTCGCGGCACCCAACCTGGTCCTCGGCAACACCGTCATCCTCAAGCACGCCCCGAGCTGCCCGGAGTCGGCCCAGGCCATCGAGGACATCATGAGGGCCGCCGGACTGCCGGCCGGCGCGTACGTCAACGTGTACGCCACCAACGAGCAGGTCGCCCGCATCATCGAGGACCCGCGGGTCCAGGGCGTGTCGCTCACGGGCTCGGAGCGTGCCGGACGCGCGGTGGGCGAGGCCGCGGGCCGCCACCTCAAGAAGTACGTCCTCGAACTCGGCGGCTCCGACCCCTTCATCGTCCTCCCCGACGCCGACCTGGAGGCCGCCGTCAGTGCCGCCGTCGAGGGCCGCATGGGCAACGCGGGCCAGGCGTGCACCGCCTCGAAGCGGTTCATCGTGGTCGACCCTCTCCACGACCGCTTCCTCGGCGCCTTCACCGACGCGGTGCGGGCCCTGACCACCGGAGACCCGACCGACGACAATGTCTCCTTCGGTCCCCTCTCCTCCGAGGAAGCCGCCCGAACAGTGATCGCGCAGGTGAGCGACGCGGTGGAGCAGGGCGCGACGGCGGTAACCGGAGGCACACGGCCGACCCGCACGGGCGCCTTCATCGAGCCGACCATCCTCACCGGTGTCACCCCCGACATGCGCGCGTACCACGAGGAGATCTTCGGCCCGGTCGCCGTCGTCCACCGCGTCCCCGACACCGCGACGGCCATCCGCCTGGCCAACGACACGCCGTACGGCCTCGGCAGCGTCGTGTTCGGCCGCGACATCGCCGCCGCGAAGGCGGTCGCCGACGCACTCGACGTCGGCATGGTCTCGATCAACGGCCCCTCCGGCACCCAGGAGGACCTCCCCTTCGGCGGGGTCAAACTCTCCGGTGTGGGACGGGAGCTGGGCGCCTACGGAATGAGCGAGTTCGTCAATCGGAAGGTCATACGGGTACGGGGACGAGCGAGCTGACAGGCTCAAAGCCGGGGCCGAAGCCGAATCCGGGACCGGACTGCATCGACTGCAGCGGACCGGACCGGACCGGACTCGACCGGACTGCATCCCCCTGCCGGACTGGACCGGACCCCACGTTTGAAGCCAGGTGAGGACGAGGCCACGATGGAGCACATGCACACGCCGCACTCGGCCCTGCCCCCGCCGGACCCTCATGTCGTCGCTCTGGCGCGCGAGTGCCTGGAGGAGATCGACAGCCTGGTCGACGAGTGGGCCGAGTACGTCGGGCCGGTCCGCGCCCCCTACTCGGACCTGGTCTCCCGGCAGGAGTTCCGCGACAGCGCCTGGCAGGCGTTCGAACTGCTGCTGCGCACCGTGGCCCGGCTACCCGTGCCGGAACACATCGCCGGCGTCTCCGAGCGGGTCGGCGAACAGCGGGCCCGGCAGGGCGTTCCGCTGGACGCACTGCTGCAGGCGGCGCGCGTGGACTTCCGGGTCGTCTGGGCCGCCCTGGTGCGGCGCGCGGGCGACGAGGGCAGGGCGCAACTGGTCACCTCCGCCTACTACGTGTGGGAGGCGGTCGAGCGCCATGTCACCGGCATCATGACCGCCTATCAGCGCACCGTCCTGGAGATGGGACGGCGGACGGAGGACGAGCGGCGTCTGTGGTTCAGCCGGCTCCTGGACAGCCACGGCCGCAACCCCACCGTGGTGCAGGACGCCGCGCTGGCGCTCGGTTTCCAGGTGTCCGGGCACTTCCTGTGTGCGGTGGCGCCCGGAGGCGGCGAAGCGTCGCTGCGTTCCGTCGCGAACGCACTCCGCACCCTGGGTGCCCCGCTGCAACAGCAGGCGGTCGCCGCGGACATGGTCCTGGTCGTTCAACTGGGCCCTCGACTGACCCGAGAAGCGGTACTGGCACAGCTCGACGGAACGCCGTGCGGCGTGTCTCCCGCAGTGACCGGACTGACCGAGGTGCCCCGCGCGGTGACACTGGCGACTGCCACGGCCCGAGTGCTGCCCCGCGATGCCACGGGACCGCGCCGGCTGGAGGACAGCTGGCTCGACGTCCTGGTCCATCGGGCCGAGGACCTCGGCCGCGATCTGGCGGCCGACGTACTCGGCGGGCTGTGCACGGGAGTTCCCCCGGTGGAGGCGGATCGGCTGCTGGAGACCGTTCAGGTCCACCTGTCCGGCAGCGGATCCGTCGCGGACACAGCCGCCACCCTGTACTGCCACCGCAACACGATCCAACAGCGCCTCAACCGCTTCGCCGAACTCACCGGCCGCGACCCCAGACGCCCCGAGGACGCGGCTTTGGTGATCCTGGCACTCAGCGCGAACCGCCTACAACAGACGTGACGCGGAGGGCGATCGGCCCGCTGCGGGTGCTGCCGTCGTTGCAGGACACCAAAGCCGGACAGTGGCCCTTGGCGGTCTGCCGCCGCTGGCGAAAGCAGACGGCGACGGCAGACGGCGACGGCAGACCGGCCCTGGCTCAGCCGGCGAGATTCCCGCGGTATTCCACAGGCCCCTCACCGGGGAACTGGGCCGTGCCCTCGAACCGCGTGCTTCCACGTGCAGAGCCGTACCGGCTCGGGCCTGTCCGACGGATCCTGCCGGACAGGCCCTGGTCCCGAGGAGGGCTCAGCGCTTGAGCATGAAGGTGAAGTCGCCGGAGAGCTTGCCGCTCAGCCGGACTGCCGAGACGAGCTTCCCCTCCGTGATCAGTCTCTCGACCTCGGCCCGTGAAAGACCGCAACCTTCAGCGATCAGTCGCACCGGCCGGACAGGGATCCGCGCCGCAAAGCGTACTGAGATGTCGATCACCTCGCGGTCCAGGTGATCCGATCCGTCGGTGTCCAGGCGCCAGGCGTTCTCCCAGTCGAGGGCGATGCGACTACGGCGCCGCACGACCGGATCCTGAAGCAACTCAGCTGCGAGGCCAGGGTCGTTGTCATGCATGCGGTCCAGCAGCTCGGGCCGTACGGAGCGCACATTCATCCGCTCCAGGACCGTGAGCTTTGCAGTTTCCCCGCAAACGGTACAGAGGGCGAGGAGCCAGGCGTCGATGAGCTTGTGGTTTGCGTTGACACGAAATTTACCGCTTGTCCGGAAGCGCCCTGACGCGCACGCGTGGCAACGGCGGAGAACGAGCGGCAGGCAGGTGGGTGCGACCACCCAGTTATTGGGCACAGAAGTACACCGGTTTCGGTGAGAAGTCCACAGCAAAAAGCAGCGCGGCGCATATGCGCGACGCGCGACCAATCAGCGCTTGGGAGGTCTCACACGGTGTACAATGGCATGTCCTTGACCAGACGACTTGGTTCGGCAGCACGGTAAGGGCGCACAGCGACGCTCTTCCACTGGTTTTCGGGCGCCGCCTCACCGCCAGGTCCAGGTCCGGGTCCGGCGGATCACGGACGAAGCCAGAGCCAGATTGCGGCAACGGTCATGGTGCCGTGGAAGACCAGTGCCTGACGCCCCGTGATTACGACACCGGCTCCAACCTGGCGGATCCGGGCCGGACGCTTCTGGAAGTGACGCGCCACCTTCCTGACCTGCACGCACTCCAGCCGCCGTCCTTCTGGCCCGTGGAGGCTGTCAGTACCAGGTGGCAGGATGCCGTGCCATGACCGCACCGATCAGTGAGTCATGGACGCGAATCGAGAACTGGCTGGCCGAGCACGCCCCGGCAACCTACGCCGCGCTGGCCCCGCCCGCGGATCCGGCGGACATCGCCGCAGCCGAACGCGTCATCGGCAGGCCACTCCTGAAGCCCTTGGTGATGTCGCTGTCGCGACACGACGGTCTCCTCGACCAGCGGTTCTCTCTGCTGCCAGGGTTCTACAGACCGATGAGTGCACGCGAGACAGCGGCGGAGTGGCAACTCTTCACCAGCTTCTACGACAAGCGCACTGCGGATGAGGAAGGAGAGGAGGCGGACTACGACTTCATGAAGATGGGGGCCAGCAGGGTCCTGTACGGCCATCCGCAGTTGATCCCCATTGCGCGGGACGTGCGCGGGGGTTGCCTCGTACTCGACCACCGTCCCGAGATCGACCGGGGGCGCGTCCACCAAGTCGAGGCCGAGCAAGGCATTATGCGCGGATCACACGGGATGTGGACGTCCCTGCCGGTGCTCATGGAGATGATCGCCACGTCTCTCGAGACCAACCAGCCCCTCAACGACTACACGCCCGCAGTGGACGAGGAGCAGAGGCTGTACTGGCTTCATACCGCTGCGCAGTGACGGGACCTTGCACCGGTCATGACGCAGCAGCGGACAATGAGGTCGGTGGAGCGGCTTTGGGCTGGAGCTGCTTCGGGGCGAGTGATCACGGTCCCGTAAGCCTCCGGCGAATCGGGCAGTCTGTGCACGCCGTTTGGAACACGCAGCGCGAAGCCATGAGTCACCTTTGTCTGGTGCCCCCGGCATGGGCCTGCCGAATCCTTCGCCGTACCGGGCCCACGCGAGGCGGCGTAGCTGTCGTCGCGGGCGAGTACGCCACCGGGGCAGCCTGGCGCGAAGCTGCCCCGAGGGGACGTCGGCCGAGCCCGGTCCCGAGCCATGCGCCTCGACGTCGACCGTCTGCTGCCCACTGGCTCTCCCACACCTCGGGGCGTGGCCTCGACAGCCTCCGTGTGAACGATAAAATCGAGGGTCCCAGCCTGGGTCAGGGAGAGCGAGGGGGAGACTGTGACAGCCGGTTTCCGCGACACACGGCCGTCGCCTGCGCAGCCCGTGACCATTTCGGACGTGGCCGAGGCCGCAGGCGTATCGCGGCAGACGGTCTCCAATGTGCTGAACGCACCGGACCGCGTGCGCGCCGAGACGCGGGAGCGGGTCACAAAGGTCATCGCCGATCTCGGCTACCACCCCAACCACATGGCGCGCTCGTTGCGGGCGAGTTCGCCCCGCATGATCGGCTGCCGCATCCAGCCGCTGCACGCGGAGACGGTGGCCGCCATCCAGGACCGGTTCCTGCACGCGCTCGCCGAGGCGGGGCAGGAGTGCGGTCATCACCTGTTGCTGTTCGCGGCCGCGGATGTCGCCGCGGAGGCCGAGCAGTGCACGGCCCTGTGGCGTGCGGGGGCCGTGAGCGGGGTCGTGCTCTACGACATCACGCCCGACGATCCGCGGCCCGGCCGGCTCACCGCGGCCGGGGTGCCGTTCACGGCCTTCGGGCGTACGGCGGTGGGCACGGAGAGCTACAGCTGGGCCGACGTCGACAACACGGCGGGAACCGCCTCGGCCGTCGACCACTTGGTCGCGGCCGGTCACCGGCGCATCGGATTCCTGGGCTGGCCCGAGGGGTCCAGTGCCGGCGACGCGAGGGCGCACGGCTGGCTGACGGCCGTGGACCGGCACGGTCTGCTCGCGGCGAGTCACCGACTGGACGTGCGAGGCGACGACACGACGACGACCGGTTCCCGGCTGATGAGGGAGCTCCTGGACAGGCCCGGCCCGCCGACCGCCGTCGTCGCGGCGACCGACACGTTCGCGGTGGGGGCGCTGCACGCGGTGCGCGACCAAGGGCTCCGCCCCGGCCGGGACGTCGCCGTGGTGGGCTTCGACGACTCTCCGGCGGCCGCGGCGATGGGACTGTCGAGCGTTCGTCAGCCGATCAAGGAGGTGGGCCGGCTGGTGATGGCGGAGGTACTGCGGCTGACCGGCCGGCCCCCCGGTGCGGACGGCGAACCGCCCCAGGAGCCACTGCACCGGCTCCTGGCGCCCGAGTTGGTCGTACGTGCGAGCTCCGCGCCGTCACAGGGCTCGCCCCCGGCCGGTTCGGACGCCAGTCCGCTGTGCCTCTAGGACCCCGGCACGCAAACGTGGCCTGCCGGGGCACTGGCGGACCGAGATACGCGGCCGCACGTCGTCATCGATACGGCGTGGACGTCCGCGTGGCGACCATGACCTCGCCCCCGGCCGGCACCTGCCGCAGTGTGCCCGCCGTCTCCACCGGGAGCGGCTCACCTGTGTGGAGCCGTACGGTCGTGCCGTCGTGGCGGATGTCCACGTCGAAGACACGGCCCTGCCAGCGGAGCCGCCGCAGGGTGATGCCGTCCAGGGAGCCGGGCAGGATGGGCGCGAGGACGACCCGGTCGGTGCGCCGGCGCAGTCCCGAGTAGCCGTACAGGAACTCCTGAAGAAAGCCGCCGTGGCCGGTCAGGAAGGTGAAGGCGCCCCCGGCTCGATCCTCGGCGAACTGCTCGAAGGGCGGTCTGACGAACGGTTCGACACTGCGCCGGGTGTACTCGAAGGCGGCCTCGGCGTCGCCGAGTTCGGCAAGGACGATGGAGTGGACCGAGTCCGTCATCGACGGCCCGTCCTCGTCCGTACGGGGGGCGTAGTACTCCAGATCGGCTCGCGTGACCTCGGGGGGCTGCGGGTTCTCCCACGGGTAGGCGAGCATCACCACGTCGGCCTGCTTGATCGTCTGGCCCTCGTACCCGGTGAACTCCGGGTGGATGCCCAGTGCTTCGTCGAACGGGACGACGATGCGGTCCGCGGTCTCGGCCCACCGCGGGTCGGCGCTCACGCCGAGCGCCTCGGCGGCCAGAGCAGCGAAGCGAAGGGCGTCGCGGGCGGCGACGTTGGTATAGACGGAGTCGTCCTTCGGTTCGACCGCGTACTCGTCCGGCGGTATCACGCCGTTGATGTGGCAGCGGCCGTCGGCGTCGGCGGTGACGCGGTCGGCCCAGAAGTCCGCGACCGCGCTCAGCACGGGCAGCCCTGCGGTACGCAGCCATGCGTGGTCGCCGGTGGCGAGCCAGTACTGCCAGAACGCCAGGGCCACATCGGCGCTGACGTGCAGTTCCAGGTCTCCGAACGGTACCCACCCGGGGGTGTCCTCGTCCCCGGTGAGTCCGCTCTCCCAGGGGAAACGGGCGCCCCGGTGGCCCTCGGCGGCCGCGGCGGCGCGGGCCGCGTCGAGCCGGGCGACCCGGTAGTCGAGGGCGCTGCGCGCGAGGCGCGGATGCTGGGCGAGCAGGCTCGGCCAGATCCAGGTCTCGGTGTCCCAGAAGACGTGGCCGTTGTAGCCGTCACTGGACAGTCCGCAGGGCGAGGGCGACCAGGGCGAGTCCTCGTGCGCACTGGTGAGGAGGTAGAACTTCGAGGCGCGTACGCGGCGTTGCAGCAGGGCGTCGCCGCGTACGACGATGTCGCCCTCCCACTCGCGCTGCCAGGCACGCCGGTTGTCCTCGGCCAGCCGCGCGTGTCCCTCACGGGCCGCCTCGTCGGCGTGGGCCCGGGCCGTGCTCAGCGGCCGGTCCGCGGTGTGGGACGTCACCACCGACACGTACTTGGTGAAGGTCAGAGGACGTCCGGGAGAGGTGTGGACGGAGATCGTCCGCGATGCGGTGGCGGGGATCGTCTGCGATGCGGTGGCGGGGATCGTCCGCGACGCGGTGCCGTCCCGCGCCGGGAGGGGCCCGTCGTGCCCGGGTCCGCCTCCGCCCCGGCTGCCCGGCCCGTGCACGACGCTGACGAGCGCGGCCGTGACGCCGCTGCCCTCGGCTTCCACCACCGCCCAGATCCGGCCGTCGCCCGCCCCTCGCTCCACGGTCCGGGTGTGCGAGGCGGCGCGCTCGTCCAGCGCGTCGGTGACAAGGAGTTCGCCCGTCCAGTGGGGCGTGACCGTCACGCTCACAACGGCCACGGTCGGCCGGGACCGGTCGGTGAACACCTCGTAGCGCACGTCGGTGACCCGGCCCGCCGGAGAGGTCCAGCGGGCCTCCGTGGTGATCACCCCGGTGCGCAGGTCGAGGCACTGCCGATAGCGCTCGATGCCGAGGGCCGCCCCGGCGCGCGGACTGGTCAGCGGCGCCCAGTCGCCGCCGACCAGCTGCTCGCCACCGTCCGGTACGTTCTCGTCTCCGCCGGGCGGGGAGGTGAACGCGGCGTTGAAGGTACCGCTGCCGTCGCCCACGTCGAGCGTGGACCACGCCGGCAGGGACGCCTTGCGGGACCAGCCACCGTCCCGGCCGGTGTAGAGGCCGGCCACGTGGAACTGGGTGCGCACGGGAGTCTCGGCGAAGCCGTTGCCGGCCGCCGGGACACGTGCGGCGAAACAGCCGTTGCCGGTGAAGGCGGGGTGATGGGCGACGAGCGCGCCGATGCCGGGGCTCTCGTCCCCGGAGGTGCCAAGAGAACCATCCGTGGTCAGCGTCCACGCGTCGTCGGCCGGGGCGAGACTGCCCCTGGTCGGGTCGTTCACCTACTTCAACCCTCCCGCTGTGAGGCCGTCGACGATCCGCCGTTGGAAGAACAGCACGGCCACGACGAGCGGCAGGGTCACCACGACCCCGGCGGCCATCTGTGTACCGAACGGCTGGTCGTATTTGTACTGTCCGGTGAAGAGGGACAGGATCACGTTGGCTGTCATCATCTGACGGTCGTTCACCACACTGATGGCGATGAGGAATTCGTTCCAGGCGCAGATGAAGACGAGGATGGCCGTGGTGAAGACGCCCGGTGCGGCGAGGGGGAGTACGACCTTGCGAAATGCCTGCGCCGGGGTGCAGCCGTCGACCTGCGCGGCCTTCTCCAGTTCGGTGGGCATCTGGCGGAAGAACGCGGTGAGGTTCCACACGGCCAGCGGCAGGGCGAAGCTCATGCTCGGGATGATCATCGCCTGGTAGGTGTTGATCCAGGCGATGTCCGTGAAGAGCCGGAGCAGCGGCACCACCAGGATGATCGGCGGGAACATCGAGGCCGCGATGATCAGCGTCAGGATCAGCGTCTTGCCGCGGAAGTGCAGCCGCGCCAGGGCGTATCCGGCGAAGATGCCGACGACCAGTGTCACGGCGGTGGTGATCCCGGCGACGACGAGGCTGTTGACCAGCGCCTGGCCGAATCCGTTCTTGGCGTCGAAGGCGGACATGTAGTTGTCGAAGGACACCGGGGCGGGCAGCGGCGCGTTCGAGAACTGGTCGCCCGGCCTGCGCAGGCTGGAGACCACCATCCAGTAGAACGGGGCGAGGCAGTAGGCGACGACTGCGGCGATGCCCAGCCGCCGGGCCCAGGTGGCGCCGCGTCTGCCCCCCGTCGCCCCGCGCCGGGCAGATCGTGTGAGAGGCAGCGTGCTCATGGCTCACTCCTGGTGCCGCGGCCGAGCAGATCGGCGCCGAACAGCTTGACGAACGCGAGGGCGACGACGGCGATGTAGACGAACAGGACGGTCGCGTACGCGGCGGCCGAGCCGAAGCGCAGATTGGTCATCTCGTTGAAGGCGGACATGGACAGCGTCTCGACCGAATGCTTGCGCGGCCCCACCAGGATGTACGGCAGGTCGAACATGCGCAGGACGTCCAGGAGGCGGAACAGGACGGCGACCACGAGGGCGGGGCGGACCAGGGGGAGGGTGATCCGCCAGAAGGCACGCCATGCGGAGGCGCCGTCGACGCGGGCGGCCTCGTACAACTCGCCGGGGATGATCTGCAGTCCGGCCAGGACGAGCAGACCGACGAATGGTGCGGTCTTCCAGGTGTCGGCGATGACCACGGCGAGCCAGGCGTGGAACCCGTCGCTGCTCCACAGCACCTGGGTGTCCAGGAGGGAGTTGGCGACTCCCTGGCTGTTGAAGATCCACTTCCAGAGGATGCCGGAGATCGCGGTGGGGATGGCCCAGGGCACGAGGACGGCAGCGCGGACGAACGCCCTGCCGCGGAAGGCCCGGTGCATCACCAGGGCCATGCACACGCCGATGAGGACTTCGAGAGTGACCGAGGCCAGAGCGAACGAGGTGGTGTTCCACCAAGGCCGCAACAGCCGGTCGTCCGAGAAGACGGCGGCGTAGTTGCCGGTTCCGTAGTGCGTGGTGGTCGCCACGAATCCGGTGCTCGGATCGATGCCCTCGCTGGACACCTGGAAGGAGAGCCGCAGGGCGGCCACCACGGGGTAACCGATGACCAGGCCGAGGACCAGCAGTGTCGGCGAGAGCAGGGCCGCGGCCAGGCCGCCGGTCCCGGCCCGGCGCGAGGTGCGCGCGGGCCGGGACGGGCGCACGGTGCGCCCCGGCGTCGGGGTGATGACGGACACGAGCGGGACCGCCTACTTCTCGGCGATCGCCGCAGAGAGGTTCTTCTGCATGTCGGCGAGGGCGGCATCGACGGGCTGCGAACCGCTCATCGCGGCGGCGGCGCTCTCCTGGATGGCGGCCGTGGCGTCGCCGTAACGCACCACGACGGGCCGTGGCGTCGCCGTGGCCAGTGACTCCTTCAGCGTGGCCAGGTACGGGAACTGCTTGCGCAGCGCCGGGTCGTCGTAGAGGTCGGCGTACGGCGGGGCTGCCGAGTTGACCTTCAGGTTGGTGCGGGCGTTCGCCTCGTTGGAGAAGAACTTGATGAAGTCGAGCGCGGTCGCCTTGTTCTTGGCGAACTTGCTGATCGCGAGGTCGAGTCCGCCGAGGCTCGACCTGCCGGGCCCGGTGAGGCCGGGCAGCGGGGCGACGCCGAACTTTCCGGCCACCTTGCTGGAGCCGTCCTTGGCGCCCGCGAGCGCCCACTGGTACGGCCACTGCCGGTGGAAGAGCAGCTTGCCCGACTGGAAGGCACGCCGGCCGTCCTCCTCCTGGTAGGTGGCGGCCTGCTTGGGGATGGTGCCGTCCTTGAAACCGTCGACGAGGAACTGCAGGCCCTTCTTGGCCGCCTCGGTGTCGACCGTCGCCTTGCCCTTGGCGTCGACGACCTCGCCGCCCGCGGAGGCCACGGCCTCGGAGAAGTTGACGGTGAGCCCCTCGTACTTGTCGAACTGGCCGGCGTAGCAGCCGATGTCCTTGCCCTCGGGGGGCTTTTGGACCTTCGCGCAGGTCTCCTTCATCTCGGCCCAGGTGGTGGGGGGCTTGGCACCTGTCTTGTCGAGCAGGTCCGAGCGGTAGAAGAGCAGCCCGGCGTTGGTGTTGAACGGGACGGCGTACTGCTTGCCGAAGTAGTTTCCGGTCTTCACGACGGCGGGGATCATCTTGTCGAGGGGGAACTCGTTGGCCGGCAGCTCGTCGATCCACTGGTTGGCCGCGAACTCGGCGACCCAGATCGGGTCGAGGTTGAGCACGCTGTACGCGTCCGACTTGGTCTGGGCGTTCTGGATGAACTGCTGGCGCTGTTGATCCGCGCTCTCCGGCAGTTCGACCAGGGTGACCTTTTCGTCGGGGTGCTGCTTGTTCCAGCGGTCCAGCTGAGCTTGCAGGGTGCCGGTGGTGTCCTTGCCCGAGGCGAGGGTGATCGGGCCGCGGTCGTTCGACTTCTCCGGGCCGCCCTTGGAGTCGGACGAACCCGAGTCGCCGCACCCGGCGAGCACCGACGCGCACATCACCGCGGCAAGGGCGGCCGCTGCCCGCCGCCGCGGCGCAGTTCCCCCGTGCCCCGAAGGTGTCCGTCCCACACCCAACACGATCCGCAACGAACTCACCGAACTCACCGAACTCACCGTGCCCTCCTCGCTGTCTGACCTGAAGGTCGCGGGCCACACCACACACGGCTCCCTGCGGCGGCTCGTCGACGACTGAAACCCCAATTTGATCGTTCAAGATGGCCCCGGCAGTGCGCCCCGTCAACCCCTGGGGAGGGATTCCTCGCACTCCAGCCGACTCATCAGGGTTCCTGAGAGGCCGTCCAAACCGTTCTGCCCTCTTCCGCCATCCTGGAGAATTTGATCGTTCATATAGGCTTCGTCGTTTGTGATACCTGTCTGGGATCTTGTCGGCGGCCTGGAGGACAGGGCGCAGGGCGGGCGCCCGGCCGCGGTTGGTGATGGGGCCGCCGTCGAGTACGTCTGGCGATCACCGCGTGCGTCCCGTAACTGCGTGCGTCCCGGGATGCTGGGCTCAACTGGAGGAGATCGCCCGCAGGGCCGGGGTGGGATCGGCGACCCTGCACCGGCATTTCCCGTCCCGGCGCTCACTGCTCGAAGTCGTCTTCCACGACCGCGTCGAGGCGCTCTGCTCCAGGTCCCGGGAACACGCCAATCGCAGCAGCCCCGACGCCCTCGTCTGCCGTAAGGGCGGCGCGCCCGATTCCGAGCCCGGCAAACGGTCAGGGCAACGGGCTCCGGTCCGCAGGCCTGGACCCGACCCGCCGCCAGTACGTGTGACACCGCTCCCTGCACAGTCCACCAGCAGCCGCGCAGGGGGCGTCTCGTCATGCTCTTGGGGTGGTCCTGCTCGGGGTCCCGCCTCCAGTGCCCCCTTGCCGGGTGGTTTGGGTCATCGCTCGTGCCTGGTAGGCCGATTGATTGCGTGTCAGTTCCTCACCGATTGTGGGAGGTACCCATGAAGTCACGTATGGCTCTTGCGCTCAGCGCGGCTGCAGCGGCGCTCATCGCAGCGATGGCATCACCTGCGGCCTTGGCCGCCACGGCTGCTTCCGAACACGTAGCCCGGACCACCGCCCCGGCGGCCCAGACCGCTCAGGATGACCCCCCGCTCTACCGATGCCAGCAGATCAGGGTGGACTCCTCGACCACAGTCGAGGGTATCGGCTGCATTCCCCCCACCAATCCCGAGCGTTCGTTCTACATCCAGGACCCACAGCGCACCTATTTCTGCGATGCCGGGTTCTACAACGGCCCGTACCTGTTGGGCTTCGAGTGCGTCAGGCTCTGATCCCCAGGCGGCCGTGAGCAGTACCGTCTGACGGCACGATGATCCTCGTCTCGTACAGGGCCCCGGCTGTGCGTTCGGCTCGGGCCCTGTATGGCGACGGGCAGGCTACGCGGCTTCGACGACTTCGATCCGCCGCTCGGCCGCGACAGCCGCTGTCCATTCCTCCACCAGCTCGGCGTACCGAGCCCGCGCGGTCCCGTACAGCAGGCACCCACACCCGGTGACGAGCTCACGGATCTCCGTATTCACGGCCGCAGACGGGCGCACGGAACCAGGGCCTGAGGGGTTGGGGGCATGTCTTCAGCCTGGCGAGCAGAACCGCGAATCACTCATGGCCGCCTCAGCTCTCTTCAGAGCACGCAGACGAAAATGGTCTCGCCCCATACCCTGACAGTGACGAAGCTGCAAGGAAGGGGCGAGACCGTGCCAAATGATTGCTTTGTACGCCCCGTACGTAGCCGGACGTCCACGGACTCACCCGGACACAGCGAGAACTAGTGAGACTGAATGGGACTGGCTGGGTTCGACCCACACCAAGTTATGCGTCCCGGCGGTCGGGTCACACTGCATTCATGGCGAGCTTTCAGCAGCGGAAAGTAGTAGGGGACGCCCACGAACAATACGTCGCCGAACAACTCACCTTGCGTGGGTGGGAAGTCAACGCCAGGGGGCAGGGACTGCTCACCAGGAAGCTCCAAGACGCACTTCGGGTGACCGACAGTTTCATCAGGTGGATCCCCGATCTCATCGCAGCGAAGGGCATGGATCTCGTGCTCATCGACTGCAAGGCCCGCATGACGAGTAGGAACACTGGGCGGCATGCCGTCGAACGCGCAGCTGTGCATGCACACTTGCAGCTCGTTGCCTGGACAAGGCTTCCTGTCTACTACGTCTTCGACGACCTTGGAGTGTTGTCGCCGCACGACGTTCTCATCGCGGGGCAGGAGGGTCCGCACAGCGTCGCGGGATCAGGATCGCCGTACTTCTTGATTTCCGGGAGTAACGCTCGCCGCTTCGATGGCCTGTTTGGCTCGGGGGAGTCGGCTACTCAATGGGGGATTGCCTCGTAGTCCTGATGCCCTCCGCCAATTGAACTGATCAGAAAGGATTAGAGTGACCGGCTCTTGGCAGGGCGAGCTGCTTACTGTGGCGCACCCTTTGACGGAGCACATCCACTACCGAGTCCACGATGCCGATACGGGGGCACTGCTTGGGTTCGGGACCGGGCACAACGGAGCTCTCGGAGCGGTAGTTGCCCATTGCGCCCGGATCCAGACGGCCTACCCTGGTCGGCAGCTACAACGGTAGGACAGCTTTTGACGCTGTGCGGGTGGATACGAGTGCGCGAAGGTGCCTGCTGCTACGACGTATCCACATCGCCGCGGAGACGACGGACCTCCTCCTCGAACAGAGGGTGAGAGTCCGGGGCGTCCTGGAGGGCGCGGGTGAGCAGAGCGAGGGCGGACGGGGTGGCGCCGTTGCGGGCGAGCAGTCCGGTCACCGTGAGTAAAGTGGTCCTCCAAGCGGAGGCCCAAGGCAGAATGCTCGCGGCCGCGGCGGCAAGTACTTCGCACTGGCCGGCGCCGAGCCGCCCCTCGGAGTCCAGGAATTGCGCCGCGACGACGACATCGGAGAAAAGGGTGGCGCTCTGCTTGTCGGGGCGAGTGGCTTCCTCAAGGATCCGTTCGTACGCTCTGATGGCGTCGGCCCGTTCGCCGGTCCAGGCGAACAGGCTGGCGGCGCTGCGCAGGTCCGTACTTTCCGGGTCTGGCCGGTCGAGGACTCGGCGGAGCATGATCAGCGCGGTGGCACGCTCGTCGAGCCGCAGCAGATTACGGACCGCACAGAAGAATTCCCTGGGGTGCAGGGAATCGGTGCGGATCAGATCGCGGAGGACGTGGCGGGCTTCGGCCGGACGCAGCCAGGACATCAGGTCGAAGGCGATACAGCGCTGATGCGAGTTGTCCGGTGCGATGTCGCTGATGGCGCGGTGCAGCAGGGACACGGCTTGGTCCTCGGCCCCGACAAGGAGAAGGGAATGCACGAGCTCGACGGCGCTGGTGATGTGCCCCGGTGGTCCGGTGGACTCGCTGACGAGGGCCTCGATGCCGTGTTGCCGGTCGTCGGTTTCCAACAGCGCAGCGGCTGCCGCCCTACGTGGCCCGCCGCTGCCGTTGCGGGCCAGCCACAGCAGCATCTGCCGGTTCCTCTCGTCCCCGATCTCGGCCAGGAGGCCGGCGATGGACCACACGTCCCAGAGGTCGGTGATGGACCACACGTCCTGCTCGGTGTAATGACGAAAATCCCGCATCAGGCGTCTGTTGACGGCCTCGCGTACGTCCTCGGCTCGGCCCTGTCGCGAGATCACACGCGCGAGCATGATCCAGTCGCTAAGCTCGATGACCGGGGGTGACATCTGCTGACGGTCGTTGCCGAGCGACGCGGTGTGCAGCAGATCCAGGCCGGGAGCGGGGTCGCCGGCCCGGGCGACAGCGCTGAGCGACACCACCCGCGTCCGGGAGTTCGTCACCATGGGCACCGTCCGCTGCGCCGTTGCCAAGGCTTGCTCGGTGAGTCCGGCGCCCACGTATACGTCGACGATCCCCTGGATGTCCGCCCACGGACCCTGGACGTCCCCCCACCGATCGCGCTCCGCGCTGCTCGCGAACCAGGCGTCTACCGTCCGCGCCGCCGCGTCCTGCCGTCCGGTGCGCAGTAGGACGGAGACCTCGCCAGGGATGTTGCGGTGAGCCCCCGGGGGCACGGGAGTGATAAGTGAGGCGGCCCTGTCCGAGTCGCTGACCGCGAGGGCGGCCTCCGCCGCCAGGAAGCGGCCCCAGCCGTCGTTCTCCGCCAGCACCATGCGATCAAGGAATGCGTTGGCGAGGGGACGGGCCGCATGACCGAGCGCCGAGATCTTGTAGGCGATGATCGCCCGGACATCCGAGATGCCCATGGACGCCATCCGGCCCCCCTCCTGGTACAGGAAGGACTCGGAACCGTCGAGGGCGAGCAGTGGCTCAGTGGCGTCGTGCAGGACGTCCAGGCCGAAGATTCGGCCCACGGTCAGCGCCGCGTCGGCCCGGATCACGCCGGACAGGTCGTTGTCGTAGGCCATGCGCATCAACGCGTTGCGGGCACGCTCGCGTTGCGGCTGGGCCGCGACGAGCTGACAGAAGTAGCGGGCGTTGAAGATGGAACGTGCGCGGATGAGGAGTCGGTCGAGGATCTGCCCGGACATCGCCGCGGGGACCGGCACGCCCTCCGCGAGCAGCCGTCCGGCGAGGGCTATGTACTGGTCTACGCGGCTGCTGTCGTCGTTGACCGTTTCCCCTCCGCCGCCATGATGCTTCAGCAGGACGTCGTAGGCATCGCTCCACACGATGAGAAAGTCCAGGAGCCGGGCCACGGCCGTGTCACGGTGCTCGGCCCAGCAGGCGAGGGTGAGCGCGGACTGGTCCTGGCCCACGCCTTCCAGGGCTTGGCGCAGGAGAGCGTCGGCGTGAGGGTCCGTGCCCGGCCATGTGCTGGGCAGGGCTTCCGCCGCGTCGCGCGCCGCCAGGTACTCGGCGAAGCTCCGGTGTACCCACTGGAGTTCGCCCGTCCCGTCCTCGTCGGTGACCAGGCCCGTGCCGGTCAGCAGACCGAGGACGATGTCGGGCCACCCCACCAGGAAGTCCGGCGGGTCCGGTGCGTGCGCCCTGACCCAGGCCAGGCTCTCCGCAAGGAGCGAGGCCTCCGTGGAGAGCGTGCGGCTCGCGAGGAACTGCAGCAGCGACACGCGGTTCTGGTAGAGCCACTCGGCGAGGCGCGGGCCGGCGCCGGCTGCCCCCGCGGCCTGCCGGAAGGCCGTACGTCGCTCGGCCTCGCCGTCGCGGCCGGTGAGGAGGTACGCGATGAACTCCCGGTACAGTCCCGGCCGGCCGACGGGCAGGCCTTGTCCGTTGAGTCGGTGGAAGATGGTCAGGGTGATGGTGGCCAGCAGCGGGGCCCTGACGAGCTGGCGGAGTTCGCTCTCGTCGAGTTGCCGCAGAAACTCTTCCACCCGGGCCCGGCCGGACTCGTCGCCGGAAGATCCGACCAGCCACCCCTCTGCAAGTGTCTGGAGCTGTGCGTCGTCGAACGCGGCGAGCGTGCATGGACACAGTCCCGCGCTCCGGAAGGGAGCCAGTTCTCCGGCCGGCAGGGGGCGGGTGGTCACCACCCAACGGTAGGGGCTGGAAGGTTTCGCGGCGTCCCGCGCGATGGTCGTGATGACCCGTTCCCTGGCCACTGGGTCAAGGATCTCGTCGAGCCCGTCCACCAGCAGCAGCCAGGGCACGCCGTGCGGCGGTGCCGCGAACAGATCAGCGGGCAGCTCGTGTGTGAGGCGGATGCCCAGCCGGGTCCGCACCGAGGCGTGCAGCAATGCCGTCAGTGGTGCGTCGTCGGCGAGGTGCCCGGCTGGGACGCGAACGGCCACCGCGGACACTCCCGCCAGATCCGCGGCCGCGGCCTCGTCGCCGAGCCGGACCGAGGCCAGCGTCCCGCTGACGTGATGCGTGAACGTCGACTTCCCGGTGCCGGGGCCGCCCTCGATCAAGACATGACGCCGGGCGTTGAGCACCTCGGCCACCGGAACCCGCTCGGTCGCGAGCCCCGGCTCGGTACCCGAGCTGGCCGTCAGGCCCGGTTCACGATCCGCCCACTGGTCGACGTACACCTGACGCAGCTCCGGGCTGCGCAGGCCGGGGATGCGATAGGGCTGCAGCGCCGACGCCTCGCGTTCGGCGCGCAGCAGTGCCTCCAGCGCCTCGTCGCGCAGGGTGTGGAAACTTCGGGGCAGCGCGACTTGGGCGAGCTGGTCCCGGGGCGGCAGGCCGATCAGCAGGGTCAGCTCGCTCAGCTGGGTGTCGTCCAGCCGGTGGTACCAGTGGTCGACGCGGCTCGCCGCGAGTTGCCCGAGCCCGTCGGAACGGTGGTGGGACCGCACCAGCCCGATCAGGCAACCGCCGCTCCACACCGGCGCACCCGACATGCCCTCCCACGGCGACCGCTGCGGATCGGGATCATGCTCCGGCGCCGGGACCCGTATCGACAGGGTTCCCTCGCGCAGATTCGACCACGGAGAGACCGTGCCGTTGACGTGGGCGGAGTCCCGGTAGACCGAAGGAGGGCCCGGGTGGGAGGCGTCGGTGGGATCGTTTCGCAATTTGTGGCGCGGGAAGCCCATGGTGCTGCACGGCACATCGCCGTCGTGGTCCTGGATCCCGCCGAACCGGACGGGAACCACGGCGCCGACGGGGCGGCCCGCCTCGGCGATCGCCACGATCGCCACGTCCACGTCGGTGTTGCGCCATAGAACCGCGCCGTCCGCGCTCCAGGAGCCCGGCCGGTCCGCCCTGAACCGGACGCGCACCAGCGAGGCGTCCCGCACGACGTGGGCAGCGGTGAGAACGAAGCCCGCCCGGATGCGATAGCCGGACCCCCGGCGACCCCGCGGCTCTGTAGACCCCTCGACGATGACCTCCGCCACGCGGTCGGGATCGAGTCCCGCCGAGGCGAATCCGAGCCGTCCCTCCATCACGCCTCCCCGTAACCGCTGGCGCCTGCCGAACCGTGGTCAGCGTTCCCCGGAGACGGCGTGCCCGGAAACCTCGGGACGGCTCCCCGTGGCTGCAAGCTTGGGTTCGAGCTGGAGCTTGATCCGCTGGGTCGTGGCGCCCGCCACCTTGCCGTGAGCGTCCGCGTCGACCACCCAGAAACGGACCTTGGCACCGCCGCCGCCCTCTTTGGTGATCGCCACTGAGACCTCGAGTTCGATCGGCCCCAGCTCGAAACGGAGTTCCTCACCGGCCCCGTTCGTGATGGCTGTGCTCAATTCGGTGCGCAGCTCCTGAATGACCGTGGACAGTTCGATCACAAGACCTCCCATGCGGCGTCACCTGGACTGTACCGCCGCTACCACCTCTCCTGAGGCAGCGCTGTTCCGGCTGCTGTTCGCGCATCCGACGCTTACTAAAGCGGTGCTCGGCTAAGGGCTACGTCTCCTTGGGCTACGTCGCCAACATGGTGCCTGTCTCCACGTCGGCGAGAGTGACGCGTGCGCCGGGCTTGCCCCAGCTACCCACCCACGTCGCGAACTTGTGGCGGGCCGTCGCTTCTCTGGGCCACCAGCCGTGCATGGTGGGGTGGCCGGCGCTGGCCATGGTGAGGTGGAAGCGCTCCGGTGGCGAGGTGGTCATGTGAGCCTGATCCCGCGTGGCCTGCCGGGCTCGCGGGCGATGTACCCGAGTTCTTCGATGCGTCGCAAGTGGTAGTGCACGGACGAGGTGCTGCTCAGGCCGAACTGCTTGCCGATCTCCTGCATGGTGGGGGACTCGCCTCGATCGGCGATCGACTCGCGGATGCAGCGAAGCATGCGCTCCTGGGTGCTGGTGAGGTAGTCGACCTTGTGGTTCGCCATACTCGGATTAGAGCGCGTGTTCGAATTTGGTCCTGGCGCTGCCGGAGACGGGCGTAGAACAGCTCCAGCATCTCGGCGGTCAGCTTGCCGGCCTTGAGGTCGCCGAACGTGGGCTTGATGTAGTTGCGGATGATGCCCTCGGCTCGCTCGTACGACGTCTCGTCGAGCTCGGCGACGCCCAGCCACCGGTCGAGCAGGAATGCCATGGTGACTGCGCGCTTCGGGTGGCGCTGCTCGTCGACTTGGTGGAGGAGCTTGGTGCGGGCCTTCTCCGCTTCGGGGGCGTCGCGGCCTGCTCGTAGAGGTAGATCTTTTTCTTCGTGAGCGGATCGCGCCCGACGTAGACGCTCGCTTGGTAGCCGGATCCATTGCGCCGGATGCGGCCTCGTTGAGTGGTGTCGACCTTGGTGTTTGCCATGACGTGGAACCTGCTGACGGCTAATGCCACGGCTACGACGAACAGCGCGCCTACCCCGGAGAGGTAAACGCGCTGGTCAGATCTGGTGCCCCCGGCAGGATTCGAACCTGCGACACCCGCTTTAGGAGTTTTCCTTGGGCGGGGCTGTGACCTGCGGAAACGTCGTCCATGGGGTTTCTGGCCTGGGGAAACACTCCTCCGTAGTTCTCACGTGTTCACGGGGTTTCCCGGCCTCATGTGTGCTGAATCCGTTCTGCCCGACACCTGTCTGACGTGGCACGGGCTGCTCGTGCATGCGCTGCTGCGGCGGCTTCTTGCCTCGAAGGCCGGGCTGAGGCGCAAACTGCGCTCGGGCATCGTGGTTTCCGAACGACGAGTCCGGCAAGCATTGATCCTGCGGCGTACGGCCGTCGAAGCCCGGGGGCTCCGTGCGGCGCGCCCCTTCCCATCGAGGCGGTGGGGGCGGTCCAGTAGAAGTCGCCCTGGCGGTACCAGATCTCTGTTCGCCTTTCGGTGGCCAACCAGGCGCGCAGACGCCAAACTTGCTGCACACGCTGGTGAGAGGGCACGGAGTGGGCGACGAGAAAACTGTGGACGTCGAACTTCCCAACGGGAAGCTGATGATGGCCAGGGTTCAGCAACTGGATGTGACGCTTCCAGGAGGGCCACAGGACGTCGGATTGGACCGGATGCTGTCCTTCGACGCTGTCGGTGAGGCGCTGCAGGGCGTGGGCTCGGTGATCGTCGATAGCCTGGAAAGGATTAAGCCCTCCAAGGCCACGGTCGAGTTCGGTCTTGAGCTGGGGGTGAAGGGGGGCAGCCTGGTGAGTGTCTTCGTGGACAGCGGGAGCAAGGCGTCTTTGAAGGTCACGCTGGAGTGGGAAAGTGGCGCCAGGAATGCTGGGGATCAGACGACTTCTGGCTGACTGTTTGGTCCGGATTACCGGTTCCGGAGCGGCGGGCGGTACCGGCTTCTTTGTGGCTCCTGGCACGGTGTTGACCTGCGCCCACGTCGTGAGCGGTGCGGAAGCCGGGCAATCGCTGAGGGCAGAGTGGCAGGGAGGCGGAGCGCAGGCCCGGCTTATCGCTGTACATCCGGCTCCCAGTGGTCGGTCTGCCGCTGGCCCGTACCCTTACCCGGACCTGGCCGTTCTGAAAGTCGAGCGCAGCGGTCACCCTTGTGTGCGGCTCGACCTCGACGAACCGCGCTGGGAGGACCGCGTGCATGGGTGTGGATACACCCGCACCTGGTCCCGGGATGACGCGCAGGTGGAACCGGTCACCTTCACTTACGAAGGCGTTCATGAGGTGGGCGGCGGCCTGCTCAAGCTCGCTGGTGGTCAGGCGGTACCGGGCATGAGTGGGGGCCCGCTGCTCAATCTGCGCACCATGGGCGTGTGCGGGGTGCTCAAGACGACGCGTGACCCTGCCCTTCCGACCGGTGGTTGGGGAGTGCCCGTTGGACTGCTGCGTAAGCTCCACCCGGAGGTGGTCGCCGCACACGACACCTTCCACCGTGGGGACTGCCGCTGGCGGGAGGCCGCCGACGCCGTGTCCCCGCTGCTTGCCGGGCTGACCACGTTCAGCGCCAGCTACGCAGGCCGGATCGAGAACTTCCTGGTGGAGTATCTGGGTCGGGACGGCGCCCCCGTGCCCTTCGGTGGCCGGGACCCGCAGATGAACATGCTCACCGCATGGCTAGCTGATCCGCAGGCGGCGCCATACGCGCTGGTTGCGGCAGAGGCCGGCCGAGGCAAGTCGGCGCTGCTGGTGCGCTGGGCCCAGGAGGTCATGCGGCAGGAACGGGCGCACGTGGTCGTCGTCCCGGTGAGTATCCGCTTCAATACGGCCCAGGCGGGCGTGGTTTTTCCGGCGCTGGCGACCAGGCTGGGCGAGGTGTACGGAGAGCCGCCCGGCGCCACGGATATGTCGGCTGAGCAGTGGAAGGAGACATGTCTCGGCTACCTGCGACGCCCGCCTCCCGACGGGCGTCCCCTGCTGGTCGTGATGGACGGCCTCGACGAAGCGACCGACTGGCAGCCGGGCCCCGACCTCTTCCCTGCCGCGCCCGGACGGGGCGTACGAGTGCTGGCATCGGCCCGACATCTGGCCGGTGACACGGACGACCGGGGCTGGCTGGCCCGCCTGAACTGGGACTCCCTGGCCGTCAGCCTGCCCCTGCCTCCCATGGACCGGGACGGCGTCCGCCAGGTACTGCACGCCATGGGCGACCCCCTCGCCGGCCTGGCGACCAAGGTGGACGTCGTCAGCGAGCTGTACCGGCTCAGCGAGGGCGATCCCCTGTTGGTCCGGCTCTACGTCGAGGCGCTGTTGCCCTACGGCGAGCGTGCCGCGGCAATCAACGCGGACGAACTACCGTCGATCAGCACGGGGCTGGAGGGGTACTTCAGCCGCTGGTGGGATGAGCAGGAACGGCAGTGGCGGGACCGGAACCGCAACCCGACCGCGGAACGACAGGATCTCGGGGACTTCCTGAACGTCCTGGCCTGTGCGCTCGGACCGCTCGGCCACGACGATCTAGCGGGCATCATGCCCCGGCCGATGTCGTGGCTGAGGCTGCGCGCCCTGACTAGCGAGGTAGGACGCTTCGTCATTGGCGACGGCAGGGACACCGGCTTCGTCTACTCCCACCCACGACTCGGGATGTACTTCCGGGAGTTGATGGGACAGCTCGAACGAGATGCCTGGGACGAACGGTTTCTCGCTCATGGCAGGCGCGCGTTGGCGCAGGCTCGGGAGGGAACGACCGCCGTCCCGCCGTACGCTGTCCGTTTCCACGGTGCGCACTTGGAACGAGCACAGGCTCCCGATGAAGACCTCTACGCCCTCGTTGACGGCGGCTGGCTGCGTGCCTGTCAGGCGCTGGAGGGCGGCGACAGCACATTCCTGAACGACAGTGAGCGGGCCTGGCGGCGCGCTGAAGCACGGTGTGACGACCGGGCGTTCGAGGTGCGCTTCCTTAGCGCCCTCGCCCGTGCCAGCGTCGCGGCCCGAAGCGACGGAATTCCCGTGGCCCTGGTGGATGCGGCTGCGCGGGCGGGAATCCTTCCGCCCGCGCAGGCGCTGGCGCTGTGTCGCCGCATGACCTATGAGCATCGGCGCTCCGCCGCGGTGGTACGGCTGGCTGAAGTCGTCGGCCCAGAATGGCTCGACGAGTGTGTAGCCGTCGCGGCCACTGTGCGGGCCACGGCCCGCCGCTCTGCCACGCTGGCCGGGCTGAGCCCCCACCTGCAAGAGCATTCGGCCCGGCGCGCAGTGACCGTCGCGCGGTCGTTGGAGGCTCCTTGCCCGCGTGCGATCGCCCTGGCGGCCCTGAGCGTCCGTTTGCCGCGGGACGAACGGTTGGCACTGGCACGGGAGGCCGTTGACTCGTGCGCCGCCGACGAGGACGGAGTGCGGCGCGGCCGTGCGCTGGTGCTGATGGCCAGCCATCTGCCGAAGAACCTGCTGCCACGGGCAGTTCAGCTGGCGCGGCGGACGCCGGATCCCCTGATTGTGATCCGGGCTCTCTGCGCCCTCGCCCGTCACCTTTCGAAGGCAGAGGCACGGGCGGCGCTTGAGGAGGCGTGCGGCCGACAGGAGCAAGTGGCGAGCGTCAGTCACACCGTGCGGGCACGGTTCGCCCTGGCGGAGTTTGCCGCTGCGGAGGAGCGTGACGACCTGCTGTCGATGCTCGTACACGTAACTCCGCAAGTCCGGTACAGCCTCCTCATTGATGCCCAGCCTTGGCTTGAGAGGTCCGGCGCGCCCCTGCCGCCCGCTGTGTACGACGATCTGCGGAACACACCGCCGGCGGACTCGGAAGAGCTAGTAGCCGCTCTTCCTAGTCCGGTCCGACGGCGCTTGTGCAGCGACCTGGAGGTGTCGGGCGACGACCGGATTGAGTCATTGCTATTCCACGCCCACCTGCTTGCTGCGGAGGGGCACGGCGAGACCCCGGATGCCGTCCCGCGGCTCCTGCGACGCGCACGCGAGCTAGACCGGTCCGCCCGGGCCGCAGCCCTCACCGCCCTGGCTGCCTGTCACCAAGGCGAGGCTGCCGACGCCTTACTCCGCGAGGCGTTGGACTGCGCCCAGTTGATTGACGACGCGCACGCCAGGACCGAGTTGCTGAGCGACGTGAGCGCGAACGCCTCCGAACAGATCCTGGCAGACCTCGAGTGCGATCTCGTGTTCCGTCCGGGCCGGCTCAGCGACGGCGAGGTGCTGTCCTTTCTGGGCGGCAGCGTGCCCCTGGCGGATGCGGCGGTCGAGGGCGCAATGGCGAGGGTGGCACGCATTGCGGATGATGACACCAGACTTCAGGCCCTCATGATCTGCCTTCCGCGGACGCCGGAGCAGCACCGTGGCAAGCTGGGAGGGTACGCGCTGACGGAGGCACTGGCCCAGCAGAACACCAAGGCCCGTGCCACCGCACTGCAACGACTGGCACAGCTTCCGCTCCCGCTCGAATTGCGGCACCGGGTCGACATCGCACAGCGCATGACCCTGGAGCTGATCACGCGCGTCGAGTACCGGCTGGCCATGCTCGGCGGAGACCGCGTATTGGCCGGCATGGTGTCAACAGCTGTAGACAAAGAGCGCGTGATCCGCGAGTGCGTCGTGCCGTTGTTGGTCGCCATTGTCGAGGATCCGCCATTCAGCAGCCGGTCGGCAGAGCTGTCGGCTGCGGTGGAAGCATTGTTCGGTGCCCTTCCGCACCGGCTTTCCGAGAACCTTGCGGCGCTGCTGTGGAACATCTCGGACCAGGCCCAACCGTGGCTTCGGACCTGGCTGCTGGCCCGCCTGGTGTCCCGGCTCCCGGCAGGGCAGGTCGTGGACGCGGTGAACCAGGTACGGGCACTTGAGATCGACCCTCCCGAGGACGTGAATCGTTTTCAGCACGTCTTGGCCGAGGAAGTGGCCAAAGTGTTCCCCCTACTCGTGCCGGAGGCACGGGCCTTGTTGCTGGGCGACGCACTCGGCCGCAGTCCCACTCTGGCCAGGATCCGGGCACTGATGCCCGTGGTTGGCGCCGACCAGACCGAGGACGTCCTGCGCCACGCACAGGAGTTGCCCTTTCCTGCCCGCGTCGCCGCCGCTATGTCGGTGCGCCAGCATGTCGACACGGAGCGTTTCACGTCCTTCTTGAAGCTGTTGACGGACACCGCCCTGGCGGGTGGCCCGGGGGTGGGGCCAGCCCCACTCATCGACCTGGCCCGGCTCGTGAACGACGACGATCGTGCCAACCTGCTTGACGCGGCCGCCGTGGCACTCGCACACCGAAAGCCGTCGGAGCGGCGCAAGGTCCTGGACCGGCTGTCGGCCCGGGATCGGGGCAGGATCGTGCGCTTCCTGCTTCAGCGGCAGGCTTTGGAGCCGGAGGAGTTGACGCCGCTCCTCGTGGATCTGCCCACGGAACTCCTCGGGGACGTCGAGCAGACGGTCCTCAGCATCGAGTCTCCCCAGCACCGCCTCACGGCGCTCGGGGCGCTGATCACGGCGGCTGGGCGGCACACGCCGGAGCGGCTGTGGACGGAGGTGCTGCGAGCGGTGCGAGCGGATCTCGCGCTGCGGGACGCGACCGACGGACTGTTCGGCCTGCTCCAGCGGAACCTGCCGGATATGGACAATCTCAGAGTTTCCCAGCTCCGCACCTTGGTGGAAGCGGTGGATGACTCCGAAACACGGATCGCCCTGCTGTGCGCCCTCGCCCGTCATGCCAGCGCCCCGCTGCGCGGTGCCCTCCTCGCCGCCGCCCTAGACGCGGCAGAGACGATCGTGCAGGACCAACGCCGTGCGGCTGCCCTTGTGCCCATCGCACAGAGTGCCGTGGGTTGGCCGGACGCAGTGGTACGGACGCTGGATGCGATCGTCGGAATCCGTCCGCCGGACGGGCGGCAGCGGGTTCTGCGGGTGCACGTGCCAGCCCTGCGGGATGGGATCGCGTCTGGCACCGTCGATGTGACGGCCCTCGATCGCGCCCTTCGGGAGCTGTCGCGGATGCCCCGACCGCTCGTCGTTAGGGACATGGCACTGTTGGCGACCGCGGGGGCCGCGCTCCTTCCGGATCACGGCGGCGTGCCCCGGGCGTTCCTCAAGGCGATGCATACCGTTGGCGGTTGGTGGAACTGAACCTCACCACCCACGAGGCCCCCGTTCCGTCATTCGTCCGCTGCAACACCGCCAGCGGGAGATGCGGACTCCATGCCAGTCAGCGGCAGGTGTGTGGCGCGCCCCTGAACACGGCGGAGTGCCAGGTCGGGAGGAGACCTCTCTTGACTCGGCCTCCGGCCCGGTGCTCTGCTGATCGCCGACGGTGGTGGGAATCACGCCCGTTCAATACTATCGCTCAGACTTTTCTACCAAGTCCGCCACACCAAAGGCGCCGATAAGCAAAAGTTGATCCAGTAGATCAAGAACCTGCCCGCGGCTTGTAGTCGATGTAGCTTGCGCGTAGGCCCGAACTAGTAGCTCACCAACATGCCGTGCGTCTGCTGCTGCGCGGTTCCGAATGTCTCCGGAGCCCTCTCCATGGATCTCAACGAATCGACGACCGCACTTCAACGCCAATTCGTCGACGCGGTCAGGGGCGTGCTCAAGAGTAATTAGCAGTTGCGGTAGAGCCTCCTCGAAAGAGGCAGACTCAATTAGCGCTTCGAGGGAGACCTTCAGGGGACGTAGGCGTTGAGCGCGAACTACTGATGCAAATTCAGCAATAGCGCCGCGTACTTTGTCTTCAGGGCCATCGATAAATTGCTCGAAGGCCCGCTGAGCAACGGCGGTATCGGTCGCATTAGACAGCCCGTGAGCGCAAGCCCCGGCAGCTCCAATACGGCTGGCTACGTCTTCGCCTGAGAGCACCGAGTCCAACAGCTCTACCAAGCCCCAATGCATCGCAGCCAGGGCAGCCAATTGCCCGCCACACTGTCGCGTCTCGGAGATCTCCGATTGAAGCATACGTTCAATCACGGGCCTCACTACATCAAGGTCCTCAAAACCAATGTGCGCCATAAGTCGCACTACAGCATGTGTAGCCAGAAGTTCATCGCCTGCATTAATGAGTCGAGCGAAGGCTTGCAACGCCTGAGGGCGAGCGTGACGCATAGAGGCATGAATCACATGCGCGACGCAAGAGCGTACGGTGACAGCAGGATCCTCGGCCATTGCATCGAGCACTGGGAGAACCAACGCTGTTCGAGAGCCATCCGCGTCGTAGATAAGGAGGTCACCCAGAATCTCTGCCGAGCTTCCTCGCGAAGAATTAATCCCCGACGTATACAGGTCTCGTCCCAGAGTGTGCTCTTGATTGGCGGTTTGAACAGTCAAGCTGCCATCAGTTGGGTCACTAGCACCGGTCGTGCGGTCAACAATAAGCTGAACGATATCTTGAGGAACTGTCTTGAGATACTTTCGGATGGCAGATCCCAGCCACCGATTGTTTGCCTCGTGTCCGAGGGAAGCGATGTGTCGGACGGCTTCAAACACCGACGTAGGGTCAGCAAGGGCTTCGGCGTTGCCTAGTCCCATGAGGATTGCATCACCGTAAGCAGCATGGACGCTTTCATCAAATCGGAGAGCTAGCCGAGAGAATCTCTCAGGATCGCTCTTCGTTTGCTCCTGTAGGACATGTGATTGCTCGTAAGCGCCGCCGGTGTGAGTCTGCCAGTCGGTTCTCTCTGAATTATGTTTTGCTATGGCACCCAGCCACTGTTCATCGTTCATGCGCCCAGCGGCAGCCTGATTAATGGGAGCGCCGATCGCCCCTCCCGTTACGCCCTGAGGCTCTGCCGGCTGATCGGAATCAAACTTCCTGCGTAGTTCGCCGAGTCGACGGCGCCCTAGCTCAGATAGCCGATCTTCCTGCATCGCTGAAAGTAGATTGAAAGGGTACCAGCCCGTAGGCTTGGACTCCCATGGAAAACGAACTTCGAGAATCGCAGCTTCAATACTGGCGAATGCCTCATCAGGCATGAACTGACTCGTGCTCTGGATCAGTTCCCGCGTTTTCCACACAGCATTTGCCGCATAGTAGCCACTAATAAACCGGTGAGTCCCCTGAAGTAGAAGCTCGGCTGCCCAATCTGCGTAGTGACTACCTGCCGCCCGCAATGCTTCATAGAGGAGCCACTGCGCTGTGTCGTGAGGATCGGATGCGAGGCTTTCGAGGACGGGACGAGCCGATGCGGCGTCCCTTTCAACGATCCCGCGAAGCGCTGTAGCAGCCCCTGCTAGAAGCGCATCTTCAAGTTCACGAATGTTGGTTCGTGGGTGGCGGTGGGAGAAATGCCGATCCCTATGAGGGCGGTTGTCGTCGTGCTCGTAGGCTGTCTTAGCCATTACTCCCAACATGTACGGGATGAGATGTTCACAGAAAAGCTCTGGCGCTCCCGCTGCCGCGAGTTGCGCTAGTTGGATTACCGAGTAATCTCGGTCAAGTAGGGCCTCGATCTTCCCTTTGTCATCTACGCCCATGGCACTAGGGCGGTCCACGAGGTGTGCGGCCAACAGTTCAACCCCCCAATCGGGCCGCTGCTTACCGAGATCATGAGCAGAAAGCCAGACTTCATCCTCCATTCCCGCATATTGCCCGCTCCTCACGGCGTCGAGGAGCAAATCAAATAGAGGGCGACTCTGATGGATATCAGAGAACCGAGTTACCCATCGTAGCCACTGCGGGTATTCGGCTACAGCCTTGTACTTCTGAAGGATCTTGGCAAGACGATCAGGGCTTGATTTCGCAGCCCCTGCCATCACTTCGATGGCTCGCCCGTGCTCAGTTTCGTCTGCCCCATCAAGCCACTCTTCGATGACACCCTCCGCATCGAGACGCTCAAACCACGGTGCTGTCTGGAGGATTCGCCACAGTCGCGCCTCGAAGGCTGGGTGTGTCTCTTGGACGTTGGTCACCATCTCCCATTCACGGGATGTTGGATCAGACAGAGATCCGAGAAGTTTAAGGACCACATCTTTGATGTGGTACCTGATGTCAGGACTCGTAAGTAGGGCCTCCGCCTCGACAGCGAAGCGGTCTGGCTCGAGTTCTCGAAGATGGTTCATGACTTGACGAACTTGCGCCCGCCTGAAGAGTTCTTGCTCTCCTCCCAGTAGGAACGATACGAGTGACTCATCGCGCTCGATCCAGCCACGAGCAAAGGCGTAGTCGAAGAAGCTCTCATGGAAGAACGCGATCTGCTGACCATCGCGAACCAGAACATGCTCCGAGACAAGGACTCCCGCATCATCAGCCAGATCATCGGCATCAAGAGCAGTAATCGGGACAGAGAGCCGCTGCCTCGCACTGATGGCCTCAGCAAGAGTCGAGATGACCTTGTTAAAGCGAACTGAATCACGTCTGTGGCGACAGTCGGTCAGCTTGCGCTGCCAGAAGGCGTCGAAGAGGTTTTTCGTGGTTTGAAATGCCATGGCGTCTTCGTCGCCGGCGATACTCTTCAACAGTACAAGGTTCAGCGGAGAGCGCAGCAGCCTCTTTTGATGGTCAGCTAGCGCGTTCGCATCCAATCCCATTGCACGAACCGACTCTGTGATTTGCGCGTCGGAAAGCTCCCCGACCTCGACATGCGCGCAATTCTTGGCATCGACAAGTTCGCGGATCCGGTAGTCGTTCTCGGCATCAAATTTCCGACAAGCGAGAACAACCGTCATTGCAGGAAATGCTGACGCTTCGCGCACCAAACTCGCAACGGCATCAAAGTTCCTCGGCATTCTCCCTGATGTCAGACTAACGGCGTCCAGCTGGTCCACGATGAGAACACTGGAGCGCTCTCCAGCAACTGCAGCAAGTGCCGTGACAGGAGAAACGCCTACGCCAATCCTTTCCCCTAGCTCAGTCGTAGAGGAGAAGGGCTCGAGACGATCAAGCCGGAAAGCTAGAAGTGGCACCGAATCCGCGTCAAGAGATTCGTAGACGTGATGAAGCGTGGCACTCTTTCCGCCGCCGCCATGCCCCATCAGTAGAAGAAGTTTATTCGACCCATTGGTCAGCCCTACTAGCTGGTCGGCCTCGGAGCGATCAATAGTCGGTTGAAGGAGCTCTCGCTCAATATTCGAAGCCCACCCCTTAGAAACCGAGCTAACCTGTTCAGCAATCCCATTCGCGTTAAGCAGTCGGGCCCGACTCAGTCCATAGGTGCCCAGGCGAGAGTCAATTGCCGGGGCATCAAGCGTGACACCAAGGGAATTCTGAACCAAGTCCCCTAGACCAACTGCCGTTAGACTTCCGGCTGCACCTTCCAAAAGGAGTTGTGCCAATGCTCCGTTCATGCTCACAATGTCTTGCTCATCTGGCCATGAGATCGAAAAACCTCGCAAGATTTTCCATGCTGTCTCAGAAGATTCAAAGATTTCGGAAGATGAAAGGTCGTCGAATGGGTCCCTGAGTCCTTTTGTTAGCCAATGCTTGATGAAATCGTCATGGTTTCCTGAGCGCTTTGCGCGATCGGCAAGCTCTTGGAGGGGGCTGGCAGGCAATAGGGAAACGAAGCGGAACTGACGTCCATCTTCGACGTGCGAGCGAACGTTCGCCCAAATCCCTTTGTCTTGGAGGGATTTGACCGTCCAGGTGTTTGCGCTGCCGTTCTGCCGCTTCAACTGATGGACCTCTACGGTGTCGCCGTAGCGATAGGTGAACTCGGCTCCCAGGCCCAGCTCATCGATGTCCTCGACCGTTACAGAATCACCCGCACCAAGAAGCACGTAGAGAATGTGTCGAATCGTCCAGGCGCCTTCGTAGCGGTTACCAAATTTGTCAGCCTCACCCCCTGGCCTAGGACTCATGAGCCTTTCCCCCTTCACTGCGTGACAGCATCACGAACGGTGCCCCTTGAGCTGAGTGCTTCAACGATAGCGCCGGGTGCTGGCAGGGGATGCGGATTCCCCTACACCACGTCGTGGGGCATGATCTCGGGAGCCGTTCAGCGAATGGTACGGATCATCACAGTGAGCACCGGTGAGGCCGGTGACGGCTGACTCTGGCCGATGTCCTTGTACCCCCACGACTCGTAGAGCGCGTGGACCTTTCCGTCTCCAGCAGCCGGGTTGACCATGAGCGTGACGAGAGACTCGTCGCGTGTGGCAAGGAGGGCGTCGTGGATACGGCGAGCGGTGCCGGTTTTCCGCCAGGTGGGTCGGACCCCGATCTCCTTCAGGGCCACCGCCTGGCGCTGGGTGTACTTCTCGGCCGGCGCCGGGCTGGTGCGCTGCCAGTAGCGGTCGCCGTGCCCGATGGTGTTGCCGTAGGCGTAGCCGACCGGATGCCCGTCTGCGTATGCGAGGACGGCCGTGAATCCCGGCTCGGAGCCATGCCGGTCCAGGCGCTCGCCGAACGCGGTGACCGCGTAGTTCGGCAGGTGGAGGAGCGGGGCGCGCACGTCGGCGTACACGTCGAGGAGGTCGCCGCGGGCGGTGTCGAGAGTGGTGAACGTGCGCAGTTCGATGGCAGGCGCCGTGGTCATGCAGCCATCCTCCAGGCGGTGGCGTGCTCGGTCCAGGTCTGCACGCTGGAGCTGCCCGGCGCGGTGGCGCGCAGCGCGGCCCCGAACTCCTGCAGCATCCGCGTCACCCGGGCGTGCTGGGTAGCGGTCTCGGCAGGGACCTGCATCGCGGTGGCCGTGGCGGCTTCGGGGGCGCCCTGGGCGAGCTGGGCGTGTGCGAGGCGGGTGGTGGTGATGGCACGGGAGCGGACCATGTGGGGTCGGAGGGCGGACAGGCAGCGGTGGGCGTGGTACTCGGCGGTTGAGTAGTCGCCGAGCGCCAAGTGTGCGGAGAGGGCCAGGGAGTCCAGCTCGGCCTGGTCGTAGAAGGCGAGCATCCACACCGGCCGGTAGTCGGCGGGGTCGGCGCGCAGCATGGCGTCCTGCGCCTGCTCGAAGGCCCGGCGGGTGCCGTTGCGGTCCTGTGCCGCGCCGTGGATGGCGCCCTGGCGGGCCAGGCCGAGGGAGGCGAACAGAGGGTCTCGGCGGGTGAGGTGCAGGTTGCGGGCGACGTCGTTGGCGGCGAACGCGTCGGCGGGACGGCCCATGTGGCGGTACATGGTGCCGGCGTGGCTCCAGATGCGGAACTTGATGGCCTGGTCGCCGGACATCTCGGCGAGGGTCTGGGCCTCGCGCATGTGTGCCTTGGCGTCGTTGTAGCGGCGGCCGTCGATGGCGGCCCACATCGCGGAGGAGCGGAAGGCGGCTGCGGAGGCGTAGAGGTTGTTGCGTACGCGCTGGCTGGCGCTGCCGGCGTTCTGGAGGTTCAGGGCCTCGTCGGCGAGCGCGGCGGCCCGCTCCTCGATGCCGAGTTGGCCGCCGTGGCGGTGGTCGCTGGCGATGATCTCGGCGAAGCGCGTGTTCAGGCGGTTGACGTCGCTCATGCCGATGCGGCGCGGGGATGCGGTGCCGGGAGCGGCGGCCGCCGCGGCAGCCGCGGCGATCCCGCCGACGAGGGTGCGGCGCTTCATGTCGGGGTCCTCCTGCTGCGGTGGGGCTGGGGTGGACGGAGTCCGGCCCCGTGGCACGAACCCTAAAGCGACGGCCGGCAGGCCGCTGACGTCCTCAAGTGCCTTGCGGGTAGCCGATTTGGGCCACGTGACCCGGCCTGCTTTCCAGTCCCGGACCGATGAGCCGTCGAGGCCGCCGTGTCTCCCGGTCAGCTGCTCTAAGGCCCTGTTCACAGCGTCAGCGAGGCTGTTGGAGCTGTAGCCGTGTTCGGCCATCCACGCCTCAAGAACGGTGTTGCGCGTGGTGTCCATGTCCGCACGGTAGCTCTCACCTCCCCCACCCCACCACGTAAAGGGAAGGTCAAATCACCCTAGGTCCTTCCGTCGGGTGGATGGCTGATCGCCCTAATCACCTTGCTCAGAAAGCGAGTTGGGTTGTTGTCGGTCGCCCGCCACGCCCCACCGTGCGGGCGGCTGTTGACGGCCCGGCCCGCCCCTGGGGTTCCCTCACGGGGGTGGGCCGGGCGCCGAGACGACGCGAAGGCTCAACCCCAATGACGAGTCTCATCAAGCCAGTTCAAGTTGCCGCCATCGGCCATCCCGCCTACATCCAGACCTTCCCCTGCGAGCCATCCACGGCCGAGATCGGCCGCAAGCTCGTCCGTGACGTCCTCGGCGTGTGGCACCTCGACAACCTGGCCGACGTCGCCGCGCTGATCATCTCGGAGCTGATCGCGAACGCCGTCAGGCACACCCCGTGCAACTCGATCCGCTTGATTGTCGGGCGACCGAGCGCGACACGGGTGCGTGTCGGAGTGGTGGACCGAGCCCCATCGCGCTTGCCGGTGCTCAGTCAGGGCAGTGAGGACGACGAGTCAGGTCGTGGCCTGCTCCTGATCGACGGGATCGCCGACCGCTGGGGCTATGACCTTCACGGCCCGGACAGGCGCCCATGGTGCAAAGAGGTCTGGGCCGAACTCTTCATGAAGGGCGACGAGTGAACCCGGCCGTGGCGACACCGGCCCTGCCTGACGTCGCCCGCCTCCGTCCCCGCCAGCAGATGGCCATGGAGTGCGCACGCTGCGCCCGGTACCTAGGGGCGAGCGGCGAGATCTTGGGCGATGTACGCCATCGGGGCCTGCTGTTCCGGCTCTGGGTCTGCGGGCCCACCTGTCGGTCGCCCACCCCTGGCCCGCAGGTGGGAGCCGAGACATGACCTCCCGCGTGCAGGAGCACTGGGTCACCGGTGACTGCTGGCTCGGGTGCGAGCGCACCGGAGTGCCCGTGATCTGGCTCGGCCCGCTTCAGTGGGACGGGCAGCACGCCCCGGTCCACGCCTGCGAGCCGTGCCTCGACCGGCTCAAGGCTCAGGCGCTCGCCTACTTCATGCAGCGACGGCCGGTCGCCGTCTGACCTGACTCCCGCCTCCGGCCGACCGGACTGTGCCGTACGGCCGGAGGTGGGCACCACCGCACAACAACTTCCCATCCACTCAGAGGAGTTGGCATGACACGCAGCACCGTCGTACCGAGCAGCACTCAGGTGAGCCGGCAGATCGCGGGGACGCCGGACGGCTTCGACCTGGACGTCTCCCTCGTCGAGGTCGCCGACCCGGCAGGCCTGGTCAACCTGACCGACGACAACTGCGGAACCACCTGCGGCGCCTGCACCACCAACGTCGCCTGACCGAGGCTCCAGGTTTCTACGGGCTGGTGCCGTCACGCCCCGCGGCGTGGCGGCACCAGCCGCCGTCCCTCACCTACGGAGGTAGTGGTGGCTGCTTCGCTCCCCGCGTTCCGAACCGGCACGACCGTTCTCGTACGAGCCGTTGCCCGGCCGACACTGCCGTGTCTTCCGCTCCCTGACCTCGACGATCGGTCTCCCAACGGGTCGGCGACCTGTATCGCGTGGCTGCGCGAGGTTTGGGCGGACAGCAACGTCGCCGAAGCCCTGGAGCACGCGAGCCCAGTCCTGGCCGCGCAAGTACGGACCGTATGCACGGCCAAGGAGCCGTCCACGCGTGACGTGCGGCGTACGGCGCTGTCAGTGGCCCGCTACCTGCTGCGCTCCCAGCACCGGGCGACTCCGTTCGGGCTCTTCGCCGGTGTGACCACCGCGGAGTTCGGTCCGCATGCGCGCGTCGGCTGGGGTGGGGAACACGTAGCCGTGGGCCATGCGAGCGCAGAATGGCTTGCCGCCGTTATGGAGCGGCTGGAGTCCTGCCCCGATCTCCTCGAACGGCTGGCCGTGGTCGTCAACAACACGGTGACGAGCCGCGGCGACCGGCTCATCGTGCCGTTTCAATCCGACGTCCAAAACGATCGAACTCGCGGGGTTGAGGTGTCCCTGGCCTTGACCGGTCCCGTGCGAGCGGTCCTGGCGGCCACGCGGTCGCCGATGCGAGCAGGGGCGCTCGCGGACAAGCTCTGGGCGGAGTTCCCCGAGGCCGGGCCGGAGAGAAGGTACGTCGGCTGCTGGTAGAGCTGATCCAGCGGCGTGTGTTGATCACGAGCCTGCACGCGCCGAGCACCGAGACCGACGCCCTCGGGTATCTGCTCGACCAACTCGACGCGGTCGACGCCGGTACCTTCCCGCCGGTCGCGGAGACGGTGCGCGAGCTGCGGGCGATCCGGACCGGTCTGAAGGAGTGCACTTCGCGTGGCGGGCGGGGCAGCGTCGCAGCGCGGATGAGGGCCCTCGTGCCGGGCCTGCGCCGTCACCCCGTCGCGCTCGACCTACGCTTGGACGCGCAGCTCGTACTGCCGGACGAGGTCGCCCGCGAGATCGAGCGCGCGGCCCTGGTCCTGACCCGAGTCAGCGCCCGCCCGTACGGCACCGCGGCGTGGGGCACGTACCACCAGCGGTTCTACGAGCGGTACGGCATCGGCACGATGGTGCCGCTTCAGGAAGTCGTCGCGGACAGCGGCACCGGTTACCCGGACGGCTACCCGGGCACCCCGCCTGGCGCCCGTCGGCCGCGCGTCTCCGCTCGGGATGACGCCCTCGTACGGTTGGCGCAGGCCGCGGCGCTCGACGGCTGCGACGAGGTGGTTCTCACCGATGAGTTGATCGACGCCCTGGATGTAGGGCCCGACGAGCCCCGGGTGCCGCCGCACCTGGAGGTCGGGGTGCGGGTCCATGCGGCCAGCGAGGATGAGTTGCAGCGCGGGCGGTTCTGGCTGGAGGTCGTGAGCGTGTCTCGCGGCGTCGGCGTCTCCAAAGGCCGGTTCCTCAGCGTCCTGGCCCCGGCTGACCGGGACCTTCTGGCCGCCGAGCTGGCTGATCTTCCGACCGCCGACAGCAACACCGTTCCCGCGCAGCTCTCCTTCCCACCTCTCCTGCCCGAGAGCACCCACGTGACGCGCGCCCCGCAAGTCTTGCCCATCCTGATCAGCCTCCAGGAACACCGACCCCACGATGGCAATGTCCTGACACCTGACAACCTGGCGGTGGGTTGCGACGGCCGACGCATGTACCTGGCCGCCCCCGAGCACGGTCAGCGCATTGAGGCCGTGGGGATGCACGCGCTGAACCTCCACACGCACACTCCGCCGCTGGTGCGATTCCTGACTGAGTTGTCCCGGGCTCAGTGCGCGCAGGTCACCGTGTTCGACTGGGGCGCCGCAGCGGCGATGCCGTTCCTGCCGCGCCTGCGGTACGGGCGCACGGTGCTGGCCCCTGCCCGCTGGCGGCTGGAGGCGTCCGAGCTGCTCGGTCGCGCGTGCCCTCGGGCCGAATGGGACGCCGCCCTCACCGACTGGCGGGCCCGGCGGCGGCTACCTCAGCGGGTCTACCTCGTGGAGGACGACCGGCGCCTCTTCCTCGACCTCGACCAGGCCGGCCACCGCACGCTGCTGCGCCACCACCTCGACCGAGAGGGCCTGGCCGCGCTCGTCGAGGCCGCGGAATCGGAGGCGTACGGCTGGTGTGACGGTCGTGCCCACGAGGTGGTGGTGCCGCTCAAGGCAACCCGGCCGCCGGTGTGGCCGACGCTGCCCATCCCCAGCCCGGCCCGTGCCCTCTCCACAGCTCAGATGCAGACCCCGGCCGTGTCGTCGGTGCTACTGGCCACCTTGTACGGAGACGCTCGCCGCCAGGACACCCTGCTTTCCCACCACTTGCCCGATCTCCTCGAACGACTCGGCAGCCCGCCCTGGTGGTTCATCCGCTTCCGCGACCCTGAGCATCACCTGCGCCTGCGCATCGCGCTCTCCGCCCCGGAGGCATTCGCCGTGACGGCCCGCACAGTGAGCGCGTGGGCCGACGAGCTGCGCGGCGCCGGCCTGTTGGCGGACCTGCGTTACCCCACTTCCTACCGGGAGATGGGCCGCTGGGGCTCCGGCGCCGCATGGGACGCGGCCGAGGACGTGTTCCGGGCGGACTCGCGCGCCATCCTGGCCCAGCTCTCCCAGCCACGACGCCCACACGAACGTACCCTGGTGGCCGCGCACACTGTCTCTATCGCCTCCGCGTTCCTCGGCAGCACCCAAGCCGGAATGGGCTGGCTGATCGACCACATTCCACCTACAGCCCCCGCGCCCGTACCGCGCCCGCAGTTCACCGACGCCGTACGTCTCGCCGACCCAGGTAACGACTGTGCGGCACTGCGCGGCGCCCCTGGAGGCGGGGCCATCGTGTCGTCGTGGGCCGACCGCGACTCGGCTCTCGCTGCCTACCGGCGGCACCTGCCAGGACCCCAAACGCAAGGCGTCGCCCTCGATGACGTCCTGACCTCGCTGCTGCACGTCCACTTCGTACGGCACATCGCGGTGAACTTCCCCGAAGAAGAGGTCTGCCTCTACCTCGCCCGCGCTGCCGCCCTGGCCTGGACCGCCCGCACCACCGGGAGGACACCGTGACCGCACAGGCCGCGTTGGACCTGGCCGACGCCGTCGCCGAGCAGCTCGCCGACCCCCGCAGTGCGCTCCTCGGGCCAGCGGCACGTCAGCAGCACCTCGCCAACGGCCTTCCCGGAATCGCGCTCCTGCACATCGAACGGGCAGCGGCTGGCCTCGGACCGTGGCGGCGAGCCCACGACTGGCTCGCCGCCGCCTCCCGCGAACCCCTCACCAGTGGCCCCGACAGCCACCCCTTCTACGGGGCGCCCGCCTTCGCACACGCACTCGTCTGCGCCGCCGACCACCTTCCCGGCGCCTACCAGCGCGCCAGTGACACTCTCGACCGGCAGATGACGGCCGATGTGAACCGCCGTCTCGACGCCGGTCACCGCCGTATGGATGCCGGACGACCCGCGGCGCTCGCCGAGTTCGACACCATCCGTGGCCTGGCCGGCTACGGCGCCTACCTGTTGCGCCGCGACCCCGGCGCCCCCGCCCTACTCGCCGTCCTCGACTACTGCGTACGTCTCACCCAACCGATCACGTACGAGGGTGAGCCTCTGCCGGGCTGGTGGACGGACACGGGGCCCTCGGGCCGCCCAGACGACCGTTTCCCAGGCGGGCACGCCAACAGCGGCATGGCGCACGGCATCGGCGGCGTGCTCGCGCTGCTGGCGCTCGCCGCCCGGTACGGCACCTTCGTCGACGGCCACGACGAAGCACTGGGCCGGATCCTGGCATGGCTGGACCGTTGGCAGGAGCACGCTGGCCGAGGCCCGACCTGGCCGTACTGGATCACCCGGGATGAGCTGCGCAGCGAACGCCTCGCTCCATCCGGGCCGCGGCGGCCGTCCTGGTGCTACGGCACCGCTGGTCTCGCCCGCGCCCAGCAACTCGCCGCGCTCGCCCTCGGCGACACTCGCCGCCAGATCGAGGCCGAGACCGCACTCGTAGCAGCCCTCACCGACCCGGCACAGCTCAAGGCCACGACGGACAGCGCTCTGTGCCACGGCTTCGCCGGCCTCGCCCACGTCGCCGCCCGTGCGGCCGATGATGCCCATCCCTCGACTGCCGGACAGCTCCGCGCCACGATCCCGCCACTCCTAGCCGCAGTCCATCCACCGGGCACCGACCCCGTACACGCCGCCACGACGCTCATACAGGACGAGGACCGCGGCCCCGGCCTCCTCGACGGCGCAGCTGGCATCGCACTGGCCCTTCTCGCGCCCAGCACCGCCACACCGCCCCGATCCGCATGGGACGCCTGCCTGCTCATCGCCTGAACCCCGTCGACCGAAGGACCCCTGCATGCCCCCGGACCGCTGGCAGCAATACAACATCACCTTCGCTGACCGTGAGAGCGCCCAGCGCGCCGTCACCGAACGCATCGCCCCTGTCCTCCTCGCAGCCGAAGGGGACAGGCAGATCACTGGCTGGTGGTTCATGAACAAGCAGCCCTGGCCGCTGCGGTACCGCGCTGACGAGCCTTCACCCGCTGTCGAAGCGCTGCTGAGTGACCTCGTCCACGACGGCACGGCCGTGTCGTGGCTGCCCTACATCTACGAGCCCGAGACCGATGCCTTCGGTGGGACCGAGGCCATGGATGTCGCTCACGACCTGTTCCACCAGGACAGCCGCCACCTGCTCGCCTACCAGCCTGGCCAGGAGAACCTTGGGCGCCGGGAAACTGCCGTGCTGTTGGCGAGCGCGATGATGCGGGCGGCCGACTTGGACTGGTTCGAGCAGGGCGACGTGTGGTCGAAGGCTGCCGCGCTTCGGCCGGCGACTGGCCATCTGTCCCCCGATCGGGCCGCCGAACTGGCGCCCGCGATGCAGAAGCTGATGACCGTCGAAGCCATCAGCCTGTGCCGCCCGAGCGGCCCGCTTGCCGGGCACGGGGGTTGGGTGGCCGCCTTCGAGAGGGCCGGTGCCGCGCTGGCTGCCCTCGCCAATCGTGGCGCCCTCACTCGCGGTCTGCGAGCCGTCATTGCCCACCACGTGATCTTCCACTCCAACCGCGTCGGTCTCCTCCGGGATGACCAGAGCGCTCTGTCCAACATCGCACGAGAGGTAGTCATGGGAACGAGTGACAACACCGCGTCGCCCACCGAGGCAACGGCCGGCGCCGATAGCGTCGGCGCGGTGAACACCGACACGATCGCCACCACCACGGCGGACGCCGAGCGCCTCCGCAACGCCCTGGTCGACCAGCTGCGTGCGGACGGGCACGCCCGCACGCTCGCCGTCGAGTCCGCGTTGCGAACCGTGCCCCGCCACGTGTTCGTGCCCGACGCGTCGCTCGAAGACGCCTACGCCAACGCACCGGTGCACATCAAGTACGACACCGACGGCACGTCGATCTCCTGCGCCTCCCAGCCGGGCGTCGTCGCCCTCATGCTGGACCAGCTCGACGCCCAGCCCGGCGAGCGCATCCTCGAACTCGGCGCCGGCACCGGCTACAACGCCGCTCTGCTCGCCCACGTGGTTGGCGAGAGCGGACACGTGACCACGCTCGATGTCGACGACGACCTCGTCGAGGGCGCCCGCGCGCGCCTCACCGCCGCTGAGATCACCAACGTCAAGGCTGTGACCCGTGATGGAGCCCTCGGCTACGCCGAGGGAGCGCCGTACGACCGGATCATCGCCACCGTCGGCGCGCACGGCGTACCGCACGCCTGGCTGCAGCAGCTCGCCCCTGGCGGCCGGCTTCTCGTCCCCCAGCGCCTCAAGGGCACCGTCGCCCGATCCATCGCCTATGAGAACCGCGACGGCCGGTGGGTGTCCTTGGGCAGTGAGATGAACACCTTCATGCCGCTCCGTCGCGGCATCGCCGACGACGACCGCCGCGTCATCCCGCTCAGCACGGACGGCACCGTACGACTCCAGGCCCCAGCCGGGCAGAACATCGACGCCGACGCCCTTACCGGCGTCCTGGACCAGCCGCGCACCGAGGAATGGACTGGCATGACAGTCCGCGCCATGGAATCACCGGAGTGGATGGAGCTGTTCGTTTCCTGCTCGCTCCCCTCCGGCCTGATCCGGATGCTGTTCCCCGAGAACGCCAAGGGCACTCTGCTCACGGCGGACCCCTACCCCTCCTCGACTGCGGCCGTCGACAAGGGCGCCGTCACCTACCTCGCCCGGCGCCCATCGCAAGAAAAGACGCCTGAGGGCGGCAAGCTCTGGGAGTTCGGCGCCATCGGCCACGGACCCGGCAGCGACGAGCTGGCCGCGAAGGTCGCAGACGCCATCCGCACCTGGGACCGCGAGTACCGCGGCCGTGAGGCCACGTTCGAGATCCAGCCCCTCGACGCCCCCGCCATCGACCAGCGCCCCGGCCTCTTCGCGGTCGATACGCCGCTGAACCGCATCGTCGTCGACTGGCAGTGACGCCTCACATGTAGCGGACGGTGCTCGCCGGCGCTCCGCTGGCGGGCACCGTCGTCTCATAGATCTCACTCACGCCCGGGGAACCCATGGACCCGCACGGACCCATAGCCCAGCGCTTCCCACTCGTCGCCCGATTCCGACCCCCCTGCCTGCCGTTGCCCACGCGCGTGCGTGGCCTCGTCGAACTTGCCGACACGGCAGTGGAGAAGAGCGACCAAGGGCTCGCATCGGCCGTCTACAACCAGGCCGCGCTCATCGCCTCCGATCTCGGCCTTCATGACCTCGCGCGCGAGATGTGCCACCAACACGCCGCCGCTTACCTCCACGCCTGCCCCCTCCCCGGCATGAGCGCAATCCGGGGACTGGAACCAGTCGTCAACCTCGCCCGCATCCAAATCCGCGCCGGCCACGCAGACGAGGGGCGTCAGCGACTCCTCGACCTGTATGCGGCGGTTGAGGCAGGCACAGCCGCCCAGTTCGAAGGCGTCGCTGTCCCGGCGGACCTCACCGCGACCGACGACGACCGCCGCGAGGTCCGCGCATGGCTGTGGCGCGTGCTCCTAGCCGACGGCACACGCACGCTCACCACCACAGGACGTTGGGCCGAGGCCAAAGCACACATTGAGGCTCACCATGGCTTAGGCACACGGATGCTCGACGGGCGCCAAGTTGCCGTACTCGCCGCTCTCACGGCGGGCGACACCGCACGGGCCGCTGTCCTCTTGGCTGAAACGATGCCCGGCGACCCGTGGGAGCAAGTCGTCACAGCCTGCCTGACTGTCCTGTGCCGCCGGGACGCTGGGCAGCCGATCGACGCCCACCTAGCGGACCTGGTGACGGCCTACTGCGGACGGAATCCCGAACCCGGGATGACCGTCTTCGATATCCGGCTGGGACTCACCGTCCTCGACGCGATCGGTTCCGCCGAAGCACCTGCTGCGCGCCGTGTCGTCGGGGACCTCCATCTCAGGACGACGGACGCCCAAGACGGCTACGCGGCTCGCGAGAACCTGGCGCACCCTCTGTTCACTGCAGCTGCCACGGACAGGCAATCGCAGGACAGCCGCGCCGTGGTGGACGCCTGCGCCCTCGGGGCAGGGACCATCCCGGACGACCTACAAGGTGAACTCACGGCAGCGTTACGCACCAGCGACAACGTGATCCGGTGGAGCCTGGCGGGGCCCGTCGATACCTGAACTCACCCAGAGTCGCCAGGACTTCGGATAGCGGCGCCAGGTGGGGAAAGCCAGCTGACGGCGCACAGACGCATGGGTGCGGCCCACTTCGAACTGCATCAGTTCGTGCGCCTTGCCATCCAATCGAGGCGTTTGGCGGCGAACCCGTCCCGTACGGTCACGAAGCACCCTCAGCCTGCGCTCTCGCCGTGCTTTGCAAGGATGCTGCGAACTGTGTTGCGGGAGTGGCCCGAGAGCTGAGCGATTTCGACCTCGCTCAACCCTGATCTCTTCGCCGCGATGACCAGGGCGTCTCGAGTGGCACACGTACGCCGGTACTTCTCAAGCTTCTCCCGCGCGGCGTCTGCGCTGTCCGGCGACGGTGCATACGAGACGCCCGCCCGCTCGATCTTGTATGCGCGATGCGATCCGGAGTCGTCGCTGCTTCTCTCCATCTGCCGCACAGTAAGCGGTGACGGCGCTCACGCGGTTGTGCAGCATTGCACACCTCCTGTTCAAAATTGCACAGCCTGACTACTCCCTACGAGTGACAGCTTCGCCGCGTCGCTACTTCCCTGTCAGCGGAGACACTGCTGGTCTGCGACAGCTTGAGCGTCAACTCACCGCAGAAAGGGAGCCGTTGTGCAGAACTGCACAACCCTCGCGTTCCGGCACCGTGTTCCGGACCTTGAGGTTCACCCTTTCGTCTGTACGAACGGAATCGCGTGTCTGCTCCTCGCCTCGTAGCGGCTATCGACATCGGCACCCACGGCATCGGCGCCGCCTGGTGCGTCATCTCGGAATCCAACGCCGAACCCTCCAGCCGAAAGATCCATTTCTGTGACCAGTGGGAGTCCCAGCCCGCACCCACCGCGAAAAACCTGTCGGCGCTGCTGCTTGGCGCCGACGGAAAGTTGATCGCCTGGGGGTACGACGCCCGACGGCTCTGGCTCACCCAGGGCGCCGCGCTCCGCAGCCAAGGGGCGCGCTACCACCACGGCTTCAAGATGGATCTCGGGGCACGCCCGGCTCCACAGACCAGCGATGACGGCAGCGTCAACTCGGACTCTCTGTCGGTAGAGCCAGCTGACAAGGAGCGGGAAGTTCTGAAACGCAGCACCCCCACCGACCGGTTGACCCCTGACCTGCTCACGATGCTGCTGCGCGAAGTCGTCGCTGTAACCCTCCGGCAGATCGCTGCCAGCGGATACGACGAGGACGACATCAGCTGGTGTCTAACTTCGCCCGCCTGCTGGAGCGACTACCAGAAATCCGTGCTGCGCGGCATCGCGTTGGATGCCGGGCTGCCCAGTGAGGACGGGAGGGTTCTGCTGTCCCTCGAGCCGGAGGCAGCAGCCCACTACGCGCGCGTGTCCGGGGTGCGGGTCGTGGGCGACCAGGATGGTCCCAGCAGCGACCTCCTGGCTCCTGGCGCGCGGTTCATGGTGGTGGACTGCGGGGGCGGCACCGTGGACATCACGGCCTACGAGAACGACACCGACGGAAAGATGATCGAGATCGGCCGATCCATCGGCGATCGCTTTGGGTCGGACTTCCTCAACCGCGCCTTCGAGAAGGAGCACCTTAGGGACTGCCTCGGCGACCAGGAGATCCTGGACGAGATCCAGGAGAACTGTCCCGACGCCCTGCTCAACCTCGTTGACCAGTGGGAGCGCGGCAAACTACATGTCGCCCTCGACCAGGACGAGAACCTCAACCTGCTGATCCCCACGGCCATTGACCGCCGGCTGGGCGCCGCCGTCCGCAAACGCCTCGCCCGACGCCAGAACAAGATCAACGATGCCATCGTCCTCACCCCCGCCCAGATCCACGCGTTGTTCGACACCGTCATCCCCGGCACGCTTGACCTCATCGAGGCGCAACTCAAGGAGATGGATGCCTCCCGCGAAGAGAACAGCAACGCCGACGTCATCCTCTTGGTCGGCGGCTTCAGCAACTCCCCATATCTTCAGCAGGCGGTCAAGGAACGCTTCGGCGAGCGCGCCCAGGTCATGGTGCCCCCCAACCCCGACATCGCTGTCCTGTTCGGCGCCACGCATTTCTGCTATGACCCCCAGACCCGCGCGCGGCGTAGCCGCTTCACCTACGGCACCGAGGTCAACGACGACTTCGAAGAAGGCATCGACCCCGAGGCCAAGCGCTATGTGACATCTCGGGGCCAGGTCACCTGCGCTGACCGCTTCTCCATCTTCACCCGAGCCGGCGCGTCCGTGCCCACCAACGCCGAGGTGATGCGTGAGTACCTGCCGCTTGAGGAGGACCACACCGAGGTCGACTTCACGATCTACGCCACAAGCCATCCCGACCCTCGCTACGTAACCGATCCAGGGTGCGATGCACTGGCCACGGTCACCGTGGACCTGAAGCCCGTCATGCGCTTCAACCTTGAGGAGCGCGCGCTGCGCCTCTTCATGCGGTTCGGTGAGACCGAGATCAAGGCACGTGCCGAACTCGTACAGGGCGGTGGTGAGATCGCTACCAGCGTCCGCTTCCACTCGAACTACTGATGGGAACGACGATGCATTTCCTGAGCCCTCATCGTGAAGTGCCTGAGGCCAGCCCAGCAGCAGATATCGAGTGGGGAGATGAAGAGGAGCCGCTGCAGGAGCTGCTTGACCAGGCGTTGGTGCGGATCGATCAGCTGGAGAAGTCCGCCAAGGTCGGCGAACACGAACACGGTCAGCTGCGGCGCCGACTGGACCGGCTGGAACGTCAGCTCGGCGCGTTGATGGCCGCGCGGACGGCAGAGCGCGATGATCTGCCCGGAGCGGAGCACGGCGAGCACCAGGCCCTCGCCCGCAGGTACCGCACGCTGGTCGAGCAACGTCTGCTGAACTTCGCCCGCCGCTATGCCGAGCGCTGCGACCGCGTCATGGACCATCCTGAACGTGAGCGCGGCTACCGTCTGATGGGGCTGCTGAGCCAGCAGATGTTCACCGACGATCTGAAGTCCAGCCGAGAGATCCTGCGTCACCTTCACCTCCCGGAGGGGGACGGTCACATCGAGAACGCCCTCACCGCACTCCGCGGTCACTGCTCCGAGCTAGCAGTGGAGATCCACCGTGTTGGTCTCCACCACAGCTGGGACATGGAATGCGCGCAGGGCGTTGCGCTCGACCCAGCACGCCAGGAGCACTGGCCCTCTTGTGACGAAGGAGCGCCGGTGCTGTTCGTCATGGCGCCGGCATACATCGTCAACGGGCGCTCGTACTGTCTTCAGTACGTGTATACCTCCTTCTGACGCCCGGGAGGCGGGTCGTTGGTCCACTGCTTGGACCTCGATCCGCCTCGCAGCACATGGTGTCGACACACGATCGTGGCACCCACCTCAGCGACGTGTACACGGACACGGACACGGTCCAGGATTTCGCTTCCTGCCGCCCGGCCATCGCTGAGGCCGCCCCGCCTTCGGCCAACTGCGCCTCTCGGCGGTATGACGGGCAGGCACGAGCAGGGCCTCTCGCCCTGCCCGCTGGCTAGCTCATCCAGCACAGGCACGTCCGCTCGGAGCAGCCTGCTGTACGTCAGTCCTGACGTGCTGTGTGGTGCCGAGTGGATCCTCTCGGCCTACCCATTCGAGCTGGGCGGGCTGCCGGTGACCCGGCAGTTGAGTGCCCGCTCGCATGTCACGTCCGTGATGGCGGAGTGGAACGCGTACTTCACGACCGGTGTTCCGTACGAGGCGCTCGCTGATCTCCTCATGCCGATCGGCGCATGCGAGGAGCCGGGTGCCGGGCTGGCGGGGGCCGGAGACGGTCCTTGGCGCCATCACTGCCCGGGGCTGGATCCGCGAGGTGGACCGCCCCGGTCCGGTCGATCGGTTCCACTCACCCTCCAAGATGGTCTGCGTCTCCTCAGGCACTGAGCCGCTGAACCCTGCGCCTCTCCTCACAGCGGGCGCCCGGAGGGCCGCCACCGTTCAGAACGGTGGCGGTTCGTCTTGAAGAGAGGCCGAGTTGCCGCCCCATCCGCTGCCTCTGCGGCTGGTGGCCCAGGGGTCAGCCGGGGTCTGGGCCCACGGATCCTCACCCTGGAGGACCTTCTGCTTGGCCGCATCTTCCTGAGCGCGGAGTTGTTCGGCCAATGGCGTGGGTGCCGGCGCGTCGATGGCTGTGTTCCATAGGTTCCGCAGGTGATCACGGTAGGTGGGGCCGTCCTCGTAGCCGCCTTCCCACTTGGGCACGTCGGGGTCGGTCTTGGAGATGCGACACAGGGCGACGAACAGAGCTTCGACTACCTTCCAACGCCCCAGAGCCCGCCCGACGAGCAGGCGCCGGGCTGTCTCACGGCTGACGGTCTGTCCGGAGACTTCCTCGATCGTCCGCACGGCAGGCCGGCCTGCCTGCCGGTAGTGCACATGAAGTTCTTCGAGGAACTGTCGCTGAGCACCAGGGGGCAGGGCCTCCTCGGAGGGCATACGCAAAACGCTCGGCATGGGTGTCTATGGCTCCCGGACAGCGCGGCACGTGGTGGCAACTGAGAACACACGATGACACAAAACAGTGCGGCTTTGACGCGAAGAGACCTAGCGTGACAGGCGCCTGACACACCAAAACTTCTTTCGCCTACTCCCTGTTTTTGCTGGTCAGGGGCGCATTCGGGGTGCTTTCTTGGATACGGAAGGCCGCCCGCTGGACATCTGCGTCTCAGCGGACGGAAGGCGGCTCGGCTCGTCGTCGCACATGGCGACGGCCCCCTGGGGGCACAGGGAGCCGTCTGCAGCCGGACAGCTCAACCACCAAGAAGGAGGCGTCGTGTCCACCGCTGACCCTATGGGCAGTAAGCCAGAGCAGAAAGGTGCTGCAGAGGAGCAAAGCACCGGCAAGGGAGGGTTGGCGAAGCGTCTGCAGGCACTTCGACACGAGGCTGGCCCGCACATCATGAGGGGAGCCGCGACGGCGCTTGGCTCGGTGATGGTGACGGGGACGGTCATGTGGATTCAATCGCGGTTCTGATGCGTCCATCCACGGACTGCACTGCCCTACTGGTGCCCTCCGCTTCTGCGGAGGGCACCGGCGTATGTGCTCGATCACCGTGCCCTGCGGGGCCGATCGATTCGGCTCGGCGAAGGCCGAACAGCCCCGCCCTTGGGAGCGGTGGTGCGGGGTTCGGGCATGGCGGTCGCGTCAGCGGGCAGGTCGGCCAGGCGGCGTAGCCGCCACACCAGGACGTCGCTGACCCAATCCGCGGTCTGAAGCTCCCGCCGCTCAGCTGCCTGTGTCAGCAGTGCCGTTGGATCGTGTCCCGCCGCTTCGGCATCGGCGAGCGTGGCGGCCAAAGCGTGCCAACCAGGCTCGGCCAGGACTTGCTCGGCCAGCTCCGGCACCGCACGGCGCAGGTGAGCAAGCTGCTTCTGACGCAGACGCTGGGAGAGGCGCCGACCGCGCCCGTACAGCACGCCCATCGGGATCTTGGCTGCGGCATCGTACGCGGCGCGCAGGTGCTCGGCCGCCTCGCGAGCTGCGGCGGCCTGTTGGGCGTGCTCCCTCTTGGCGTGCCATTGCGCGGCGGCGCTGACGAGAAAGAACGCCATGTCGATCACCATGGCGGTGGTGGCACCGTCTTCCCCGCGGCCGAGTGCCGGCCCGCTGTAGACAAGGTCGCGAGCGGCTTGGCGCAGGGCGCGGTCGTGGCCCCGTTCGGCCTTTATGAGGGAACGGGCTGCCCGCTCGAACGCAAAGGCTGCCTCGCGCAGTTCGGCGCGAGTGTGGGCGGCGGAGGTCTTGGCGAGCGCGTCCAGGACCTCTCCGGCGGCGGCGATGTGCGCGGCCACCTCGGCGTCCTCACCGTGATCGATGACCAGCATCGCCTGCCACGCGGTTGTGGCGGTCCGGCGCCGCGCCGTCGCGGGCCCGCTCGGGGTCTGGGCGGAGGGCGTGTCCGTGTCCTGGCTCGGGGTGCCGTCGGAGAAGCGTTTACGGATGCGGGGCAGGGACAGGTCGGGGGCGAGGGTGGATCCGGCGTAGTAGACGGGCTCCTTGTCCCCGTTGCGGTCGTCGGGCAGGGCGACCTTGTACCCCTGCAAGTCACCGGAGGGCAGCACCTTGGTACGCACGAGAAGCCCGGCGTTCTTGAGGCGGCCGAGGAACTCCTCCTCGCTGGTCGCTCCGGCTACCGCGCGGCGCACGGTCTCGCGCAGTTCCTCCCGGGCGGTGCGATCCCTGCCTTCGCGTTCGGCCTTGTGCCGTTCGGCACTGGTCGGCCGCTTGGCAGCGGTCCCGTCGCCGGACGCGACGCGGCGCAGCCCGTAGTCGGCCTCGATACGGCGGCACTCGGCCTGGGCGCGGCGGGCTTCATTGTGCAGGCGGGGCCGGCGGCCGTCGTCGCGTACGAGGGTGGCGATGATGTGGATGTGATCGTCGGCGTGCCGGACGGCCGCCCACCGGCAGGCGGTTTCGTCGCCGTCGGGGGCGACGCCGGTGGCGGCGACCATGCGACGGGCGATGGCCGCCCAGTCCTCGTCAGACAGGGGCGGATCCTCCGGGGCGGCCCGCACGGACAGATGCCATACGTGCTTCTCGGGGCGCTTGCTGGCGGGCAGGGCGTTGACGGGCTGGTCGAGCAGGCGCTGGAGCTGTTCGTAGGTGGCCTTCGGGTCGCGGCCGGGGTCGGGGGTGAGCGGGTCGAAGGCGGCGACCAGGTGCGGGTCGACGTGCTCCTCTTCTGTGCCGGGGCCGTAGAGGTAGCGGATCAGCCCGACCGTCTTGCTGCCGCGTTTGTGGATGCTGGGGATCACTCCGGGGCGCCGCCGTCGCGGTGGGCGAGCAGGGCATCGGCGGCATCCTCCATGCGGCTGGCCGCGCGGCGCACGGCCTCAGCCGCAGCGCCGAGCTGGGGTGCGTCGGCGCCGGAGTTGAGGGCCTTGGCGACCTGGTTGAACAGGCCGTGGATGCGACCCAGGTGTCGGCGCGCGGCGAACAGCTCGTCGATAACCTCCCGTTCGGTGGCGATCTCGGCAGCGGTGCGGGTCAGGTCACGGGCGGCCTTGTCTGCAGCGAAGGCGAGGAAGGCGGCGTTGGACATCTGGCAGAGGGCTGCGGCGGCGGTGAGGCGCCTGAGCTCGTCATCGTTCATGCGGCAGCTGGGCTGGTGCACGCGCTTGCGCGGCTTCGGCTGACGGGCGCGCTGACGCCGCCGTGGCAGCAGCTCAGCCTGCCGATTCCCTCCTGGCTGCGGTCCGCCCTCGGTCGCAGCCTGACGGTCCGGTGCCCCCTGGCACCGGGCCGTTCCCGCCACCCCCGGGGCGGGAACTCCGGAAGCATCGCTTCCGGTACAACTTGCTGACGCGGTGGCTGAGGTCGTGGGCATCTCTTTTTCGCTGGTGGGGAGTTCTTTGTGGAGGTCGGGCATCGAGTTGTTCTCCATGCGGTGTTGCCGGTGCGGTGGCGACGGGATTCGATGGGCGCTCGTCCTCGCACTGGGCAGCGTGAGGACGAGCGGAGAAGTCGAGCGCCCAGGGCGATGGGCGCGACTGGGAGCCTCAGAGGGCGCTGGCGGGTTCCTTGTCGGGCTCGGTCTGCCGCTGGCGGGCGGCCTGATCGAGTTGGGCCTGGACCCGGTCCTTGATCTGGGTCAGGCGGTCCTTGCCGATACGGAAGCCGGCGTCTCGGATCGCCGCCTCGATGTTGCGGCGTGAAGCGCGGCCTCCGCGTCCCAGCGGTGCCGTGTGGGCGAGGGCGAGGAGTTCGTCGAAGGCGGCGTCGCGGTCGTGGCCCTCTGCCACGGCGAGTGGCTTCCGGGCCTGCGGCACATTGACGGCGTCCCGCACCGCGTCGCCTGGGTGACCGGCCACATCGGGCATCTCTGGATGCTCTGGCAGACCGGCGTCGCCCTCGGAGGCCGGAGCTGGCTCGGAGCTGTCGGCGTGGTTGTGGCCGTGGCCAGGAACGTTGTGGCTCTTTGTGGCCGCGGCCTCTTCAACGTGGCGCGTCGGGTGGCGGCGGATGACCAGGTCGAGGTGGACAGCTCCGGCCAGTGCCAGCGGGGCGATGGCTGACAGGGCGCCGACGGTGACGTCGTCCAGGTGGAAGCCGGCCGTGTGAGCCTGCTGGTTGAGGCGGACGGCGTGCAGGGCGTTGGCCCAGATACTGGTGATCGTGGCGATGCCGACGAGTGCCCAGACGTACAGCCGGGAGCGCAAGGGTGCGGTGCGCAGGATGAGCAGGGCGGCGACGCCGATGGCGATGAAACCGTCGATCACCAGAGGGAAGGCGTACGTGAGGATTCCGCGGACGTGGATGGCGACGGCCATCTGCCGCAGAGCGTCGTAGGAGAGGGCGAAGCCGATCGTGCCGACCAGGGCGACGCCGAGGCGGATCGCTTTGGTCAGTACCGGCACGGGGGCTTGGGCGGTGCGTGAAGGCAAGCGGGGTACTCCAGGCGGGAGTGGGTGCCATGGGCACTGTGCGAGGCTGGTGGGAGAGTGCGGTCTCGTCGCACTCGTCGCGTGCCTGGTCAGAGCAGGTACGGAAGGTCGGCGTGATACGAGTGGACTCGTCACGGCGACGACACTCGTCGCGGGGCTGACCTGCGACGCGACGAGTGCGACGAGTCTTTACGGGTGCGGGCCCGGAGCGGGGGCGGTGCTCTCGTCGGCGCTCTCGGGCGTCGGCTCCTCGGGGCAGTAGCGGGCCCAGGCGTCGGCGAAGCGGAGGCGGGCGAAGCCCTTGGCCTGCCGACCGCCTTCGAAGCGGTGGGTGGCGGCCTTGATGTCGAAGTCCTTCAGGAGAATGCCCAGGTGGCGTGGACCCAGGCCGGCGGAGCCGTACTCCGCCCACGGCGCCTCCTGGTCCTTGAGGAGTTCGTCCAGCAGGTCCCGGGTGCGCATGATGTCGGGATCACCGCAGCGTGCGAAGGCACGCCGGATGTCCTGCAGCAGCCGGGTCTTCAGGTTCGACTCGTCGTCCTTGCCCGCCTCGGCCGCGCACATGGTCGTGCAGGCGGTGCGGGCCTGCTCGGGCCAGGTGCCGCCAGCCAGTTCAGCCACGATGACGAGCGGTTCCCAGGTGTCTGCCGCCCGGTCTTGCACCGGCATCGGCGGTACAAGGTCGGCTGCGGTGTCCATCAGGGGGCGCAGCCAGGCGGTCAGCCGGTCGCGTAGCTGATGCAGAGCGGGAATGTCACGGCGGGAGCGGAACTGCTCCACCCGTTCACCGCCCTTGCGGCGCTGCATACGGATCACCACCGCACGGTCCATGACCGTGTCCGGTAGGTCTCCGATGCCGGCGAGTGCGGCCATGGCGAAAGTGGGGAACGCCTGCGGCTTGTGCTCCGGGCCGGAGATGCGCAGGGCGGGCCGGTTGCGTTGATGCCCGGCGTTGAGCAGGCCGCGCAGCTCCTCGTTCTTCTCGGCGGCCTTGATGCTGCCGAAGATGGTGTCGGCCTCGTCCACCAGCAGGGTGGGCGGGTCGTCGCCGATGGCGCGGAAGACGACCGCCGGGCTGGTGTTGACCGTGATCAGCGGCTCGCGAACCGTCTCCGTGATCACGTCCAGCAGGCGGGACTTGCCGCACCGCTTCGCCGGTCCGACCACCGCGAGACGGGGCGCGTGCTGGAGCGCGGGCTGGATGTGCGTAGCCGCCACCCACAGCGTGACGGCGGTCAGCGCCTCGCTGCTGGGCAGGATCACGTACCGGGCGATGGCTTCCCGCAGCTCGTCCAACAGGGCGGCGCCCTCTGGGGCCTGGGGCGGCTTCACGTCCTCGGTGGGCGAGGGCTCGGGCGTTGCGGGGGCTGCCTGGCCAGGGACGGCGACAGGCAGCCAAGCGGGCGTCGGGGACGCGGTGGGGCTGGTGGAGGACGTAGGTTCGTCCACAGGCGTTCCTCCCTGATGGGCCGGACGGGCAAGGTCCGGCCCATCGGATCGGTCATTCACGGGCGATGAGGCAGGGACTGTGCGGCTTCGGCGGTGGCTTGCCGAGAGCCGTTTCGCTGTCCCTCAAAGGGCGGTGTCAGACCGCGAGGTCGTACGTGGCCTGGGCGTTCAGCCAGACGTCCACCTCGTGCCAGCGGTAGCGCAGGTGACGGCCGACCTTGTGCACGTTGGGGCCGATGCCCCTGTACTTCCACTGGTAGAGCGTCTTCACCGGCACCCCGAGGTACGCGGCGACCTCTGCGGGGGTGGCCAGCGGGCCGCGCTGGGCAGCCGCAGTGGTGGCAGGGGAATTGGTGCTACGGGGAGAGGTCTTCGGCACAGGGCTCCTTTTCGGTCTTGAACAACGGCCTGGACAACACAGCCACACCTCCCGAAGAAAAGTCCAGAGTTAGTTCTGAAACTCTGCACTACTTCTCTCGGTGTGGCCGGAGGAGACCAGACAGTAAGGGCGGATCCCCGGTTGCCGAAATCACTCCCGCAACCCCGAAATTTTTCTGAGGCGCAGCGATCGGAGGAGGTGCCGGAATCCGGCACCCCCGCAGCTCAGAGGCAATGCATCGCAGTCAGAAGTGATGCGACCAGTGCGCCGGGCATCAAGGTTGATGCCTGCCCAAATCGCCCATCTTGGAAGCGTTTAGGGAAGGTAGCGCGCCCTCCCCTTGGAAACGGCCCGTGATATGACGGAATTCGATGAGGCGAACGCCACTTCGACCCCGAGCGGCTTTTGTAGAGTTTAAGAACTAACTCTTGCCATGGCGGCCGGATGCAAGGTACAGCTACCTGTTATGGCAACCCGACCTGTCGAAATAGGCCCCGCCGGCCTCCACACCGCCCGCGCCATCGAGCACATACGCCTCGCGCGCGGCCTCACCCAGCGCCAACTCGCCGCCCGCTGCACCGCACTGGGCCGCCCGATGACCAACACCGCCCTCAGCCGCACCGAACGCGCCCACCGGCGCTGCGATATCGACGACCTCGTCGCCCTCGCCACCGCGCTCGGTGTCCCTCCCACGACCCTGCTTCTCCCGCTCACGTCTGTGTCCAGTGATGACCGGAGGGGGTGCTAGTTGGCGCGGGTCTGGATTGAGGACCGCATAGGGCACGCGGCGTATGTGCGCGCCACGGCGGACGCCAAGCGGACGGGTCGTACGCCGCCGGGGCGCTACCGCGTGCGCTGGTACGACCCCGACGGCAAGCCGAAGATGAAGACCTTCGCCCGCAAGGTCGACGCCGACGCGGAGCGGACGAAGATGGAGTCCCGTCTCAACGACGGCTCCTACCGCGATCCCGCGGCCGCCCGCGTGAAGTTCGCAGAGGTGGCCGAGTCCTGGCTGGCCGCGCAGATCCATCTAAAGCGTTCAACCCGGGGCCGCTATCGCGGCGTTCTCGACGTCCACGTGATCCCTAGGTGGGGCACCACTCCACTGGACCGCATCCAGTTCGAGGACATCGCCGAGTGGCTCGCGGACCTGCTGTCCGGCGAGGCGACTGGCGGCCGGAAGCTCAGCCCTCGGTCGGTCCGCAAGGCGTACGTCGTCCTTAGCGGCGTTCTCGGCTATGCGGTCAAAGCCCGTCGTCTGGCGGTCAACCCGGCTGTCGGCGTGCCCCTGCCGAAGGCGGCGCCGGCCGACCACGTGTACCTCGACGACATGCAGGTCGACGCACTGGCCAACGCGTCAGGCGCCTACCGGGTGTTCATCCTGCTGCTGGCCTACACCGGCCTGCGCTGGGGCGAGGCGTCCGCGTTGAAAGTGGGCCGCGTCGACCTGGACGCCTGCCGGGCCCACATCGTCGAGGCGTACGCCGAGGACAACGGCAAGCTCTACCTCGACACCCCCAAGAACCACGAGCGCCGGTCCGTACCGATCCCGCGGTTCCTAGCAGAGGAGCTGAAGCCTCACGTTCAGAGGCGGGGAGATGGGGAGTTGCTCTTCACCGCCCCGCAGGGCGGACCGCTGCGGGCCCGTAACTTCCGACAGCGGTTCTTCGCACCGGCGGTCGTGAAGGCCGGGCTGGGGCACCTCAAGGTCACCCCGCACAAGCTGCGACACACGGCGGCGTCCCTCGCCATCGCCAGCGGTGCGGACGTCAACGTCGTACAGACGATGCTGGGCCACAAGTCGGCGACGCTGACCTTGGACACGTACGGGCATCTCTTCCCGGACCGCCTGGACGAGGTCTCGAAGAAGATGCACAAGCGCCGCTCCAAGCAACTGGCCAAGGCGAAGGCCAAGCTGGAGAAGGCGGAGAAGAAGGCCCGCAAGGCCGCAGAGGCAGTGGCCGTCCTGGAAGGCGATGCCGCGTGATGTGTGCCTTACGTGTGCCGTGAGTGACAGCAGGGGTCGCTTCGGCGGCGCGGTGGAGCGACCCCTGCTTCGGGCTGCTAGGGCAGGTCGCGGCGGACCAACGCCTGAGCGAACGGTTCTCCGGTGGCCCGGGCGTAAGCCATCCGTTCACGCACCTCGCTGAGGGTGCGTGGGCGGTAGCCGGGGCCGCCGCAACAGCTCTTGTGGAAGCGCACACCGGCGTGCAGCAGCACGGAGAGGGTGCGCCAGGCGGCGGTGTCCCGCCTCTTGGGTGCCGCGAAGGCGGAGCCGACGTGGATCAGTGGTTCGGCGCAGCGTGGACAGACCCGGTCGTGGTCGTGGTAGCCGGGGTAGGGCTGCTTGTACGAGGCCCGGCAGGGCGGGCAGACGTACGAGGTCTTTCCATGGGCCATGGCGGCAAGGGTAGAGCCGCTGCAGGGTCGGGCTCGACAGATTTTCGGCACGCTGCCCAGGCTTTTCAGTGAAGGTGGGGTGGCGACAGCCGACGGTACTTGCTTCTACTCGCGGCCTCGGAGTGCTGCGTCGATGGCGTCAGCAGCGTTCCTCGCGGCCAGCTCGCTGATCTCCCTGGGGACCTCGCGGTCGTCGTACACGAAGAGTCTTGCGTCGACGAAGTGGGTCTTCGGTTGCCAGCCGAGACGACGGCCCGCCTCGCGTGCAGCACGACGGACGTCCTTCAGTTCGCCCATCTCCTCAAGATCGCCGCTGCTCAGGATCAGCTGCCCGTGGTAGCCGCGGTAGCGAGGCTTCAGTGAAGCCCGCATCAGGCACTCCAAGCGGTCGACCAGCTTCTCGTAACGGCGCCGGGCCAGTTCGTCCTTCGCGGGCATCTCGCACAGCTCCCCACCTCTGCCCGCAGCCGCATGTGTGCCATATGTGTGCTGCGAGGAAGAAGGCCCTCCCGTCCGACGGACGGAAGGGCCTCTGACCAGGTGTTTCTCTGTGCCCCCGGCAGGATTCGAACCTGCGACACCCGCTTTAGGAGAGCGGTGCTCTATCCCCTGAGCTACGAAGGCGAAGGCGGGGGCTTGTAGAAAACCTTGCCGAAAAATCCTGGAGACAGATCCTCGGCAAGGACACAAACCCACTGGTCAGCGGTGGTGCCACGTCCTCTGCGTTGCTGCTTGGGCGGACAACATGGCGTACCACCTACTGGCCAAGGACAGGGTAGCGGATGCGGGCGCGCGAGGGTTGCAGGGAGCGGGGCCGAAGGGGGTGGTGACGGTGGCAGATGCTCCTGACCTGCTAGTTCTGTCGTTGATGTAGAACGGTCGGCCGATACTGAAAGGGCCGGAGGGGAGAGCGGTTGGTCCGTTCTATTCCCTGTGTCGGCTTGTGGGTGCGCTCGGCGCTGCCTCAGGGCGACCCGGCCTGGCCTGACGCTGTCCCGGCAGCAAGGGAGGTGATGTGTCCATGCTGGTACGCGTGACCGCTGTGATGGTGCTGATGACCTGCATGTTCACCCCGTGTCGGCGGTGTGTGGCCGAGTAGTCGGCCCGGCTGTCGCCGACGCGGTCGCACTCTGCGAGCGTGCCGTCCAGGAGGACAAAGGAGGACAAAGCCCGGGTCGTGCTCGCGCGGCGTCTTCGATAGGCCCGGCGCCTGCTCGGCGAGCAGGCCGGTTACCGCGGTGGCGTAGGCGTGGGCGGTGCCGACGGATATCCCGAAGGGCCGGGGCGATCCTCGCGAGGGTGTCGTGGCGGCGCAGGTACACGAGGGCGGCCAACGCAGAGCGATGCGGCGGGAGTTTGCACCGCCGGTCGTCCTCACGGGTGACGATGAGCATCGTGACCCACTCGGCCAGGGCGTGTGGGAGGTCGAGCGCGGCAGGACAGGGAACCAACAGGGCTCCTCTGCTGCAGAGTTGAGACTTCGAACACCTCCCTCAACGGCACGGGAGCCCTGTCCGTTGCGCACCCGCCCTCACGCCAGCTCCGTCCCCCGATCGGTAGCCGCTCCGAAAAGACTCAGTGAGGCTGTTCAGCACTACGGCAGCGTGCGGGGCCGGCAGCTGCCGGGCCGACCACGTCGGCGGGTCCTCGGGGGTCGCCGGTCTCCCCGGCGGCTTCTGCTGCGGGCTTCAGCAGGCGGGCGGCCAGTTCCGTAAAAGCCTGCAGGTCCGGGCCAGGTGCCGGGTGGCTGGTGTCGCGTACCAGCGGGTGCAGCCGCGCGACCGGCAGCGTGTCCAGGCCGGCCGCGGAGTGCCAAGTCAACTTGACACTTCCTCCCGTCGCCGGTCATCGCCGGCTGTGGCGGGGATGGCGTTGTCGATGAGGACGGCGGCGATGGCGGCGGCGGTGGGGAAGGCGTCGGCGTTGAGGACCCGGGTGCGGGCCGCGGCGCCGTCGAGGAGCAGCGCGAGCTGCTCGCCGAGCTGTTCAGGGTCGGCGGCGCCGGCTTCGCGGGCGGTGTCGGCGAGCCGCGCGGCGACGGCTTTCTTGTAGTCGCGTGCGTACTGGGATGCGGGGTGCTGGGGGTCGTGGAGTTCGACGGCGGCGGCGATGTAGGGGCACAGGGGGGTGG
>NZ_VMNX01000230.1 GCF_009377235.1 Streptomyces acidicola
CGGCACGACCGCCCCCGCCCCCCGGCCCGTCCGGCTCGCCACCGGCATCGAGGGCGAGGCCCTGCTGTGCCTGCCGTCGCTGGTCGCACCCGTCACCGCCTACCAGTACTCCCGGTTCGCCGCCGCCCTGCACGGCAGCCGCGACGTATGGGTACTGCCCGCGCCGGGATACGCGGCCGGCGAGGCGCTGCCGGACAGCCCCGAGGCCGCCGCCGCCCGGCAGGCGGAGGCCGTCCTCGCCGCCATCGGGGACAAGCCGCTCACCCTCGTCGGCTACTCCTCCGGCGGCTGGCAGGCCCACCTCCTGGCCGCCGTACTGGCCGAGGCGGGCGCACCGCCGCGTGCCCTGGTGCTGCTCGACTCGCCGGAGACGCCCGACGAGAACCTCGCGCTCGCCATGGTCGCCACTTCCTGCCGGCTCATCCGCGACTTCCCCGACGTCCCCGTCGACGCCGACCAGCTCACCGCGACCGCCCACTACGGCCGCCTGTTCGACGGGTGGCGGCCCGCGCCTGCCGCCGAGGCGCCGCGGACCCTGTTCGTGGCCGCCGCCGAACACGACCCTGCCCTGCTCCTGGGCGCCGGCCGGCCCAGCTGGCCGCTGTCGCACGAGGCGGTGGAGGTGCCCGGCACCCACGTCAGTCTGCTGGACGGTGACGCCGACACCACCGCGCGCGCCGTACACACCTGGCTGCTGGAGCGCTGAACACGTCGAGGGCCGCCGCGCGGTGTGCGCGGCGGCCCTCGACGTGGTGACGCCGTACGGCGATGGTGGTCAGCCGTCGAGCAGACGGATCGGATCCTCCTGCTCGTACCAGCCGAGGAACGGCGGGCACAGGCCCCAGCCGAGCAGTCGCTGAAGCTCCTCGGGGTACTCGCGGACGATCTCCCGCGGTACGGCCAGATACTGGTTCTCCTCCTGGCGCAGGTTGCCGCGCACCAGCGCGAGCGTGAGGCCCGTGCGCGCGTCGTCGGCGAGGTTCGCGCCGCCGCCGTGGAACAGACCGCCCACCCAGATCAGGCAGGACCCCGGATCCATCTCCGCCTGCACCGCCTCCTCCGGGCGCGGCGCGCGCTCCGCCTCCCACAGGTGGCTGCCCGGGTAGACCATCGTGGCGCCGTTCTCCTCGGTGAACTCGCTCATCGCCAGCATGATCTGGACCCGGTTCGTCGGGCCGGGGCTGGGCAGCAGATGCGCGATGTCGTCGCGGTGCGGCGGCTGCGCGGTCTCGCCGGGCCAGATCTGGATCACCTGGGTGATGCTGACCTGGACGTTCGGGGCGAGATCGGTGCGCTGTCGGCCGAACCAGTTCGTCGAGGGGCGCTCGATCAGGTCCCGGGCGGCGCCCAGGTACACCGGGTCGAGCGCGATGCGCTCCATGTGCCGGGAGCGGGCGAACAGGGAGCTGAGCCGCTTGGTGCGCTGGCCGGTGAACGAGCTGTCCCCGTAGCCGACGCCGTCGAGGGCGGGACCGAGGTCGTCCCACAGACCCTTCAGGGTCGTCTCGTCGACGAGGTTCTCCACGATCACACCGCCGTCGCGTTCCAGGACGGCGGTGACGTCGGACACCGGTGCGGTGGCGGGAAGCCGGGTCAGATCTGCTGGCATGCGAAATCCTGGTTCTGTCGGGTTCTGTCCGGTTCGGTCGGCGAAGCGGCTCGGTGCGAGGTGCCGAGGTGCGCGACCACGAAAGGCACGAGTCGCGCGCGGCGGCTCGGCGGCCGGAGGGTTACCAGCGCACTGGGAGTTCGGCGAGCCCGTACAGCACGCCGTTGTCCTTGTAACGCAGGTCCTCGGCGGCGCAGTCGAGCCGGATGCCGGGCAGCCGCTCGAAGAGGACGCGGTAGGCGAGTTCCATCTCGACGCGTACGAGGTGCTGGCCCAGGCACTTGTGCCGTCCGTGGCCGAAGGCGACATGGCCCTGGGCCGAGCGGCTCGGGTCGAAGGCGTGCGGGCAGGCGAACCTGCCGTCGTCGTAGTTGGCGGCGGCCACCAGCGGTGCCACGCCCTCGCCGGCCCTGATGAGCTGGCCGCCGATCTCCACGTCCGCCACGGCCACCCGCAGTGGCACGAGATCGGCGACGGAGTAGAACCGCAGCAGTTCGTCCACGATGCCCGGGTCGCCGATCCACTCCGGATGCGTCATGAGGGGGACCGCGCCCAGGGCGATGTTGTTGGCGGTGGTCTCCTGGCCGGCGATGAGCAGCAGCAGAGCCGCTCCGCCGACCTCCATCGGGGCCAGTTCCCCGGCGGCGAGCATCGTGCTGATGAGGTCGTCACCCGGCCGGTGCCGTTTGATGGTGACCATCCGGCCCAGGTAGCGCAGGAGTTCCGTGGTGGCCTGGTCCCGCTCTTCGTCGGTGGCGGACAGGGTGACCAGGACCGAGACACGGGACTCGAAGAAGGCCCGGTCGGCGTTGGGCACGCCCAGCAGCTCGCAGATCACCAGTGACGGGATGGGTACCGCGTAGTCCGCGACCAGATCGGCCGGGCTGCCCTTGGCGGCCAGCGACTCCACGCAGTCCTCGACGACCTTCTGGATGCGGGGGCGCAGCTCCTTCATCCGCCGTGCGGTGAAGTCCTGCATGAGGATCTTGCGGTAGCGGTCGTGCTCGGGCGGGTCGAGGGTGGCGAACCAGCCGGGGATCTGGGTCTGTGCGGGTGGCCCGCCGGTACGGCCCGGGGTGGGGAACCCCTCGTTGCGGGAGTCCGAGCTCAGGTGCGGGTGGAGGAGGGCCTCCCGCACGTCCTCGAACCGGGTCAGCAGCCAGACGCGCTGGCCGCCCGGCATCATCGACCACGCCAGCCCGTCCCGCCCGCGCAACTCGGCGTAGCCGGGCGGGGGGAAGGGCTCGCCGGGCCGGCGGAACGGGAAGTCGACCTGCCGTGCGGCGTCGTCCTTCGAGTCTGTCGCTGTCACGTGCCGTCCCCTCTCACCGGGAGGTGCACCGGGACTTCCGGACCCCGATGTGACACGAAGGATGGGCCGCTCCCGGCGGGTAAATCCCTAGTCCTGGCACGGGATCCGAAGCTCCGGCACGCGGTTCGGGGCTGTGCGCCGGGACCGCTTCGCTACCACCGCACCGGCAGTTCGGCGGGCCCGCCGACGAGCCGCCCGGCACTGGTCACGAGCTGCTCGTGCGGAACCGTCGGCCGCAGCTCCGGCATGTGCCCGAACAGCGCGGTGAACGCCTCCGCCAGTTCGATACGGGCCAGCGAGGCGCCGAGGCAGTGCCAGATGCCGTGCCCGAACGACAGATGCGGGTTGGGCGCACGTCCCGGGTCGAACTCCCCGGCGTGCTCGAAGACGCGCTCGTCGTGGTTGGCCAGCGCGAAGTCCAGCAGCACCAGGTCGCCGGCCCGGATGGTGACCCCGGCGACATTGATGTCGCCGGAGGCGTAGCGGGGCAGGACGGAGCCGGACTGCTTGCCGTTGCGCAGGACTTCCTCCACGAGTCCGGCCATCGCCTCCGGGTCGTCGAGCGCCGTCCGCAGCCGCTCCGGGGGGCGGGTGAGCAGTGCGACGCCCAGGGTGATGAAGCTCGCCACGCTCTCCAGGCCCGCCATCAGCAGTGTCGCGGCGAGTGCGGCGGCCTGCTCGGTGGGGACGCCGGCGGTGACGAGCCGGGTCAGGACATCGTCCCGCGGTGCGGTCCGCTTGGCCTCGGCGAGCGCGCCGAACAGGGCGAACAGTGGGCCCGGGCCCGGTGCGGCCTCGCCGTCCTTCCCGACCCGGCCGATGTCGGCGAGGAGCTGCGTGGCGCGCTCCCGCTCCTCGGCGGGCACGCCGATCAGCTCGTGCAGGATGCTCAGCGAGTACGGCAGCGCGAAGTGCCGGTGCAGATCGGCGGGTTGCTCACGGTCCGCGAAGTCCGCGGCGATCGCCTGCGCGGCGGCGGCCACCCGCGGTCTCAGCTCCTGCATACGGCGCGCCGCAAACTGCGGACCGAGCAGGGCACGGGACCGGCGGTGCATCTCCCGGGCCGTGTCGGCGTCGTCGATGATCAGCATCTCCACGAGCGGGCTGTCGACGTACTTGGGCGCGGTGGCGGGGGTGGGATGGAAGCGGCCCAGCCGCTCGTCGTGGAGAAGTGCCTTCGTCTCGGCGTGCCGGGTGACGAGCCAGGCCTCGTCGCCGGCCGGTGTCCGCACGCGGCGGACGGGTGCCTCGTCCCGCAGCGCCCGCAGCGGGCTGGGGGCGAACACGGGGCGCGAGTCGGTGTCGAGCACGGGCAACTGCGGTGTGTGCGGCATGGGACCGAGCCTGCCGTCCCGGCACTGACGATTTCCCGAGACTTGGGGCGTCGGCTCGCCATGCCACTCATGTGTAGTGCGCCACACTCAAATGTGAATCCCGCTCATCTTCCGCGCCTCGGCCGCCCGCTGAACCGGACCGGCTGACTCCGAGTCGACCCCCTGACCGGCGACAGGACGCGAGAGGCCGGTCGAGCGTTGGCAACCGTGAACGTGTGAACGCGGCTTGGGGGGTACGCGACCGCATCGCGCGCGGGCGGGCAACAGCCCTGCTCGTGCGTATGATCGGACGAGAAGAGGGTCGTTCGATTCGTCCATCCCGCCAACTGCTGTGTGTGGCGGGGCAATACAGGAGACGCGGTGGCTTCAACCTCCGGCCTGAAGGCGGAAGACGAGCCCACGCTCGTCGGTCGAGACCTCGAACTCGCCCTGATCCGTGAGCACCTTCACGGTACGGGGGAAGGACGCGCCGTCCTGCTGCGCGGACCCGCCGGTATCGGCAAGACCCGGCTGATGCACGCCCTCACCGAACCGGACGCGGACGCCCGCGTCCTCACCGTCAAATGCCAGGAGAGCGGCGGCGCCGCCTACGAGGCCGTGCGCGGGCTGTTCGCACCGCTCGGCCTCACCGACGACCCGGCGCGGCATCCGCTTCTAGTGCCCCAACAGGCAACGTCCGCCCCGTCACTGGCCGGCAGTGTCGCGCTGGCGGGCAGCGCCGCGCTCGCCCTGCCCGCCCTCACGACGGACGGCGACCCCGACGGCCGGCCCGCCGACATGTACGGCGTCATGCACGGCCTGTACTGGCTCACCGCCTCGCTCGCCGCCGAGCGCCCCCTCGTCCTCGCTGTCGACGACCTCCAGTGGTGCGACGAGGCGTCGCTGCGTTGGCTCGGCTTCCTGCTGCGACGGGCCGAGGGACTGCCGGTCGCCCTGCTCTTCACCCTGCGCACCGAGGTCGAGCCCGCGCGCCCCGACGTGCTGGACGAGATGGCCGACGCCGCCTCCTGCCTCACCGTCGACGTCGAGCCGCTCACCGACGACGCGGTGTGCGACATGCTCGCCGCGTCCCTCGCCGTCACGCCCGACGCCTCCGTCGTGGCACGCTGCGTGGAGCTCACCGGCGGTAACCCGTTCCTGGTCCAGCTCCTGGCCCGCGAGCTGAGGCACCGCGCCCCGGACGCCGCACTCGACGCCGACGTGTTGCGCGACGGCCTCGGGCACGGCACCGTGGCCCGCTTCCACCTCGACCGGCTCACCCCCGAACGGCTCGCCGTGGCGAAGGCGCTCGCGGTCCTGGAGTCCGACGACATCGAACCCGTCGCCGCCCTCGCCGGCACCACGCCCGGCCCCGCCGCAGGCGCCGTCGACGCCCTGCGCGCCGCCGGACTGCTGAGACCCGACTCCCTCGCCTACCGCCACGACCTCATGCGCCAGGCCGTCCTGGACGCGACGCCGGCCGAGGAACGCCTCGCACTGCGCGAACGCGCCGCACGCCTGCTCAACGACTCAGGGCGCCCCAGCGACCAGGCCGCCGTCCAGCTGATGCACCTGCCCGAGGTGCCCGAGCCCTGGATGGTCACCGTCCTACGGTCCGCCGCCCTCGGCGCCGAGCAGCGCGGCGCACCCGCCACCGCGGGCCAGTACCTCTCCCGCGCCCTGCGCTACGACCTCGACGACATCGAGTTGCTGTCCGCCTCCGCTCGCGTCCTCGCCCACTCCGACCACCCCACCGCGCTCAGCCGGCTGGAACACGCGCTGTCCCTCGCCACGGACCCGCGCCTGCGTTGCCGTCTAGTCCTTCAGTACGTCATCACCTCCCTCGGCGCGCAGAACTCGCTGCGGGCCTTCGAGTTGGTCGGCGAGACCCTGTTCATGGTCGAGTCCGAACTCGGCGACACCCCGGACGAACAGGCACTGCGCACCCTCGTGGAGGCGATGGCACTGGTCTCCGGGCTCGACGAGAAGTCCACCGTGCGCCGCGTCAGCGAACGGTTCCGCGAGCACACCCTGCCGCCCGGCGAGACCGCCGAGGAGCGTCTGCTGCTCGGCATGCTGTGCGCGCTCGGCACCCTGGAGGGCCGCCCCGCCGCCGAACTGGTCCCGGCCGCCCAGCGGGTCCTGCGGGTCGGGGACGTCTCCCTGGGCGGCTGGGGTGCCCTGGGCGCCAGCCTCACCCTCTACCTCGCCGACGAGATCAAGCCCGTCGAGTTCGTGCTCACGACCCTGCTCGAACACGCCCAAAAACGCGGCCAGGCCTGGAACAGCGCCATCGTCTCCACCACCCGCGCCCAGGTGCACCTGTGGTCCGGCAACATCGCGCAGGCGCTGGCGGACGCACAGCTCGCCTTCGATCTCGTCCACCGCGATCTGCATGTGAAGAGTGCCGTGGGCCCGCAGTGCACCCTCGCGGACGTCATGGTCCTGCGGGGCGACGCCCGCCGCGCCGAGGAGCTGCTCGACCTGGTGCGCCGGCCTCGCCTGGACGAGTTCGCACTGGAGTCGCACACCTACATGATGAGCCGGGCCCGCGCCCGTGCCGCGCTCGGTGACCTGGAGGGAGCGCTCGGCCATCTCGTGCGGTGCGGCGACAGCCTCGCCGAGGCGGGCATCGGCAACCCCGTGCTGGCGCCCTGGTGGTACGACGCCGCGCAGGTCCTCGCCGACCTCGGCCGGTACGGCGAGGGACGGGACGTCGTCGACCGGGTGGCGCCGGCGGTGCGGCGCTGGGGCACGCCCCGGGCCCAGGGCATGCTCGCCGTCGCGCGCGGTGTGCTCACGCCCGGCGACACCGGCATTGACGAACTGACCGAGGCCTCCCGTCTCCTCGACGGCAGTCCCGGCCGCCTGGAGCACGCCCGCGCCGAGTATCTGCTCGGCCGGCGGCTGCTGGAGCGCGGTGACTCCGAGGGTGCGCGCGAACGGCTGCGCCGCGCCATCGACATCGCCGTGCTGTGCGGCGACCGGCAGCTCCTCGACCAGGCCGTGCCCGCCCTCGGTGCGGCCGGCGGACGGCTGCGGCGCGGCACCGAGTCACCGACCGACGCGCTGAGCGGAAGCGAACGGCAGGTCGCCGAGCGTGCCGCCGCGGGAGCCACCAACCGGGAGATCGCCGAGGCCCTGTTCCTCACCCAGCGCACCGTGGAGTTCCATCTCACGAGCGTCTACCGCAAGCTCGGCATCCGGGGGCGGGGCGGACTCGCGGCCGTCCTCGCCGCCGAGCGCAGACCCGTCGGCTGAGGCGGCCACAGCACAGAGCTCATCCGGGGAACCGGTCGCGGCCGTGCACGAACCGGTCGCGACCGAACCCCGTGGCGCCGGAAGTTTAGGGTTTTACGGGTGGCGGCCCGCGTTCAATGGGCGGCGACGGCGGGCCGGTTGCGGCCGCCGCACCGACGAACGCTCTGGAAAGGGACGCCCATGTCGCGTATCGCCGACGACGCCACCACGGCGTGGATCCGCCGCTACCACCCCTCCGCCGGCAGTGCCGTACGGCTGGTCTGCTTTCCGCACGCGGGCGGTTCGGCCAGCTTCTTCCACCCGGTGTCGGTGCGCTTCGCCCCGGAGGCCGATGTGGTCGCGCTCCAGTACCCGGGACGTCAGGACCGGCGCACCGAGCCGTGCGTCGAGGACATCGGCAAGCTCGCGGACCTGCTGTGCGAGGAGATCCGCGAACTCAGCGAGAAGCCCACGGTGTTCTTCGGCCACAGCATGGGCGCCGTCCTGGCTTTCGAGACGGCGCTGCGGCTGGAGGAGCTCGGCGCCAATCCGCCGCGCGCCGTCGTCGCCTCGGGCCGGCGCGCCCCGTCCTCCCACCGGGACGAGCAGGTGCACCAGCAGGACGACGCGGGCGTGATCACCGAGCTGCGGCTCCTCAACGGCACCGACGCGGCCGTGTTCGGCAACGACGAGCTGCTGCGGATGGCGCTGCCCGCGATCCGGGGCGACTACCGCGCCATCGAGACCTACACCTGCCCGCCCGGCCGCCGGATGCGCGGTGCGCTGACGGTCCTCACCGGCGACGCCGACCCGCGCACCACGCCGGCGGAGGCCGAGGCTTGGCGCGACCACACCGAGGGTGCCTTCCGTATGCGGGTCTTCTCCGGCGGCCACTTCTTCCTCACCGGTCACCTGAACGAGGTGTACGCCGAGATCCTCACGGAGCTCGACGCCGCCCGTGCGGCCGGGTCCTGAAAAGACCCGGGCCCCGCCGACGGAAACGGCGGGGCCTTCGAAGCACTGAAGAGGCCGTGGTCAGTCGGACACGAACTCCGGGCGTACCCGCGGTGGCCACTGACCGACGGCGAAGACACCGAGGGAATAGCTTTTCGATATCAGCGCCGGCCGGTTGGTCACCTTCATCTTCCGCAGCAGAGAGGAGACGTGATACTCCACTCCGCCGCGGCTGAGGAAGAGTTTCGTGGCGAGTTGGACCGTCGACTCGCCTGATGCCACCCCCTCCAGAATGCGGGCGTGCATCGGGCTGAACAGTTTGCGCCGTGCATTGGCGATCTGCGGACCGTTCTCGGACTGCTCCGGGTCGACCAGTACCAGAATGCGGTCCACCCGGCCGACACCACTCCGTACGGCGATTCCGGTCATCTCGCCGCGGAATACGGCGTCCTTCGCGCCCAACGCGACCAAGTGGTCGGCAAACCGGGGGCTCTGACCGTCCGCCAGGCGAATCAACTCGTTCTTCAGCTTGCCCTGCACGCTGGGGTGCAGGAGTTCACAGAAGTCCCTTCCCGTGCCCTGCCCGGGGTTCCAGTCGAATTGATGGGCGAAGGACCGGTTGGCCTCCATTATCCGGAATTCCAGATCGAGGTTCGCGATGCAAACGAGGGACTGCTCGAAAAGCGCTAAATAATTCTCGCGATACGGTTCCGGGGACCAGTTCCGCGGTGCGTCGGGGAGGATCTCTACGGAGTCTAGGCCGGCGTTCTTCATGGGGGGTGGGCCACTCTCTCTCAGCGCTCATGACCAGTGGTGCATCCCGCAGCGGGGAGTGTTCCTTCACCCATGACATTGCCATCGATTGAAAATACATGTCAAGGCATGCAGGGTTCGTAAGGCCCTATTCACCACTAAGACTGCGGTGTCCTCCGGCGGTGGTTCGGTACGCATTGCGGTCCCGTATGCGGGTGCCTTTTGAGTACCGTCGGTAACCAGCGAACGTGACGCACAGGCAACACAAAAGTGAGGAGTTGCGCACGTCAGCGCGACTGCCGGGACATGGATCGATCCGTCGGAGTGTGCGGGAGCGAAGGCGAGGGGAAATCGGTGGATTTGCGTTCCCTGGATGCCGTGAACACAAAGAACAAAACTCCGCGCAGGTCGGCGGCATGGATCAATGCAGTCCTGGGCAGGCTACCGGGTTTCGTTTATTCCCATCGCGTGGGCCAGTTGTTCCCGGCCAGTAATGCAGAATTTGCGGTAGGAGCTCGTGAGGTGTCTTTCCACGGCCCGTAGACTCGTTTCGAGTTCCTCCGCGATCTCCCTGTTGCTCAGACCGCGTGCCGCGCGTTCCGCCACTCTCGTCTCGGCCGGGGTGAGCCCGGCCGAGAGCGCCCGCGCCGAGCGTGCGGCGGTGCCGGTCCCGGTGTCGGCCGGCGCGTTGACCAATTCGGTGGCCAGTCGACGGCCGCGTCGGAAGAGCCGGTCGCCGTCCGCGGCGGATTCCCGTTGCAGACGTCTGCCCAGTTCCGTGAGGGCGTGGGCCAACTCCAGTCGGCTGCCCTCCGTTTCGACGAGGTCGACGGCCTGCCGCAGCAACTCGATGCCCGGCGGGCCCTCGGTGACGAAGCCGAGCAGACGCCGCGCACGGCTCAGCGTGGTCGGCGCGCCCCAGGCCAGGGCGCGTTCGTGATGGGACCGGGCGACAGCGAGGGCCTCGGCGGTCCTGCCGGCGCGGTGGTGGATCAGGGCGACCCGCATCTGCCAGTGCGCGAACGCCGGATTCACCCACCCGGCGCGTTCCAGGACGCGTCCGCAGTCCAGGTAGTGAGCGAGCGCCACAGGCAGATTCCCGCGGTTCTCCGCGAGCATCCCGTTCAGCGCCCCGAACAGGGCGAACATCCGCAGGTCGGCGGGCGGTTCGGCGGGCTCAAGGAGCCGCCCGGCGCGTTCGGCGTCGCCCACTTCGAGCGCGACGCTCCCCAGGAGAAGGGTGACGTGCACCCTGTCCCTGGCCGTCCCGCCCTCGGTCAGCGCGAGGGCACGCACGCCGCACTCCCGGGCCGCACCGACCTCGCCCCGCGCCAGCAGCGCGAGACCGTGCACCGCCTCGACCAGGGACAGCGTCGTACGGTCGCCTTGCTGCGAGGCGTGCAGGCGCGCCGCGTCCAGCCAGGACGCGGCGAAGTGCGGGCTGTCCGTGCAGTAGAGCACCGCAGGCAGCAGTTCGAGCGCCAGACCGGTCAGAGCGCTGTGCGCCGGCTCCTCCTCCAGGACCTGCCGCGCCATCCGGGCCACCGTGCGGTGGTCGGCCTGCCCGCCGACGGCGGCCGAGAACACGAGGACGGTGCGCAGTTCGCGTTCGGCCGCCGAGGCGCCGTAGCGCTGCTCGCCGAGGTCGAGCAGCCGGCGCGTCGCCGAGGTCACCAGGCCGGGGTCCTCCAGCCCGGCGTACCGGGCCCGGGCCTCCAGCCGCATCGCGAGGTACGCGCCCTGCCGGTCGCCCTCCCGCGGAGTCCCGAGACCGGCGGCGGTCTCCCGGACGAGGGCGGCGACCTCGGGATCGCTGCGGACGATGTCCATCGGGGTGCTGGAGACGACCTCGGCACGGCGCCGCAGCCGCGGCATGAGCCGAGCGGCCTGCACGAAGTGTCGGCCCGCCGCCGGGGACTTGAGGTCCAGCTCGGTGACCCCGAGTTCGTACAGCAACTCGGCGCGGACATGGCTGGTGGCGGGTACGTCGACGAGGGCACGGCCGAGATAGCGCACGGCCGTCTCCGGCGCGCCTCGGCGGCGGGCGGCCGCGGCCGCGGCACGCAACTGGTGGATCTCCCACGGGTCGCCGATCCGGTCGACGTGCAGCAGCGGCACCGCGACTTCCTCCGGTCCGGCGCCGCACGCGTCGAGAGCGGCGGACGCCTGCCGATGGCGGCGGGAGCTCTCCTCGTCCCCCATGGCCTGGAGGACGACGGCGCAGGCCGCGCGTGTGTGGGCGGCCTTGCCCTGGCCGACCGCGGGCGGCCACGCGTGCGTGAGGACCTCACGGGCGTACGCGCACTGCTGCCGGGTCAGACCCGCGAGCCGGGCGACGAGGTCGTCCGTGGCGTGGTCGGCGAGCACGGCGGTGGCCTTGAGGAAGGCGTCGAGGACGGGTTCGCGCCGCAGCAGCGACAGCAGCCGCTCGCGATGCAGCGACTCGCCCAGCCCGCGCAGGCGCTGCGTGTGCCAGTGAGGTGCGCCGAGCCGCCGGAGCCGGGCCCGGTCGCACAGCACCCTCAGATCCTTGGGCCGGCCCCCGGTGACGTCGTGACAGGTCCGGAGGAACTCGTCGGGGCAGCCGTCCCCGAAGTGCCGGGCCGCCAGCACCGCCGTGCCCCGGCGGGACAGGCCGCGGGCCCGGATGCGGTGCGTGGCGGCCGCGGAGATCTCGCCGACGAGCGGGTCGCGGGTGCCGAGGCCGTCCTTGCGGACCACGGCCAGCAGCATGTGCAGGCCGTCGAGGCGCGCGGCGAGATGGGCGAGTGCCTCCAGGGAGTCGTCGTCGACCCAGCCCAGGTCGTCGACGGCGAGCACCACGGTCCGCTCGGCACTGAGGCCGGCGAACAGGATGTGCAGCCAGTGGAGCGTGTCGGCGCGCACGGCGGCGCCCGCCTCGTCGTCCGGCCCGGAGTGGCCCGGGTCGGCGGCGATGGGCGGCACCGCGGTGAGCAGGGGAGCGGGCAGGTCACGCTCGGCGACCAGCGGAAGCACGAGCCGGCGCAGCACACCGAAGGGGACGCTGCGTTCGGCGGGGATGCCGCCCGAGCGAAGGACCAGGGCGCCGTTCGCCGTTGCCCGCTCGGCCAGCCGGTTCAGCAGGGCCGTGGTGCCGGTGCCGGTGCCGCCCTCGACGACGAGGAGGACGCCGGTGCCCGCCCGGGCTTCGGTGACCGCCTCGTTGAGTACGGCCAGTTCCTCCTCGCGCTCCAGCAGCATGGATCAGCCGTCCTCCTGCCGGGCTCGCAGATGGGCGACGAGGGCGGCGCGCCCGTTCGCGCCGAGCTTGCGGTAGGTGTGCGTCAGCCGCAGCTCGACCGTGCGGGTGGCCAGGCCCAGTTGGCGGGCGATCTCACGGTTGGCCAGACCGGCCAGCACGAGGGCGGCCACGTCGCGCTCGGACGGCGTGAGCGGGTCCGGCTCCGGGGCGGTTGCGTCGGGCGTCGCCGTAAGGCTGTCCTGGGCGGACCGGGAGGACGGTGAGGGCTGGGCGGGCCGGTCGGTCTCGGCGGTTGCCCAGGGGACCTCGACGCCGTTGCGCGCCAGTGCCTCGTGGGTGCGGGCGCGCAACGCCGTGAAGGCGTTCAACGTCCCCCAGCACTCGGCGACATCGCGCTCCTTGACGAGCAGGTCGTCCGCGGTGGCGGGGGCGCCGAGGTGATGGTGGGCGACGGCCGCGGCGCTGCGCCACGGTATGAGCATGGGGTTGCGCCAGCGCTTGGCCCGCAGCATGCGGCCGCACTCCTCGAGCAGCAGCAGGGCACGGGCGGCGTCCCGGTCGATGAGGGCGAGTTCGGCGCGGGCGTACAGCAGGAACGCCGTGGTGACGCTGTGGCCCTCGGGCCGGCTCCGGGCGCGTTCCGAGGCGCGCCTGGCCTCGTCCACGCGGCCGCAGCGGATCAGCGCGAGGATCTCGGCGGCGGCGAGCCGGGGAGCGAGGAGGCTGTGCCACGACGCGGGTGGGAGGGCCCGTGTGGCGGCGGTCAGCTCGCGCAGGGCCTCCTCGCCGAGGCCGAGGCGTATCTGTGCCTCGGCACGGCTGAGCAGGGCCTGGGCGGCCGCCGCGAGGGCGTCGGAGCGGCGGGCGTCCGCGGCGACGGCGTCCAGGCGATCGAGGCCGGCGGGTGCGTCGTCCGCGCACAGCTGGGCCCGGGCCGCGGCTATGCGGCACATGAACGGCACGGATCCGGGCTCGTCGAGCGCCGTGCGGGCGAGTTCGAGAACCCGGGCCCGGTCGTCGCCGCGGGTGGCGAGGGTCCAGGCGAGCACGGCGGACTGGGCGGGGTGCCCGGGCCGGTCGGAGTGGATGGGGGGCGGGGCCACGAGCGGTAGGCCGCCCTTCTCCTTGTGGGCGAGCCGACCGAGGGCGCGCAGCGGACGTAGCTCCTCGTCCGGGATCTTGGTCAGAGCCCGCTGGTGCGCGTCGGCGATCGCCCAGCGCGCGGTCTCGGCGTCGCCGCGGCTGAGCAGCAGGTCGGCGGCGTTGAGCACGTCCGGCCAGGTCTCGCGGCTGAGGTGGCGCAGCATCACCTGGCGCAGTCGGCCGTCCGCGGCCTGCGGGGCGGTGACGGCCTCGGCGGCGGCCATGCGGATCAGGCGCCGGGCCCGCTCGGCCTCGGTCACCGGCTCGCACGGCGAGTGCCGCAGCGACGCGGTCGTGAGGTCGGCCGCCTGCCGCGGGCGCGCGGAGGAGGCGAGGCCAGAGGCCGTCCACGAGCGCACGAGCGAGGTGACGTCGCCGAGCAGTTCGGCGACGGTGCCGACGCGCAGGGCCTCCTTGCCGTGCGGCGACGCGGCGCGACGGTGCAGCCGGTCGAGCTCGGGCCCGGTCATGCCCGCCAGGACGTCATCGGCGAACCAGGGGTGCCGCAGCCGGGGGATGTCGGTGTCGGCGAGCAGCCCGCAGGCCCGCAGGGCGTCCACGGCGTCGGCGAAGCCGGTGGCGTCGAGGCCGGCGAGGGCCGCGAGCCGGGCCGGCTCCAACTGGTCCCCGCCGATGGCCGTGGCCCGCAGCAGGGCCACGGCGTTCTTGGGCAGGCCGTGCACGGTGGTGAGGGCGCGGGTGGACCAGGCGGTGCGGGCGGCGGCGATGAGCTGCGGTACGGCCTCGGTGTCCAGGGGGCGCCCGAGCGTGGTGATCCGGTCGGCGACGGCGTGCAGGACGGCGGGGGACCAGCCGGCGACCCCGGCCACCGTGAGTGCGGACCAGTGCAGGGGGTGGCTGACGCGGGCCTCGACCACGCGGCACGCCTCGGCGGTGGTGAGGGCGTCGAGGCGCAGGGCGTGTACCGGGCAGGGCGCCGCGGGCTGGGCTCCCGCCGCGTCCAGGACCTGACGGACCGGCACGGGGGAGGTGACGACGGCGAGGACGGCGCCCTGCCGGGCGCGGTGGATCAGGTCGACCAGCCGGCGCAGGGAGTGGGCGTCCGCGAGATGGAGGTCGTCCACGGCCAGTAGCACGGGTCTGCCGGCGGACAGCGTCAGGAGCGTGTCGCACATGCGGGCCACGGCGTCCGTGGGTCTGCTGGTGGGGCCGATGCCGGAGGCGAGGGCACCGATCCGGGAGGGCCGGCACAACGTGCCCAGCAGCTGGGTGATGGCGCCGTACGGGAGCTGGGACTCGCGGGGTGAACAGCGGGCGACACCGACGGCGAGACCCGAGGCGCGGGCCCGGTCGACGGCCCATTCGAGGACGGCGCTGCGGCCGGAGCCCACGGGACCGGTGACGACAGCGATGTCCGAGACACCGTCCTCCAGCCGTCGCACGAATCCATCGAGGGTGTCGAGCACGGCCTGTCGGCCGACGAGTTGAGCGGGGACGAAAGCGGGGGTGGTGGTCATGGGCGACCCTGGGGGGTCGCGGCACGCACCTGGTG
>NZ_VMNX01000231.1 GCF_009377235.1 Streptomyces acidicola
GGGCGGGGCGGACGGGCGCGGGCGCCAGGGGCCCGAGAGGCGGGGCGACGGGTCACCCGATGACCGTACGTCTTCGCACCGCACCTGGGGCGAGAGCAGGCGTGCGCCGGCGCGGGAGGAGCGCGACGCGGCGGTGCAAGGGCGCGAAGAGCGCCATGTACCCCCTTCCCCCGCCCATGCCCCTACATCAGCGGCGTCAGGAAGCGGCGCAGGGCCTCTTCATAGCCTTCTGGGTCGGCGTTCCACATGGCGCCGTGGGGAGCGTTCGGAACGGCGCGCAGGGCGACCTGGTTCGGGTTGCGGTCGGCAAGGCCGCGGGAGAGGGTCCAGGGGGCGATCGTGTCCTCCGGGCCGTGGAAGATCAGGACCGGTGCCGTGATCTGTTCGGGCAGCACGGCGGCCTCGACGCGGTCGCCGCGCATGCCGGTGCGGCCCTGGGCGGCCCGGACGGCCAGTGGCAGCAGGGCGCCGGGGGTGCGGCGGGCCGCCGCGAGGGCCCGTAGCGTGGTCTCCCAGCTGAGCACGGGCGAGTCCAGTACGAGACCGGTGACGCGCTCGCGCAGGGCGGAGTGGGCGGCGGCGCGCAGGGCCATGGTGGCGCCGGTGGACCAGCCGTGCAGGACGACCTGCTGGGCGCCCTGACGCACGGCATGATGGATGGCCGCGTCCAGGTCGCGCCACTCGGTCTCGCCGAAGTGGTTCAGGCCGTCCGGGGAACGGGGCGCCCCGGGGTCACCGCGGTAGGCGAGAAGGAGGACGGGGAGCCCGCGGCCGTGCAGGAACTCCACGATGTTCAGGGGCTGTTCGCGGGTGGCGCCCAGGCCGTGCACCGCGATGACCCAGGTGTCACGGGCCGCGGGCACGAACCATGCGGGCAGGGCGCCCAGTTCGCCCGGCACCTCTACGTCCGTGTGGTCGAGACCGAGGGCGACACCTGGATCGCCGACGTGGACGTTCGGGGTGAGCCACACCTTGTCGCCGGGTTCGAGGGTGCCGTGGCTGACGCGCTCCAGGCGGCGTACGACGGTGTCGGCGGAGTGGGCGGCGGCGTCCAGGACCGGGCCGACCACCGCGTGCGAGCGGTTGCCCACGAGGCCGTACGTGCCGGGCCGCTGCGAGGCCAGGGCCCGGGTGAGCGTGACCTGCCCGGCAGCCGTCGCGTGGACGGTCAGCCTGGGCTCCGTGGGCAGCCGTCCGCCCGCCGGCACCTTCAGCGCGGCGTCACTGGCGAACCTGCCGACGGCGATGCTCGCCGCACCGGCCGCGAGTGCGGCGGTGGCGGCCGCGGCAGCGGCTTTGGCTGTGCGCACGTCTCCAGTGTCCTGTCGGACCCGGCCCCCGGCCAGTGGGAGGACGGTCCGGAGTGACGACGCCCGGCGGGCCCGGCCACCACTCCCGGCACCGCCGGAAGTCCCCTCCCCCCGACACCGCCGGAAGTCCTCTCCCCGGGCCCGCCTCACCCCGGCTGCCCGTACCCCCGCAATCGCTCCTCCACTTCCGCCACCTGCTCGCTGCTCAGGAGGGTCGGGGTCAGCCCCGGCACCGAGGACGCGGTGAGCCAGACGCGGCACATCCACTCAAGCTGGGCCGTGCGGTCGTAGGCCTCGGAGAGGGTGGATCCGTATGTGAGCGTGCCGTGGTTCTGAAGGAGGCATGCCGTGCGGCCCTCCAGGGCCCGCAGCATGTTCTCGGCCAACTCCTGCGTGCCGTAGGTCGCGTACGGGGCGACGCGGACCACTCCCCCGAGCGCGGCGGACATGTAGTGGATCAGCGGCAGTTCCCGTACGAGCGTGGAGACGGCCGTCGCGTGGACGGCGTGGGTGTGGACGACGGCGCGTGCGCCGGTGGCGCCGTAGACCGCGAGGTGCATGGGGAGTTCGCTCGTCGGGCGGAGGGAGCCGAGGACCTGGCGGCCGTCGAGGTCGACGCCCACCACGTCGTCCGGCGTCAGGCAGTCGTACGGCACTCCCGTGGGCGTGACCAGGACCGTGTCGCCGACGCGCACGGAGACGTTGCCCGAGGTGCCGACGACCAGACCGTCGGCCACGGTCCGGCGGGCCGTCGCGACGAGTTCGTCCCACGCCCGTGCCACGTCGTCCGGCACACCCCGGCCCCCTACGGCACGTACGTCCCGCGAGCCCTGAACATCTCCCGTGTCCCGCCCCTGATCCGCCATGCACCGATCCTGACAGGCACGTGGGCGGAGGCGGAGGCGGGCGGGGGGAGTGTAGGCCAGGAGGGCGATCTCCGGGAGCGCGCATACGTGGACACATCACCCCTGAGAGCGATTGGCCAGTGATCGCCCGTGTTTCAACGATCTTCCAGTAGCCTCTGGACGATTTGTCGCACACGTCGCCATTCCGGGGGGAAACATGGCCCGTGATCACAAACCGACCCGTCACCGTTCCCGCGTCATAGCGGCATCGGTGGCGACGCTCACCCTGGGCGGGACCGCCCTGGCGGAGATTCCGGTCTCGGCCGCGAGCAAGCCCAGGGGACACGACGTCTCCTCGCACCAGAAGAACGTGAACTGGTCGAAGGCGAAGTCGAAGGGCGCCAGGTTCGTCTACGTCAAGGCGACCGAGTCCCACACCTACCGCAACCCGTACTTCGGCCAGCAGTACAACGGCTCCCGCAAGGTGGGGCTGATCCGCGGCGCCTACCACTTCGCGGTGCCGAACAAGTCGTCCGGCACCACCCAGGCCGCGTACTTCGTGCGCAACGGCGGGGGCTGGCGCGCGGACGGCTGGACGCTGCCGCCGGCGCTCGACATCGAATACAACCCGTACGACAAGAAGAAGAGGTGCTACGGCCTGAGCAGGACCAGGATGGTCAACTGGATCAAGGCCTTCAGTAACGAGGTGAAGCGGCAGACCGGCCGCCGGCCGGTGATCTACACGACCACGCACTGGTGGAAGACCTGCACCGGCAACAGCAGGGCCTTCGGCGCGAACCACGCGCTCTGGCTGGCGCGCTACAGCTCGGCGGGAGCGGGCGAGCTGCCCGCGGGCTGGAAGGTCTGGACGATCTGGCAGCACGACAACGGCAGCGGCAGCCTGCCGGGCGACCAGAACCTCTTCAACGGGTCGATGACCCAGCTGAAGCGGTTCGCGAAGGGCTAGGACCGGCCGGGCCCAACGCCCCGCGGGGCGGCGGGCTGCGGGCACCCACGAGGACCCCGGGAAGGACTCACCCGGGGTCCTCACGCGTTGGTGGCCCGCACGCAGGCACCCGCACGGCCCGCGCGCAGGCACCGCCGGAAGGCGTACAGAGGGTATGCGGAATGAAACAGTCCGCATCTGTTCGAGGCACAATGCCTTTCAGAGCGCCCCCAACTGGCCGCCGAGGCACGCCCCTCAGCGCAAGCGGAACGCCGGTACCTCAATCGGTACACCCCTCAGCCCTCTCCAGTTCATCTTTCGTTCACTCAGGTTGCCTACGGTCCACACGCAACTGACGTCCAAAAGAAGTCCGGGTAAATGGAAAACTTCTCGCTGATCCTCGCGGTCGTGGTGATCACCGCGCTCGCGTTCGATTTTACGAACGGTTTCCACGACACCGCCAACGCGATGGCCACCACCATCTCGACCGGCGCGATGAAGCCCAAGGTCGCGGTGGCCATGTCCGCCGTGCTCAACCTTGTCGGCGCCTTCCTCTCCATCGAGGTGGCGAACACGATCTCCAAAGGCCTCGTCGACGAGACCGGCATACGACCGGAGGTGATCTTCGCGGCGCTGGTCGGCGCCATCCTCTGGAACCTGCTGACCTGGCTCGTCGGACTTCCCTCCAGTTCGTCGCACGCCCTCATGGGCGGTCTGATCGGCGCGACCATCGCGTCGGCCGGCACGGGCGCGGTGCACGGTGACGTCCTCGTCACCAAGGTGCTGATCCCTGCCGTCGCGGCGCCGCTGGTCGCGGGCATCGCCGCGATGATCGCCGCGCGGCTGACGTACACCATCGGCAAGAACGCCCACGACAAGGCCACGTCCAAGGGCTACCGCGCCGGCCAGATCACCTCGGCCGGACTGGTCTCGCTGGCCCACGGCACGAACGACGCCCAGAAGACGATGGGCATCATCACCCTGGCCCTGGTCGCCGGCGGTGCGCTCGCCCCCGACTCCGACCCGCCGGTCTGGGTCATCCTGTCCGCCGGTCTCGCCATCGCGCTCGGCACCTACCTGGGCGGCTGGCGCATCATCCGCACGATGGGCAAGGGCCTCACCGATCTCCAGCCGCAGCAGGGCTTCGCCGCCCAGACCAGCGCGGCCACGGTCATTCTGGCCTCCTCCCACCTCGGCTTCTCCCTCTCCACCACGCACTCCGTCTCCGGCGCCGTGATGGGCGCGGGCCTCGGCCGCAAGGGCGGTGTGGTCCGCTGGTCCACGGCCACCCGCATGTTCGTGGCCTGGGGCCTGACCCTCCCGGCCGCGGCCCTGGTCGGCGCCGGCGCCGAGTGGGTGACGTCCTTCGGCAGCTGGGGCACGGCACTGGTCGCCGTCTTCCTCGTCGCGTCCAGCGCCGCGATCTGGCTGGCCTCGCGCCGCGAGGTGGTCGACCACACCAACGTCAACGACACCGACGAGCCCGCCGGCGTCGTGACCACGGCCGTCGCGGCGGTCACCCCGCCCCCGGTCGGCACCCTCACCGACGACCTCCCGGCCACCGTCCCCGACCACGCTCCCGCCGAGACCCCGGCGAAGCCTCCGGCGACCGCTCTCTGAGCAAGGAAGACACACCACCATGCACATCGACTGGGCAGCCCTCGGCTCCGTCTTCGGAGTCAGTCTCGTGGTCACCGTGGCCCTCGTCGGCCTCTTCACCCTCGGCATCCTCGGCCTCTCCAAGCGCGAGACGGCCACGGCCTCCGGCACCTCGGCGGCTCTCGCCACGACGGCGGCGTACGCCTGCTTCGCCGCGTGCGCGGCAGCGGTGGCGTACGGGATCTATCTGATCGTGGCCTGACACCGGGGCCACGCGAACGAGTGGGGTGCGGGACGGATCACCGTCCCGCACCCCGCTCGTATGTGGGCCTCAGCACACTCTCCCTTCGCAGGTCAACGGCAAGTTGACGGCTCTTCCAAGGGCGTGGTGGACTGCCGGAGCCATGTACGACGGCAGAAGAGGAAGCCGGTGAAAGTCCGGCGCGGTCCCGCCACTGTGACCGGGGGAGCAATCCCCGGGAGCCAGGAACTCTCGCCGCCGGTCTCGTCGAACCAGGGCGTGGACACCCTGAGTGAGGACATATCGCCATGCTCGGCTGCCGATTGAGATCCAGCACCAGCGCTCTGCCGTATCCAGCGGTCACCTCGGTCACCGTGGTCGGCTGAACGCATGCGTGCCGATCGCGTCTTCGCGTACGGCGCCGCCGCCGGGCTTCTCGGCGACCTGCTCCTGGGCGATCCTCGCCGGGGGCATCCGGTCGCCGTGTTCGGGCGTGCCGCGGGCGCCGTGGAACGGGTGTTGTGGCGGGACCACCGGGGGTGGGGCGCGCTGCACACCGCCGTGTGCGTGGGGGGTGTCGTATCCCTCGCCACCGCCGCCGCACGGGCTGTACGTCCATCCCCTGCCGCCTCCGTCGCGCTGACCGGAGCGGCCACTTGGGCCGTGGTCGGGGGGACTTCGCTCGCGCGGGAGGCCCGGGTCATCGGGCGGGCGCTTCAGGCGGGGGACGTCGACGCCGCCCGGGAGCGCCTGCCGCATCTGTGCGGGCGGGATCCGGGGGCCCTCGATGCCGACGGGATCGCCCGCGCCGTCGTCGAGTCCGTTGCCGAGAACACGTCCGATGCCGTCGTGGGCGCGCTCGTGTGGGGGGCCCTCGGCGGTGTGCCCGGGCTCCTCGGGTTCCGGGCCGTCAACACCCTCGACGCCATGGTCGGTCACAAGTCGCCCAGGTACCGGCGGTACGGGTGGGCCTCCGCCCGGCTGGACGACCTCGCGGGCTGGCCGGGCGCGCGGCTGACCGCCGTCCTGGCAGCGGCGGCCGGTCCGGACCCGCGCGGTGCCGTACGGGCCTGGCGGGCGGACGCGGCGAAGCATCCGAGCCCCAACGCCGGTCCCGTGGAGGCGTCGTTCGCGGGGGCACTGGGGGTGCGGCTCGGCGGAACGCTGTCCTACGCGGGGCGGGTGGAGCACCGGCCCGTACTCAACGCAGAAGGGCGTGCCGTCGCCACACGGGACATCGAGCGGGCCGTGCGGCTGTCCCGGCGCGTCGGCCTGCTGGCTCTCGGCGTCGGTGTGGCCGGGCGGGTTCTGACACGGATTCCAACACGGTTTCAGGCACGGATTCCGGCAGGGGGGCGTACATCATGAGCGGTGGTCTTCTCGTCGCCGGCACCACCTCCGACGCCGGAAAGAGCGTCGTGACCGCCGGGATCTGCCGGTGGCTGGTGCGGCGGGGCGTCAAGGTCGCACCCTTCAAGGCGCAGAACATGTCCCTCAACTCGTTCGTGACGCGGGAGGGCGCCGAGATCGGGCGCGCTCAGGCCATGCAGGCCCAGGCGTGCCGTGTCGAGCCCACCGCGCTCATGAATCCCGTGCTGCTCAAGCCCGGCAGCGAGCAGAGCAGTCAGGTGGTGCTCATGGGCAGGCCCGTGGGCGAGCTCAGTGCGCGCGGGTACCACGGCGGACGGCAGCAGCAACTTCTCGGTACCGTCCTCGACTGTCTCGCCGAGTTGCGGGGCACGTATGACGCGGTGATCTGTGAGGGGGCCGGCAGTCCGGCCGAGATCAATCTGCGGCGCACCGACATCGTGAACATGGGTATCGCCCGGAATGCCCGGCCGCGGCTGCCCGTTCTCGTCGTCGGTGACATCGACCGCGGAGGCGTCTTCGCCTCCTTCTTCGGGACCGTCGCCCTGCTGAGCCGGGAGGACCAGGCGCTGGTGGCCGGCTTCCTCGTCAACAAGTTCCGCGGGGACGTGTCCCTGCTGGAGCCCGGACTGGACATGCTGCACGGGCTCACCGGGCGGCGGACGTACGGCGTCCTGCCCTTCCGGCACGGGCTCGGGATCGACGAGGAGGACGGGATGGCGGTCTCCCTGCGGGGGACCGTGCGGGAGTCGAACGTCGCTCCCCCTGTCGGAGAGGACGTCCTGCGGGTCGCCGTCTGCGCCATCCCGCTCATGTCCAACTTCACCGACGTGGACGCGCTGGCCGCCGAACCCGGCGTCGTCGTGCGGTTCGTGGACCGGCCCGAGGAACTCGCCGACGCGGATCTGGTGGTGGTCCCCGGCACTCGGGGAACCGTCCGTGCCCTTCAGTGGCTGCGGGAGCGCGGCCTCGCCGACGCGCTCGTCCGCAGGGCCGCCGAAGGCCGCCCCGTGCTCGGCGTCTGCGGCGGCTTCCAGATCCTCGGCGAGCACATCGAGGACGACGTCGAGTCCCGGGCGGGACAGGTGGACGGCCTCGGGGTCCTGCCCGTGCGGGTGCGGTTCGCCCGCGAGAAGACCCTCACCCGTCCCGTCGGCGAGGCCCTCGGCGAGCACGTCGAGGGCTACGAGATCCACCACGGGGTCGCCGACGTCACGGGCGGTGAAACCTTCCTGGACGGGTGCCGGGTCGGTGCCGTCTGGGGCACGCACTGGCACGGCTCGCTGGAGTCGGACGGTTTCCGGCGGGCCTTCCTGCGCGAGGTGGCCGCCGCCGCGGGGCGTCGCTTCGTACCGGCCCCCGACACGTCGTTCGCCGAGCTGCGCGAGGAACAGCTCGACCGGCTCGGCGACCTGATCGAGGAACACGCGGACACGGACGCGCTGTGGCGGCTCATCGAGTCGGGCGCGCCGCAAGGACTGCCCTTCATTCCACCGGGAGCGCCCGCATGAGCACAGTGTTGTTGTTGTCGACCGCCGACACCGATCTGCTGGCGGCCCGTGCCTCCGGTGCCCCGTACCGGATCGGCAACCCGACCCGGGTCGATGTCGCCGCGGAGCTGCCGGGGCTGATCGAGGGCGCGGACATCGCCGTCGTACGGCTGCTGGGCGGCAAGCGCGCCTGGGAGGACGGGCTGGCCGCGCTCAGGGCGTCCGGTGTCCCGACCGTACTGCTCGGCGGGGAGGCCGTGCCCGACGCGGAGTTGATGGCCGAGTCGTCGGTGCCGGCGGGTGTGGTGGCGCAGGCGCTGCGCTACCTCGTCGAGGGCGGGCCCGCCAACCTCACCGAGATGGCCCGCTTCCTGTCCGACACCGTGCTGCTCACGGGCGAGGGCTTCGACGAGCCGCAGAAGATGCCCGAGTACGGGGTCCACGGCGCACGTCCCCGGGTCGAGGGCCGCCCGACGGTCGGCGTCCTCTTCTACCGGGCCCACGAACTGAGCGGCAACACCGCCTTCGTGGACACCCTCTGCGACGCCATCGAGGCGCGGGGGGCGAACGCGCTCCCCGTCTACTGCGGTTCGCTGCGCGGCGCGGACGCCGGGCTGTACGAGCTCCTCGGGCAGGCCGACACCCTCGTCGCCACCGTGCTCGCGGCCGGCGGCACACACGCCTCGCAGGCGTCGGCCGGCGGGGACGAGGAGTCCTGGGACATCGGGGCGCTCGCCGACCTCGACATCCCCGTGCTCCAGGGCCTCTGCCTGACCTCGTCGAGGAGCGCCTGGGACGAGTCCGACGCCGCCCTCTCCCCCATGGACGCGGCGATGCAGGTCGCGATCCCGGAGTTCGACGGGCGGATCGTCACGGTCCCGTTCTCGTTCAAGGAGCAGGGACCGAACGACGTCCCGGTGTACGTCGCCGACCCGGAGCGGGCCGGCCGGGTCGCCGGGATCGCCGTACGGCACGCGCGGTTGAGGCACAAGAAGAACGTCGACAAGAAGATCGCCCTCGTCTTCACCGCGTACCCGACCAAGCACTCCCGCGTCGGCAACGCGGTCGGTCTCGACACGCCCGCCTCGGCCGTACGGTTGCTGGACTCACTCCGGGAGGCGGGGTACTCGCTCACCGAATACCCCTCCGGCGGCGACGAGTTGATCCACAGGCTGATCGAGGCCGGCGGTCACGACGTCGAGTGGCTGACGGAGGAGCAACTGGCAGCGGCGCCCGCGCGCGTACCGCTGGCCGACTACCGGGCGTGGTTCGACAAGCTCGACCCCGAACTGCGCGACGGGATGGTGGAAGCCTGGGGCGAGCCGCCGGGCTCGCTGTACGTGGACGGCGACGACATCGTGCTGGCCTCCCTCCGGTTCGGGAACGTCGTCGTCATGATCCAGCCGCCGCGCGGCTTCGGCGAGAACCCGATCGCGATCTACCACGACCCGGACATGCCGCCCTCGCACCACTACATGGCGGCCTACCGGTGGCTGGAGGCCGCGACCTCGGAAGGGGGGTTCGGCGCCGACGCGATCGTGCACATGGGCAAGCACGGCACCATGGAGTGGCTGCCGGGCAAGGGGCTCGGACTGAGCAAGGGGTGCGCACCGGACGCCGTCCTCGGCGAGCTGCCCCTGATCTACCCCTTCATCGTCAACGACCCCGGCGAGGGCACCCAGGCCAAGCGCCGCGGACACGCCACGGTCGTCGACCACCTCGTGCCGCCCATGGCGCGCGCCGACACCTACGGCGACCTGGCCAAGCTGGAGCAGCTCCTCGACGAGTACGCGCTCGTGTCCGACCTGGACCCGACGAAGGCCCCGGCCGTCCGCGCGCAGATCTGGACGCTGGTCAAGGCGGCCGAGCTGCACCACGACCTGCACGTCGACGAGCAGCCGGACGACGGCGACTTCGACGAGTTCGTCATGCACATCGACGGCTATCTGTGCGAGATCAAGGACGTGCAGATCCGCGACGGTCTGCACATCCTCGGTGGCGGCCCGGTCGGCGAACCCCGCGTCAACCTCGTACTCGCCGTGCTGCGCGCCTCCCAGGTGTGGGGCGGGCAGGCGAACGCCCTGCCGGGGCTGCGCGCCTGCCTGGCCGAGCACTTCGGGCTGGTCGAGAAGGACCTGCTGGCCGAGCCGGGGGCGCCGGTGAAGGTGCCGGCCGAGCTGACGGACCTGGTGGACGGGCCGTCCCGTACGGCCGCCGACGCCGTCGACCTGCTGGAGCAGCTGTGCCGGCGGATCGCGGAGGGCATGGAGGAGCGCGGCTGGGCGCTCGCGGAGAGCGGCGCACTGATACGGGACGTCCTCAAGACCGAACTCCCCGGCGCCGTGGCCGTGCTGGAGTTCGCGTGCACGGAGGTCGTGCCCCGGCTCGCGCGCACCACCGACGAGATCGGCCACATCCTCAAGGCACTCGACGGCGGCTATGTCCCGGCGGGCCCGTCGGGCTCGCCCACGCGCGGACTCGTCAACGTCCTGCCGACCGGCCGGAACTTCTACTCCGTCGACCCCAAGGCCATCCCGTCCCGGCTGAGCTGGGAGGTCGGCCAGTCGCTCGCGGACTCGCTGGTCGCCCGCTATCTGCAGGACACCGGTGAGTACCCGAAGTCCGTCGGCCTCACCGTCTGGGGTACGTCCGCGATGCGCACCCAGGGCGACGACATCGCGGAGATCCTGGCGCTGCTCGGCTGCCGCCCGGTCTGGGACGACGCCTCGCGCCGGGTGACCGGCTTCGAGATCGTGCCCCTGGCGGAGCTCGGCCGGCCGCGCATCGACGTCACGGTCCGCATCTCCGGCTTCTTCCGCGACGCGTTCCCGCACGTGGTGGGCCTGATCGACGACGCGGTGCGGGCGGTCGCCGAGCTCGACGAACCGGCCGACCAGAACTTCGTACGGGCCCACGCCGACGAGGACACCGCCGAGCACGGCGACCGGCGGCGGGCGACGGCCCGTGTCTTCGGCTCGAAGCCGGGCGCGTACGGAGCCGGTCTGCTGCCGCTGATCGACGCCCGCAACTGGCGCTCGGACGCCGACCTCGCCGAGGTGTACGCGGTGTGGGGCGGTTACGCGTACGGGCGCGGGCTCGACGGGCGGGCGGCGCGCGGGGACATGGAGACGGCGTTCCGGCGGATCGCGGTGGCCGCGAAGAACGTCGACACCCGCGAGCACGACCTCGTCGACGCGGACGACTACTTCCAGTACCACGGCGGCATGGTCGCGATGGTGCGCCACCTGACGGGGGCGAGCCCGGAGGCGTACGTCGGTGACTCGGCCGTACCGGACCAGGTGAAGACCCGAACGCTGGGCGAGGAGACCCACCGCGTCTTCCGAGCCCGCGTGGTCAACCCGCGCTGGATGGCCGCGATGCGGCGCCACGGCTACAAGGGCGCCTTCGAGATGGCGGCGACCGTCGACTACCTCTTCGGGTACGACGCCACGGCCGGGGTCGTGGACGACTGGATGTACGAGAAGCTCAGCGCGGAGTACGTCTTCGACGCGGAGAACCGGGACTTCATGAAGAAGTCCAACCCGTGGGCGCTGCGCGGCATCACCGAGCGACTGCTGGAGGCGGCGGACCGGGGGCTGTGGGCGGAGCCGGACGCCGACACGCTGGAGCGGCTGCGCGCCACGTATCTGGAGCTCGAAGGCGATCTGGAAGGTGACGTGGAGGGCGACTTGGAGGGCGACGACCAGTGAGTGTTCCGTTTCCGTTCACGGCGGTCGTCGGTCAGGACGACCTGCGGCTCGCGCTGCTGCTGAACGCGGTGTCGCCCGCGGTCGGCGGTGTGCTCGTACGGGGCGAGAAGGGCACCGCCAAGTCCACGGCGGTGCGCGCCCTGTCGGCGCTCCTGCCGGAGGTGGACGTCGTCGCCGGGTGCCGTTTCTCCTGCGATCCGGCCGCGCCGGACTCCGCGTGCCCGGACGGGCCGCACAAGGCCGGCCCCGGTGCGGCACGCCCCGCCCGCATGGTCGAACTGCCCGTCGGCGCCTCCGAGGACCGGCTCGTGGGCGCCCTGGACATCGAGCGGGCGCTCGCGGAGGGTGTGAAGGCCTTCGAGCCGGGACTCCTCGCGGACGCGCACCGCGGCATCCTGTACGTCGACGAGGTCAACCTTCTGCACGACCACCTGGTCGACCTGCTGCTGGACGCGGCCGCGATGGGCGCGTCGTACGTGGAGCGCGAGGGTGTCTCCGTACGGCACGCGGCGCGGTTCCTGCTCGTGGGGACCATGAACCCCGAGGAGGGCGAGCTGCGGCCGCAGTTGCTCGACCGGTTCGGGCTGACCGTGGAGGTCGCGGCCTCACGGGAGCCCGAGCAGCGGGTGGAGGTCGTGCGGCGGCGGCTCGCGTACGACGACGACCCGGCCGGCTTCACGGCGCGCTGGGCCGACGAGGAGGCCGCCGTACGGGCACGGATCGTGGCCGCGCGGGAGCTGCTGCCGTCGGTGCGGCTGGGCGACGGGGCGCTGCGGCAGATAGCGGCGACCTGCGCGGCCTTCGAGGTGGACGGTATGCGGGCCGACATCGTGATGGCCCGGACGGCGACCGCGCTCGCCGCGTGGGCCGGGCGGACGGACGTGCTCGCCGAGGACGTACGGCAGGCCGCGCTGCTCGCGCTGCCGCACCGGCGCCGACGGAACCCCTTCGACGCGCCGGGCCTGGACGAGGACAAGCTCGACGAGACGCTGGAGGAGTTCTCCGGAGACGACGGTCAGAACGACGGTCGAGACGACGATCCCGGGCCCGACGACAGCGGGCCGGGCGGAGGCGGCGGGCAGCCGGCGCCGGACGCCGGGCCGCAGGGCGGGGACACGGGTGCGCGGCCCGAGGCCGGGGAGAACGGCGAGCCCCGGGCGTCGGGCGCCTCCGAGCAGTCCGCCGTACGGGCTGCCGAGCCGTTCCGTACCAAGGTGCTGAGCGTGCCCGGCATCGGTGAGGGTGCCGCCGGGCGGCGCTCGCGGGCGCGTACGGAGCACGGGCGGACCACGGGTGCCCGGCGGCCCCGAGGGACGCTCACCAAGTTGCACCTGGCGGCGACCGTGCGGGCTGCCGCGCCGTATCAGCGGGCGCGGGGGCGGTCGGGGCCGGGGCTGGTCGTGCGCCGGGACGATCTGCGGCAGGCGACCCGCGAGGGGCGTGAGGGGAACCTCGTGCTGTTCGTCGTGGACGCCTCCGGTTCGATGGCGGCACGGCAGCGGATGAGCGCCGTCAAGGGGGCTGTTCTGTCGCTGCTGCTGGACGCCTATCAGCGGCGGGACAAGGTGGGGCTGGTGACGTTCCGGGGTGCGGCCGCCGATGTGGCGCTGCCGCCCACGTCATCGGTGGACGCGGCGGCGGTCCGGCTGGAGTCGTTGCCCACGGGTGGACGGACTCCGTTGGCCGCGGGGCTGTTGAAGGCCCATGACGTGCTGCGGGTGGAGCGGCTGCGGGACCCGGCGCGGCGGGCGCTGGTCGTGGTCGTGACCGACGGGCGGGCCACAGGCGGCCCCGAGCCGGTCGTTCTCGCCGGGCGGGCCGCGCGGCTGTTCGCGGCCGAGGGCGTGGCGTCCGTGGTCGTGGACTGCGAGTCCGGTCCGGTGCGGCTGGGTCTCGCCGGGCGGCTCGCGGGTGAGCTCGGTGGTACGGCGGTGACGCTCGACGCGTTGCGGGCGGACTCGATCGCCGGGCTGGTCAAGGAAGTTCAGGGGAGTTCAAGGAGGGCCGCGTAGTGCCGCAGGGGCAGCCGAGTGTGGTGCCGGATGACGGTCTGACTACTCGTCAGCGTCGTAACCGTCCTCTTGTGGTCGTGCACACCGGGATCGGGAAGGGCAAGTCCACCGCTGCGTTCGGGCTCGCTCTGCGGGCCTGGAACCAGGGGTGGCCGATCGGGGTGTTCCAGTTCGTCAAGTCGGCCAAGTGGAAGGTCGGCGAGGAGAACGCGCTGCGGGTGCTGGGCGCCAGCGGTGAGGGCGGGTCCGTCGACTGGCACAAGATGGGCGAGGGCTGGTCGTGGGTCCAGCGCGATATTCAGGGTGACAACTCGACCAACGAGGAGAAGGCCCGCGAAGGGTGGGAGCAGGTCAAACGGGACCTGGCGGCCGAGACGTACAAGCTGTACGTGCTCGACGAGTTCGCGTACCCCATGCACTGGGGGTGGGTGGACACCGATGAGGTCGTGGACGTGCTGCGGAATCGACCCGGAACCCAGCATGTCGTGATCACCGGGCGGAACGCGCCGGAGAAGCTCGTCGACTTCGCCGACCTCGTGACCGACATGTCCAAGGTCAAGCATCCGATGGACGCGGGCCAGAAGGGCCAGCGGGGCATCGAGTGGTGATGTCGTCGTGAAGTCCTCGTCGTCCGTTCCACGGCTGGTCGTCGCCGCGCCCTCGTCGGGCAGCGGCAAGACCACCGTCGCCACGGGGTTGATGGCCGCGTTCACCGCGCGGGGGCTCGCCGTGTCCCCGCACAAGGTGGGGCCGGACTACATCGATCCCGGGTATCACGCGCTCGCCACGGGTCGGGTGGGGCGGAACCTCGACGCGTATCTGTGCGGGCCGGAGCTGGTCGGGCCGTTGTTCGCGCACGGGGCGCGCGGGTGTGATCTCGCGGTCGTCGAGGGTGTGATGGGGCTGTACGACGGGGCCGCCGGGGAGGGGGAACTGGCGTCCACCGCGCAGGTGGCGAAGCTGTTGCGGGCGCCTGTTGTCCTGGTGGTCGACGCGTCGTCGCAGTCGCGGTCCGTGGCGGCGCTGGTGCACGGGTTCGTGTCGTGGGATCCGGAGGTGCGGGTCGGGGGCGTGATCCTGAACAAGGTCGGGTCCGATCGGCACGAGGCGCTGTTGCGGGAGGCGTTGGAGTCCGTCGGGGTGCCGGTGTTCGGGGTGCTGCGGCGGGTGGCGCAGGTGGATACGCCGTCTCGGCATCTGGGGCTGGTGCCGGTCGCGGAGCGGCGCTGGGCGGCTGTCGAGGCCGTGGACGCCATGGCGGCGCTGGTGGGTGCGGGGTGCGATCTTGAGGGGTTGCTCGCGCTGGCGCGGAGTGCGGGTGGGTTGTCGTGTGCGGGCTGGGACGCTGCTGAGGCCGTGGGAGTTTCGCCCCCGCCGCCCCTTCCCGTTCCCGACCTCGGGGGC
>NZ_VMNX01000232.1 GCF_009377235.1 Streptomyces acidicola
GGAGAGGGCGGGGCGGTACGCGAAGGGGGTGTGGTTCGAGCTCGGGCTCACCAGTTCGAGTGAAACAGCGACGTTTCCGCAGGTGAGCCCATGTGGCCGCCTACCGTAACGGCGCATGACCGCCCTTATGCACGAGAGTCCCGAGTCCGCCTGGTCCATTTCCCAACTGGACGAAGTCGTGTGGGAGGTGTGGAAGGCCATTGAACTCCCCGAGGGCTACCGCGCCGAGATCATCGAGGGCGCCATCGAGGTGTCACCCATTGGCCGTTTGGCGCATGCCCGGGTCGTGAACCGGCTGCGTAATGCGCTGCTGCGGTTTCTGGGGGAGGGGCAGTACGCGTCGTATCAGGGCATGGACGTCATCCACCAGCGCAGGGGATGGATCCCGGACGTCATCGTCGCCCCCGAGGACTTGGAGCCGCATGCAGACGAAGACGGACTGGGCGTCAATGCGGCAGCCGTGCACGTGGTCTTCGAGGTCGTCTCGCCCGGTAAACGGAACCAAGAGCGCGCCGAGTCAGGAAGCTCCGTGAGTACGCCCGAGCAGGCATCCCCGTCTACGTGATCATCGACGATTACCGCGCCAACGGCACTGTGACCGTCCTGACCGCGCCCTGCACCGAGGAGGCCGACTGGGTGGGCCTGCACCGCGTCCCCTACGGCACCGAAGTCGTCATCCCCGAAGGCCCGGCCAAGGGGTTCGCCATCACCGAGGCGATGACTGGGCCCGCCAGAGCCGAGAAGAAGCGCGAACACACGGCCGGGCCGAACCGTCCGGCCCCGAAGTGTGTCTCCACAGGCGTTACGCGTACGCCGCACCCCCCCGGAGGCACCCATGGCCATGGTCGGACTGTTCTGGATCACGGAGAAGTCCGTGTACGTCGGGGCCGAGCCCGCCGGGTACGGGCCGGGCGTGCGGCTGACGGCCGACGGTGTGGAGGCGCTCGGTGCCGATCAGGAGGGCTGCTGGGCATGGGCGGATCTGCGGTCCGTCGGTGTGCACTTCGCGCCCGTGCGTCGCAAGGCCTCGGGGTGGAAGGCGCTGAGCAACGCGGTGGACACGGCGTTGGACGTGGCGGGCCTGGTGTTCGGCGGCATCGGTGACCCTCCGCCCGTCTTCGAGGTCCACGTCGAGACCGGAGACGGGACCACCGAGCTTGACGCGTACGGTGCCGCGCCCCGCGGGTACACCGAGTCCGAGTACGAGTTGTCGGTCACGCTGCTCCAGCGGTTCGTGACAGGCATCGCGGACGTGTCGGCGCTGCTGGAGTGGGGGCGCACGCACGTCGTCGAGGGCACGCTCGGGCGGGAGGAGCGGGAGGCGCTGCTGCGGGAGTGGTTGGAGGCCTGACCCGGGTGAAAGTCGGTCTCCCGTGCTCTACTCTCCCGGCACATCTCTCTACCTCTCTTTCATACCTCTCCTCATACCGGGCACACGGGACGCTGTTGTCATCTCGTTAGGTAGCTGCTCCTTGACGCTGGGGTGAACACCGCGTTGGCTTTCCGTCGTATCGGGCGCAATGGCGCGTCCTATCCCGGAAGGCACCTGATGTGATCACCCGTAACACCCGTACTCGAAGACGTCCTGTCGCCCGCGGTCGCACGACCGTCGCCGCGGCCGCGTCCGCCACGGCTCTCTCCCTCGCCTCCTGCGGTGTGGTGGACGGCATCGGTGACGAGAGCAGGGTGAGCCCTACGAAGGGCGACGACATCACCGTGGGGCTGCTCCTGCCGGAGAAGGAGAACGCGCGTTACGAGCAGTTCGACCACCCCATCTTCGAGAAGAAGGTCGCGGAGCTCACGGGCGGCAAGGGGACGGTCGCGTACGCCAACGCCGGAGGGAAGGCCGAGACGCAGAGCCGTCAGCTCGACCGGATGGTGGCGGACAAGGTGGACATCCTGGTCGTGGACGCCGTCGACGCCAAGGGCATCGCGAGCGGCGTCAAGAAGGCCAAGGACGCGGGGATCCCCGTCATCGCGTACGACCGGCTGGCCCAGGGGCCCATCGACGCGTACATCTCGTTCGACAACGAACTCGTGGGCCAGGTGCAGGGCCGCGCCCTCGTCGAGAAGCTGGGCACCTCCGCCGCGAAAAAGATCATCATGATGAACGGCGCGACCACCGACCCGAACGCCGCGCAGTTCAAGGACGCAGCTCTGTCCGAACTCCAGGACGGGACGGAGATCGCCAAGGAGTACGACACCAAGGACTGGGACCCGAAGTACGCCAAGGCCAACATGGAGAAGGCGGTCAAGGCAGTCGGCCTCGACAACATCGCCGGTGTCTACGCGGCCAACGACGGCATCGCGGGCGCCGTCATCGACGTGCTGAAGACCGCCGGCGTCTCCCCTGTCCCGCCCGTCACCGGCCAGGACGCCGAGCTGGCCGCGGTGCAGCGGATCGTCTCCGGCGACCAGTACATGAGCGTGTACAAGTCGTACCCGCAGGAGGCGAACGCCGCCGCCGAGATGGCCGTCGCCAAGGTCCAGGGCCGCATGATCGAGTTCGACGCCCTCACTCGCGAAAGAGTCGACTCCCCGACCACCGAGAACGTCCCCGCTCAACTGGTCTCCGTGGTCGCGCTGACCAAGGACAACATCAAGGACACGGTCGTCGCGGACGGCATCCACACGGTCAAGCAGATCTGTACGTCCGACTACAGGGCGGCCTGCCAGGAGATCGGGCTGCTGAAGTAGGACGCCGGTCGAGCGTCCGTGACCATTGTTCTCCGGCTGATTTCAGCCAGTTCACGGAGCACTCCGCAAGCGGCGCGGCGCACTGCGCGACAAGCCACAACGAACCCGTAGAAGCCCGTCGTCCCCAGCCCTCCGGACGAGATCCACCGGCCCTACACCGGCCATACCCCGGCCATACCCCTAACCCAGCCGTGTTGCGGAGCACGTGGCCGCCGCGCATAGTTGCGCTGCGAACAAGGCGGAACGGGGGTGACTGGAGCCATGGCCGGGCACGACACGAACGAGCACCCGCACGGTGCCGACCGGCTGTGCGAGGCGGGGGACCGCGTGTACTCCCGGGCCGTACGCCAGGGCCGTGTGCCGCGCGACGATGCCGAGGCCGTGCCCTGCCTGGTCGAACTCGCCCTGCTGCACCCCGACCCCGACGACATGGGCCAGCTGGTGCCCACGTCCCCGCTGGAGGTGATGACCCGGCTCCTGCGGTCCGTTGACGCGGAGGTCAGCGCGAGCCAGGCCCGGGTGGGGACGGCGGTTGCCGCCGTCGGCTGGTACGCGGGCCTTGACGGGGGCCGGGTGCAGCCGCCTGCCGAGAGCACGGCGATCCGTGTCCTGGACGGTCTCCAACGCATCCGCGCCGCCATGGACGAGGCGACCGAGACGTGTACCAAGGAGGTGCTCGCGGTCCAGCCGGGCGGTATCCGCCGTGAGGACGAACTCCGCGAAGGGCTGCACCGCGGGCTGGAGATGCGCCGCCGGGGTGTCCGTATGCGTGACCTCTACACGCATGTGGCGCGCCACGGCCAGGGACTGCACAACTACATGGAGCTGATGGGCGACGCCGCGGAGGCCCGCACGCTGGACGAGGTAGTGGAACGCCTCATCGTCTTCGACCGCGTGGTCGCCTTCATCCCCGCGAACGTGGACCGCACGATGGCCCTGGAGATCCGCCACCCCGCGCTGGTCGAGTACCTGGTCACGGTCTTCGAACGGCTGTGGCGCCTCGCGGTCCCTCTGACGGCTCCCCTCCCCTCGACCGGCATCGAGGGCATCACCCACCGGGAACGGTCCATCGCGGCACTGCTGGCGGAGGGCCACCAGGACGCGGTGATCGCGGAGCGGCTGGGGATCAGCGTCCGTACGTGCCGGGCCCATATCGCGCGGCTCTCGGAGACCTTGGGCGCGGCGAGCCGTACGCAGTTGGGGGTACGGATCGCCCAGGCGGGCCTGGACGGTCCGCCGCGCTCCGGCACCGATGGGGAGCTGCTCCCGGCCGTCTCTACGACTCCTGTTTCAGAATCCCCGACTGGCCGATGAGGTAGCCGAGTTGGGCCCGGCTTTCGCTGCCCAGCGTGGCCGCCAGTTTGGCGATGTGGACGCGGGCGGTGCGGACGTTCATGCCGAGGCGTTCGGCGATGGCGGCGTCGGTGTGACCCTCGATGAGGAGGGCGGCGATGGCGCGTTGGCGGGGGGTGATGCCGTTGCGGGAGGGCTGTTGGACGGCCTGCGGGTACATGGGGGTGGCCAGGCGCCAGAGGCGGTCGAAGGTGGTGACGAAGTAGGTGACCAGGGCCGGTTGGCGGACTTCGAGGGCGGTGAAGCCGTCCTTGTCGGCGGGAATGAAGGCGATCGTGCTGTCGATGACGATGAGCCGATCGGTGATTTCGTCGAGAGTGCGGGCTTCGGCGTCGCCCTTCAGCTGTTCGTAGCGTGCGAGAACCAAGGGGGCGTGGCGGAGAGTGTGCTGGTAGAGGGTCCGGATACGGCCTCCGCGGTCCAGTAGAGCTTGGTCGCGGTCCATTGCGACTTGGCTTTTACTCTGACCGTGGTATTTGGTGTGGGGCTGGATGCAGAAAAGCTCCCGCGACGCACCAGTCATGGCCTCCGTGATGGCCCCGTTGATCCGCTCAGAGCCGCTGAGAACCCTGATCATTGGGGTGTCCGCTTCCGGGACGCGCCGCACGTCGACCCGCATCAGTGGCTCGAACGCCGTGGTCAGAAGTTCCTCACGGCGTCGTTCGTGGGCGATGCGATCCTCAAGGCCACGCAGAAGCCGGTGCAGGGCGGTTACTGGTGCGACGGGTTCCAGTCGGCTCAGGTCCTCGACGGCGGGATGCAGGAGCCCGAAGGCTACGAGACAAGGGGCTTCGGCGGCGTCCTCGCCGCGCACATGCCCTTCCCGTAGGGCCCGTTCGTACAGCTCCATCCCTTTGGCGCACAGCTCCTCTGCGCCGTGATCCGGATGTGACGCTGTGGTCAACGCGTCGTTCCCTCCTCCTTCAGAATCCCTGACTCAGCTATGAGGTAGCCGAGTTGGGCGCGGCTCTCGCTGCCGAGGGTGGTGGCGAGTTTGGCGATGTGGACGCGGGCGGTGCGGACGTTCATGCCGAGGCGTTCGGCGATGGCGGTGTCGGTGTGACCCTCGATGAGGAGGGCGGCGATGGCGCGTTGGCGGGGGGTGATGCCGTTGACCGTGGGCGGCTGTACGGCTTTGGGGTACATGGGGACGGCCAAGTGCCACAGACGGTCGAAGACCATGACCAGGTAATCCACCAGCGCCGGGTGGCGGATCTCCACGGCGACGGTCCGGTCCCTGCTCGCGGGGATGAAGGCGACGGTCCGGTCGATGATGAGCAGTCTCTCAATGACTTCATTGAGGGTGCGGACCTCGGCGTCGCCGTTGAGGTTTTCGTAGCGGGCCACCACGGCGGGTGAATGGCGGAGAGTGTGCTGGTAGATGGTGCGGATGCGGCCGCCCCGGTCGAGGAATGCCTGGTCGCGCCCCAGGGATTCCTGTACGGATGCGTGGTTGCGGCCGTTGTGAGGCTGAATGGCCAGGAGTTCCTGCGTCGCGTCGGCCATGGTCTTGGCGATGGCCAGGTTGATGCGCCGGAGACCATCGATGGCAGTGATCGTCGGGCTCTCCGCCGGAGCCGTACGGGCGCCGTCGAGCTGCATCAGTGGCTCGAATGCCTCGGCCAGCCGTGCCTCACGGTGACGTTCGTCGAAGATGCGTCTCTCGACGTCGCGCAGCAGCCTGTGGAGGGCCACCGCCGGGGGAACGGGCTCGAGCCGCCGCAGGTCCGTGACCGCGGGCTGAAGCAGGCCGAAGTCCATCAGGCAGGGGGTTCCGGCGGCTTCCTCGACGCCCACGCGCCCTCCGCTCAGAGCACGTGCGTACAACTCCTTGCCGGCCTCACAGAGATCCTCGACTCCATGCGGACTGTGCCCGGATGCCGACCACGTCTTTTCAACAGGCATGTCAGTGATCCTGCTCCAGGATCCCCGACTGGGCTATGAGGTAGCCGAGTTGGGCCCGGCTTCCGCTGCCGAGCGCCGTGGCCAGCTTGGCTATGTGGGCCCGGCAGGTGCGGACGTTCATGCCGAGGCGACGGGCTATGGCCTCGTCGACATGGCCCTCCACGAGGAGCTTCGCTATGGAGTGCTGGATCTCGGTGATGCCGTCGGGGGCAGTTTCATAGGGGGCGCCGGCGCTCAGCGGGACCGCGCGGCCCCACATGAACTCGAAGACCTTGATCAGATAGCGGACCAGGCCCGGGTGGCGAAGTTCCAGGGCGACCTGCCGGTCGTCCCGGATGGGGATGAAGGCGACGGCCTCGTCACAGATGATGAGGCGCTCCACGAGTTCGTCGATGGTGCGGTACTCCGCCTTCCCGTCGGCGAACTGGTCCACGTAGGCGAGCCGTTCAGGGCTGTGCCGGGCCGTGTGCTGGTAGAGGGTACGGATCCGCACCCCTCGTTCGATCAGCGGTTTGTCGCGTTCCAGCCCCTCGATGAGTCGGCGCTCCGGGTGGCGGGCGCTCGGCTGGACCGTGAGCATCTCGTGCCGACATTGGGCTATGGCCAGGTCCAGTGCCGCGTTGATGCGGTCGAGGCCCTCCAGCACTGTGATCGAATGAGTGGATGCCGTCACCTGTGCGCTGAGTGCCATGAACGGCTCGAAAGCATCGGCCAGTTCGATGGACATCCGCCTGCGCTCCGTGATCTCGCGCTCGATGGCGTTGAGTCGCTGAGCCAGGGCCACGGATGGGGGCACGGGGCGCAGCCAGTTCGCATCGTCAGGGTCCGGGTGAAGCAGGGCGAGTTCCATCAAGCACGGAGCCGGCTCCACGTCCGCACGGGCGATACGTCCCGTGCGCAGGGCGTTCGCGTAAAGTCGGCCGCCCTCCTCGCACAGCTCGGTCGCCGCGTGGGGATGTGTCGCATTAGTCTGATTCGCCACCAAATCTCCACCCCCCAGGGTCCTGAACATGCAGGAACATGATGCATCGATTGTGTGGCCATGACGTGCCTGAATGAGCCATCGTCTTACTCGACGGGGGAAGAGGGGACCTTCAAGTGAGGACGAAGCCGACTATGGGTAAGAGAATGCTTCGCTCGGTGCTTGTCGCCGCCTTCTCCGCCGTTGTGGCCTTCGGGTCGCTGAGTGGCTTCTCCGGCGCGGAAGGGAAAGGGGACAGCGTCTGGTCGTCGACGGCCAACTCCACCGAAGCTGGTGATGGTGAGACTCCGGCCGGTACGGACGACAGTGTGTGGAGCTGACGTGACCACTCCACCCGACGACCGCTCCTTCCGCCGAGAAATGGCCACGATCTACCGCTCCGGCTGGCACTTCATCGACCTGGCCACCGCCATCCCCCACAGCGGTGACTCGTTGATGGTGACCGTGTTCGGTGAGCCGGTCGTGGTCACCCGCGATGAGGACGAGGACGTACGGGCGTATCGGTGCCTGCGGCGCCCGCGCGGCGCGCCGCAGCCCGTACGGTGTGCCATCCGGTACGGGATGATCTTCGTCAACCTCGACCAGCGTGACCATGAGCTCACCGAACCGGAGGCTCCGGCCCCCGCAACCATCCAAGCCACCCCCCGCAGTGCCTGACGCGATTCCCCCGTCGTTGTAAATCGCTCAGGCGCTTCCCCCCAGCAGCGGCGTCACCGTGACCTGAACACGGTGACGCCGCTGCAGGTTTACGGCGAAATCTCCGGGTATCCGCCGATGCCGACAGTGGCCGGAATCGTGTACTCCGCGGGGCGGCCGGCGCCGACGGGAAAACCTGAGGGTGAACCAGAGGTGAACCAGAGGGGGAATCGGAGGGGGAGAGAACCAGCCGGACAAGCCCTCAGGCCCGCCCCAGCGTCCGCGTCACCTCGATCTCGATCACCACACGGGACGGATTCGGTGACGGCACCCGCTGGTACCGCTCGGCGTACCGCCGTTCCGCGTCCGCGACCCGTTCCGGGTCCGTGCGGACGAAGGCCCGTCCCTCCAGCGTCGCCCAGCGGCCCCCGTCCACCTGGCACACCGCGACCCGGGCCCCGTCCGGCCCCGCCGCCCTGGTGTGCCGTACCTTCGCGCTGTCCGCGAACGTGATCACCCGAGCCAGTCGCGCCTCGGCATCGTATGTAACGCCGACGGGCACCACGTGCGGGCTGCCGTCCGGGCGGAGTGTCGTCAGGGTGCACAGGTGGCGCTCCCGCCAGAAGGCGAGGTACGGCGCGTCCGGGTCGCCCGGAGGCGTCGGGTCCAAGTGAGGCGTGGTCATGGGTGGGGAACCTAGTGGTCCGAAGCCTCCCGTGCATCGCCTTGAGTGGAATAGACTCAACTTTGTGTACGTTGCTCAAGTCAGTGTGGAAGTGTGGATCAAGGCTGACAGCGGGCCGACGGCTGACTGACGCGAGGAGGAGACAGCGAACGTGGACGCCGAGCTGACCAACAGGAGCCGGGACGCGATCAACACGGCCAGTAACCGGGCCGTGTCCGAGGGGCACCCGGACCTCACCCCCGCCCACCTGCTCCTTGCTCTGCTCCAGGGGCAGGACAACGAGAACATCATCGACCTGCTGGCCGCCGTCGACGCCGACCAGGCCTCCGTGCGGGCCGGTGCGGAGAAGGTCCTCGCCGGTCTGCCCAGCGTGACCGGGTCCAGCGTCGCGCCGCCGCAGCCGAACCGCGAGTTCCTCGCGGTGATCGCCGACGCGCAGGCGCGGGCCAAGGAGCTCGGGGACGACTACCTGTCGACCGAGCACCTGCTCATCGGCATCGCGGCCAAGGGCGGCCAGGCGGGCGAGGTCCTCGCGCAGCAGGGAGCGGACGCCAGGAAGTTGCAGGACGCCTTCCAGAAGTCGAGGGGAGGGCGCCGGGTGACCACCGCGGACCCCGAGGGGCAGTACAAGGCCCTGGAGAAGTTCGGGACCGACCTCACCGCCGCCGCGCGGGACGGGAAGCTCGATCCCGTCATCGGGCGCGACCAGGAGATCCGGCGGGTCGTGCAGGTGCTCAGCCGGAGGACGAAGAACAACCCCGTGCTCATCGGTGAGCCCGGCGTCGGCAAGACCGCCGTCGTCGAAGGGCTCGCGCAGCGCATCGTGAAGGGCGACGTGCCCGAGTCCCTCAGGAACAAGCGGCTCGTCGCGCTCGACCTGGGCGCGATGGTCGCCGGTGCCAAGTACCGGGGCGAGTTCGAGGAGCGGCTGAAGACCGTCCTCGCCGAGATCAAGGACTCCGACGGGCAGATCATCACCTTCATCGACGAACTGCACACCGTCGTGGGCGCCGGCGCCGGCGGTGACTCCGCGATGGACGCCGGCAACATGCTCAAGCCCATGCTCGCCCGCGGTGAGCTGCGCATGGTGGGCGCCACGACCCTCGACGAGTACCGCGAGCGGATCGAGAAGGACCCGGCGCTGGAGCGGCGGTTCCAGCAGGTGCTGGTCACCGAGCCCACCGTCGAGGACACCATCGCCATCCTGCGCGGGCTCAAGGGACGGTACGAGGCCCACCACAAGGTGCAGATCGCGGACAGCGCGCTGGTCGCCGCCGCCACCCTCTCCGACCGGTACATCACCTCCCGGTTCCTGCCCGACAAGGCCATCGACCTCGTCGACGAGTCGGCCTCCCGGCTCCGTATGGAGATCGACTCCTCACCGGTCGAGATCGACGAACTCCAGCGCGCCGTCGACCGGTTGAAGATGGAGGAGCTGGCTCTCGAGAAGGAGACCGACGCGGCCTCCCGCGAGCGGCTGGAGAAGCTGCGCCGCGATCTCGCCGACAAGGAGGAGGAGCTGCGGGGGCTCACCGCGCGCTGGGACAAGGAGAAGCAGTCCCTCAACCGTGTCGGTGAGCTGAAGGAGAAGCTGGACGAGCTGCGCGGGCAGGCGGAGAGGGCCCAGCGTGACGGCGACTTCGACACCGCCTCCAAGCTGCTGTACGGCGAGATCCCGGCTCTGGAGAAGGAGCTTGAGGCCGCCTCGGAGGCCGAGGAGGAGGCCGCCAAGGACACGATGGTGAAGGACGAGGTCGGCTCCGACGACATCGCCGACGTCGTCGCCTCCTGGACCGGCATCCCCGCCGGACGCCTGCTGGAGGGCGAGACACAGAAGCTGCTGCGCATGGAGGACGAGCTCGGCAAGCGCCTCATCGGGCAGAGCGAGGCCGTACGGGCGGTGAGTGACGCCGTACGACGGTCCCGCGCCGGCATCGCCGACCCCGACCGCCCCACCGGCTCCTTCCTGTTCCTCGGCCCGACCGGTGTCGGCAAGACCGAACTCGCCAAGGCCCTCGCGGACTTCCTCTTCGACGACGAGCGGGCCATGGTCCGCATCGACATGTCGGAGTACAGCGAGAAGCACAGTGTGGCCCGGCTGGTCGGCGCCCCGCCCGGGTACGTCGGCTACGAGGAGGGCGGCCAGCTGACCGAGGCCGTGCGCAGGCGGCCGTACTCCGTCGTACTGCTCGACGAGGTCGAGAAGGCGCACCCCGAGGTCTTCGACATCCTTCTGCAGGTGCTGGACGACGGACGGCTGACGGACGGTCAGGGCCGGACCGTCGACTTCCGCAACACCATCCTGATCCTCACCTCGAACCTGGGCAGCCAGTTCCTCGTGGAGCCGCTCACGTCCGAGGAGGAGAAGAAGGAGCAGGTGCTGGAGGTGGTGCGGTCCTCCTTCAAGCCGGAGTTCCTCAACCGTCTGGACGACCTCGTGGTGTTCTCGGCGCTGAACAAGGAGGAGCTGGAACGCATCGCCGAGCTCCAGATCGACCGCCTCGCCGCGCGGCTCGCCGAACGCCGGCTCGCCCTGGAGGTCACACCCGAGGCCCTGGCCTGGCTCGCGGACGAGGGCAACGACCCGGCGTACGGTGCCCGCCCGCTGCGCCGTCTCGTCCAGACCGCCATCGGTGACCGGCTCGCCAAGGAGATCCTCGCGGGCGAGGTCAAGGACGGCGACACGGTCAGGGTGGACGCCTTCGGCTCGGGCCTGCTCGTCGGGCCCGCGACGGGCAAGACGCTGTAGCCGTAGCCCGGAGCGACTGTCCGGAGCGACTGTCCGGGGGCGGCCGTCCGGAGGCGGCCGTCCGGGGCGCTGGGATACGGCGCCCCGGACACTGGATGTGGCGCCCCGGACACCGGGATGTGGTGCCCCGGCCGCCTGGACGTGGCGCCCCGGACACCGGGATGTGGCCCCCACGTGGCTGATCCGTCACACAGCGGAGGCGCGTCGGGTGAAGAGGTTGCCGGTCGGGGGGCAAGAGAGAGAGGGTGGGTTGTGTACGTCTGGTCTCAGCGTTGGCCGGACGAGCCAGACGACCGCAGGAGTCTTCAAGTATGTCCATCGACCCGTCCTCGATTCCGAACTTCGGGGGCCAGCCCGAGCCGCAGCCCCAAGGACCGGCGGGCCCCGTCGTCCCGGATCAGGACCTCGTGAAGCAGCTCCTCGACCAGATGGAGCTGAAGTACGTCGTCGACGACGAGGGCGACCTCGCGGCGCCGTGGGAGCAGTTCCGCACGTACTTCATGTTCCGCGGCGAGGGCGACCAGCAGGTCTTCTCGGTACGGACGTTCTACGACCGGCCGCACCAGATCGATGAGAAGACGGCGCTGCTGGAGACGATCGACGACTGGAACCGTCGCACGCTGTGGCCCAAGGTGTACAGCCACACGCACGACGACGGCACGGTCCGTCTCATCGGCGAGGCTCAGTTGCTGATCGGCACCGGCGTCAGCCTGGAGCACTTCGTTTCGTCGACCGTGAGCTGGGTGCGGGCGGCCATCGAGTTCGACAAGTGGCTCGTGGAGCAGCTCGGCCTCGCGGAGGAGGTCGACGGCGCGGAGAAGCCGAACGACGACGAAGACGAATAGGTCTGCCGATCACTTAGGTCTGCCGATCAGTCGTCACAGAGGCGTGTGGTTGACCACGACCAGGAACGCGCCGTAAACGAAGGAGAGCCCGGCCAGGGCGGCGACCACCACGGTCGCGTGCCAGGGCCGGGCTCTCGCCGTCCGCGCCAGCGCCCGCGCCAGAGGCAGCAGCAGCGGGAAGGCCGGCAGCAGGAAGCGCGGCTTGCACGCGAAGTACCCCGAGCCGCCGATCGTGATGAGCAGCAGGACGCCGCAGTACACCACCAGCACCAGGGGCGCGCGGTCCACCACCAGCAGCGCGAAGAGCACGACCGCCACCGCCACGACCAGCATCGCCATCGGGAACACGAAGCGTCCGCCGTCGAGCACCAGGTGCCGGACGAAGCGCAGGGCGCCCTCCCCGAAGTCGAAGCGCGATCCCCACCGCCGCTGCACCGCGAAGTACCCGCCGAGCGGATCACCCATGCGCAGCCCCACCCACAGCACGTACGCGCACCATCCGAGCGGCGCGAGCGCGGCGCCCGTCCACAGGCTGTGGGGAACGTTCCGCCCCCGCCGCCGCAGCACCTCGTACGCCGCCGCCACGAGCACCGCCGCCGCCACCGCGATCCCGTTCGGCCGGGCCAGGCCCGCGAGCGAGGCCAGCACGCCGGCCCACACCCAGCGCCCGCTGAGCACCGCGTACAACGACCAGGCCGCGCAGGCGGTGAGCAAGGGCTCGGTGTACGCCAGGGACAGCAGGACGGAGTGCGGCAGCAGCCCCCACAGCACGACGAGCGCGGTGGCGACCCCATGGCCGTACAGCCGGTGCCCGATCGCGTACAGCCCGCAGGCCGCGGCCCCGGCGGCCACCCAGGACACGAGCAGCCCGGCCGCGCCGCCGCTCAGCGGGGTGATCTCGGTGACGAACCGCACGAACCCCGGGTAGAGCGGGAAGAACGCGTAGTCGCTGGCGATCTTGGGCGGGAAGTACTCGATCCGTCCGTAGCCGTGCGCCGCGATCCCCAGGTACCAGTCCGAGTCCCAGGACCGTCCGAGCACCCACAGCGGGTTCTTGCCGTAGGCCCAGGCGGTCGCGGTGAGGGCGGCGACACCGGCGAGCCGGGCGGCGAGGAAGAGCCCGAGGGCGAGGACGGGCGTGGGGGGTCGCGTCGTGGAGCGGACGTGATCCTGAGGGCGCCGGCCGCCCTCGTGGGCGGGGGCCGGCAGGGTGCTGACGTGGGTCACATCGGAACCATGCGTCCCTTAAATCGGATTTGCCAGCTTTACACGCCAGTGCGCCTCGGATTCCGCCGTCAGAGGGCCCCAGGCCCGGCCAAAGGGCCCCTCGTCCGGCCGACGGCCCACCAGCTCGCAGCTAGGGCGACTAGAAGCGGCTAGAAGGCGACTAGAGGGCGGCCTTGAGCCGCTTGGCCGCCTCCCGCAGCACCTCGGTCTGCTTGCAGAAGGCGAACCGCACGAAGGGCGCACCCGCCTCGCGGTGGTCGTAGAAGACGGCGTTCGGGATGGCGACCACGCCCGCGCGCTCCGGCAGCGCCCGGCAGAAGGCGAAGCCGTCGCTCTCGCCGAGGGGCCGGATGTCGGTGGTGATGAAGTAGGTGCCCGCCGTCCGGAACACCTCGAACCCGGCCTCAGCGAGCCCGGCCGCCAGCAGGTCCCGCTTGGCCAGCATGTCCGCGCGGAACGCCGCGAAGTACGCGTCCGGCAGCGCGAGCGCCTCGGCGACGGCGTACTGGAACGGCCCGGACGAGACGTACGTGAGGAACTGCTTGGCCGAGCGGACGGCGGACACCAGCGCGGGCGTCGACGTCACCCAGCCCACCTTCCACCCGGTGAACGAGAACGACTTCCCCGCGCTGCCGATGGTGACCGTGCGCTCCCGCATCCCCGGGAAGGTCGCCAGCGGCAGGTGCTCGGCGTCGTCGAAGACCAGGTGTTCGTACACCTCGTCGGTCACGACCAGCAGATCGCGCTCGACGGCCAGCTCGGCGATCGCGGTCAGCTCCTCGCGGGTGAGGACGGTGCCGGTGGGGTTGTGCGGGGTGTTGATCAGCAGCAGCCGGGTGCGGTCGGTGACGGCGTCCCGCAGTTCGTCCAGGTCCAGCCGGAACGAGCCGTCGCCCGGCCGCAGGGTGACCGGCACCCGCCTGCCGCCCGCCATCGCGATGCAGGCCGCGTACGAGTCGTAGTACGGCTCCAGGGCGACGACCTCGTCCCCGGGCTCCAGCAGGCCCAGCAGGGCCGCGGCGATGGCCTCGGTCGCGCCCGCCGTGACGAGTACCTCGGTGTCGGGGTCGTACGTGAGCCCGTACCGTCGCTCCTGGTGCGCGGCGACGGCGGTGCGCAGCTCGGGGACCCCCGGGCCCGGCGGGTACTGGTTGCCGCGCCCGTCCCGCAGCGCCCGCACCGCCGCCTCCCGGACCTCCTCGGGGCCGTCGGTGTCGGGGAAGCCCTGGCCCAGATTGATCGACCCGGTGCGGACGGCCAGCGCCGACATCTCGGCGAAGATCGTCGTCCCGAACTCGGCGAGCCGGCGGTTGAGCGGAGGGCGGGCGCTGCGGGAGCTGGAGGTCATGGGCGTCATCCTGCGCCGAAGCTCTGGAGTTCCTCAACTCTGCTTTGGCCCGTGGGCCCGCCGGGAATCGGACCGTCACGCAAGAACACGCGAGAAGCGGAAACACCGGTCCGAGCCCACGGGGGGCAACGGGGACCGCTTCGGGGGAACGAAAGGAGGGTGACGCCATGGGACTCGCGATCTTCGGCATCATCCTGGCGGCCTTCTGCATCGTGATGGCGATCGCGTTGTCTGCCAACCGGAAGAACAAGGTGGTCAAGTCGCGGAGCCGCACTCGGCGATCGAAGTCGTCACAGAGCTGGTGGGCGGGCGGCGCCGGTTCGAGCTCGTCGAACAGTGGCGGTTCGTCCTGCGGGAGCAGCTCCTCGTGTGGGAGCAGCTCGTCCTGCGGTGGGGGGTCCTCCTGCGGAGGCGGTG
>NZ_VMNX01000233.1 GCF_009377235.1 Streptomyces acidicola
TCTACAACACCCGTCGGCTACACAGCGTGTGCGGATACCGGAGCCCGATCGACTACGAACAAGACCAGCAGGCCGACCACGTGGAGTTGGCCGCTTGAAAGATCTCCACGGTGCGAGGGGATTGACAAGTTGACGAGCTTACACCTCGGCAAGCTGCGAACATCGTCAAGACGCCTGAGGTGAATCCATTGCTTCTCGACGGTGAGGCATTGACTGAACTCGTGAAGGCTCTCCGAGAAAACGAGTAGATCAACGAGAGACCCGCCTGGCTGATCCCAAGAACCAGCCACGTAACCTCGACGAGCACTGATGCCCTGTCCACGAGGACTGGTACTACCCTGCGGTGGCTATCCCCGCTTCCCTACCGAACTCTCCACAGTGCGGCGGGAGACGCCCAGGCGCTCGGCTACGGCCGTCGTGGAGCTCTTCGCGCACGTGAGGAGGAATTTCATCTGGGCTCGCGCGGATTTCGGCGCGGGACGGGTGAACAAGGCCCGTTCGGCCCGTCCGAGGCCGTCAAAGAGCTTGCGCCGGAGCGTGGCCGACGCCGGGTTGGTGTGCTGATCATCCATACCGGCAGCGTCGGGCCGGCCCCCTGTGGACAGAGGATGCCGGGAGCCAGGAAGGATGGGCAGCGAGCACATCATCACGGGAGGGGGCGTCGTGCGGCTGACGATCGACACCGAGACGGACACGTACGAGCAGGCGATCGCCGCCGTCCAGGCCGCCTACGGGCTGCGGCCGGAAGTACCGGTCGCCTGGCCGGACGCACCAGCCGCTGACCCGCGTCCTGGCCCGCAGGACCTCGCCGACGACGACTTCACCGACGGCTGGACGGACCAGCTGCTGTTCCACATGATCGCCTCGCTGGTGCCCGGGGCCCGGGCGGTCCTGCGCCGGATCACCGAGCTGGGCGGCACCGCCTCCTACGAAGACGTGCAGCACCACTTCGCCGACCACCCGACGAACCCGATCCCGCCGTCGAAGATCGGCGGCACCCTGACCAGCGTCAAGGCGGTACAGCGCCGCGTCGGCCCGGACGGCGCCGGCCCGCTCCTCCAGCGAGACGAACGAGCACGGCGCTACCGCATCGACGACGTCCTCGTGGCCGGTCTCCAGCGGGCCTTCGCCCTCGCAGACGCCCGCCCCGACCTGCTGCGCGGCGTACCGTCCGGGCCAGCCGCCTGACCGGGCGTGGTCCGCGTCAAGGCCAGACGAGGGACGTCGCCGCGCTGAAGGAGAAGGAACGCGACCTGACCGGCGTGATCCTCACGCACCCCTATTGGGACCAGATCGCCGCACCGGATCGCCCGGACGCCCGCAGCAGGCTCAAGCACGTCCTCGCGGTGATCGGAGCCAATCAGGCGACGAGTGGGGGGCGTTGGGACAGGATGGCGGCAGAGATCGCGAAGGGGGTCGGCCCTTCCCCGCGGCAACGCGGCTGCCCGCCGGCCTGTCGGCCGGCGGGCAGCTTGGGCTCTGCAGAGCCCGACTCGTGTCAGTACCAGAGCCAGAGCTCGAAGGTCCCACCGTCGTAGGGGCCGCGGCACTGACCGCGGATGCCTTCCACGTTGTAGTAGTAGTTGGCCATCCAGTCGCACGAGCTACGGCTCGGGAAGTCCTGACCCGAGTAGTGCCACGACGCCAGGGCCGAAACGTCCCCCTGAACGCTGTCCGTAGCGGCCGCCGACTGAGCAGCCGGCGCGACCTGGGGCGGGGCGGCCTGGGCGGGCACGGCGGCAGCGCCGAGAGCGAGCGTACCGCCGAGAACGGCGGTCACGAGAGTTCGACGAAAGCGCATGTGCGGGCTCCTCATCTAAGGAAGTCGGTGTTCGAGCGCTTACGCAGCACTTTGCTCAGCCGACCTTGGGAGAACCTGCAACAACCCTTGAATTGCCTGCTCATGGAACTACTCAAGTTCTCCGACCGACTGCCGCAGTGTTCACGCTGCCGGGGCGACTCATGAGCGGTGTGGCGCCGCAGGACGACGAACACGGGCGACCCATCCATCTGGAGCTGTGCCCGGTCTGCGACACCAGCGATGTCGACCGCCCGGCGGCCGGCCTTCTCGTCCAGTGGTTCGCCAACGACGGCGGCCAGGACGCGAGCCGCGTCAAGGAAGGCGCCCACCTGCTGATGGAGTGGACGAAGGAGTGCATGGCCGCACACGGCTGGTACTGGCAGGAGACGCCGCCTGACCAGCCCTGAGCCGTAGGTCGGCGGCGCGGCCGCCGGATCGAACTACTGTTGGGCCGTGGGGTACGACTTCCCCGACGATCTGCTCCAGCTGCAGCAGGACCTCAACACGGCATGCGCCGAACTGTCCGCCCTGGTCAGCGGGCTTCTCTGCTCTGTGGAGCTGATGGAGGCCTGGCAGCGGCCGGAGGGCTACTGGCTGGCTGCGTCCCCGGCCTACCCGGACTCGCCGGGCTGGTCGGAGCAGGAACAGAAGGACGTCGCCGCGCTGCGGGAGCGCGAACGCGACCTGGCCGCCGCGATCGTCACGCACCGGTTCTGGAACGAGATCGCCGGATCCGAGCGTCCCGATGCCCGCTCCCAGCTCAGGTACGCCTTCGGCAACGGGGGCGGCGAGGGCCAGGAGGCGTAGCCGTGGCGGGCGCGCCCCGGAGCCGCCGCCGATCACCGTGGTCCTCCCCGACGACCAGGAGTTCTCTGGGGCAAGTGGCGTGGCGTGAGGCGGAGTTCGACAACTCAGTGCAGCTCAGCGCCGGTGTGACTGGCGCTATCGGACGCAACAGGTGTGGCGCCATCGCTGAATCGAGCGACAGCGCCATCCCGGTGGATACGTCTTCAGCCCTGGCAGCCGCACCCTGCGGCGCTCTTGGCCTCGCTCACGGTGACGGACGGGTCGGTCGCCTGCTCGACCGGGGTGCAGCAGGCAGTGACGCCGCAGCAGGAGTCATCTGTCGCGGAGGCGTCCGGTCCGGTGGCGGTGGTGGGCTTGGTGGCGCGGACGATGGCGGAGTGCATGCCGTCGGCGACCTGCTGGGTCGGGGTGATCTGGATGTCCGTAAACCCGGCCGCTTCCAGACCCGCGCGGTATTCGGCGAAAGACAGTGCGCCGGCGATGCAGCCGACGTAGTCGCCGCGCTCGGCTCGCTGTTCGGTGGTGAGGGCGTCGTCCGCGACGACGTCGGAGACGCCGATCCGGCCGCCGGGCTTGAGGACGCGGAAGGTCTCGGCGAAGACGGCGGGCTTGTCGGTGGACAGGTTGATCACGCAGTTGGAGATCACGACGTCGATGGTGTTCGCGGGCAGCGGGACCGCCTCGATCGCACCCTTCAGGAACTCGACGTTCGTCGCGCCGGCCTTCGCGGCGTTGGCGAGGGCCAGGGCGAGCATCTCCTCGGTCATGTCGAGCCCGTACGCCTTGCCGGTGGGGCCGACGCGGCGGGCGGAGAGGAGGACGTCGATGCCGCCGCCCGAACCGAGGTCGAGGACGCGTTCGCCCTCGCGGAGTTCGGCGACGGCGGTGGGGTTGCCGCAGCCGAGGGAGGCGGCGACGGCTTCGGCGGGCAGGGCCTCGCGCTCGTCGGCGGCGTAGAGGGTCGAGCCGAAGTTGTCGTCGACCTCGACCGGCTCGGGCCCGCAGCAGGCGGCGTTGCCGTCGGTGACCTTCACGGCCGCCGCGGCGTACCGCTGGCGGACGGTTTCACGCAGGTCGGTGGTGGTCTGCTCGCTCATGACTCGCTCCCAGATGGCGGGCCGCAGTACGGGCCCGGAACGGCTTGTATTGACGTTCGTTGATGCAACCTTGCGCCTTGGATCGAAAAACGTCAACATAGAGGCATGTCGAAACAAGAGCTTGAGGTGATCGGCCAGGACGCCGCCCGCTGCCCGGGCCTGTCTACCGCGCCCCTGGACGAGAACCAGGCCGCTGACCTGGCGAAAGTCTTCAAGGCCCTGGGCGACCCGGTCCGACTGCGCCTGATGTCGATGATCGCCTCCCGCGGCCGAGGCGGGGAGGTGTGCGTGTGTGAGCTGACCCCGGCCTTCGACCTGTCCCAGCCGACGATCTCCCACCACCTCAAGCTCCTGCGCCAAGCCCGCCTGATCGACTGCGAGCGCCGTGGGACCTGGGTCTACTACTGGGTGCTGCCCGGCGTCCTTGACAAGCTCGCCGCGTTCCTGACCACCACCCAGCCCGCCGGAGTCACCGCGTGAACGCCTCCCTCGGCCGCCGCGTCGCCGCCGAGGTGATCGGCACCGGACTGCTGGTGGCGGTGGTGGTCGGCTCCGGCATCCAGGCCACCGAGCTGTCGCACGACGTCGGTGTGCAGTTGCTCGCCAACTCCCTCGCCACGGTCTTGGGCCTGGGCGTGCTCATCCTGCTGCTCGGGCCCGTGTCCGGCGCGCACTTCAACCCGGCCGTCACGCTCGCCGCCTGGTTCACCGGCCGTCGTGATCCGGACGGCCTGACCCTGCGGGACGTCGCCGCGTACGTGCCCGCCCAGATCGCCGGTGCCATCGGCGGCGCGGTCCTGGCCGACGCGATGTTCGCCAAGCCGCTGGTCAAGTTCTCCGCCCACGACCGGTCCGCCGGGCACTTGCTGCTGGCCGAGGTCGTGGCCACGGCGGGGCTGATCCTCCTGATCTTCGGCCTCAGCCGGATCGGCCGCGCCGCGCTCGCCCCGGCCGCGGTGGGCTCCTACATCGGGGCCGCGTACTGGTTCACCTCCTCCACCTCGTTCGCGAACCCGGCGGTGACCATCGGCCGGACGTTCACCGACACCTTCGCCGGCATCGCCCCTGCCTCCGTCGCCCCGTTCATCGCGGCCCAAGTGCTGGGAGCCCTGCTGGGGCTGGGGGCCGTCGCTGTGGTCTACGGCCGCCCTGCTCCCGTCCCGGATGAGGTCGTCGTCCCGCACGGCGAACCGGAACCCGCTGTCTCCTGACCGAACCGTTCTCCCGAGAAAGCCCCTGCTCATGAGCTCTTCCACCACGCCGCGTCCGTCGGTGCTGTTCGCCTGCGTCCACAACGCCGGCCGCTCCCAGATGGCCGCCGCCTTCCTCACTCACCTCGCGGGCGACCGTATCGAGGTCCGCTCGGCCGGCTCGGCTCCCGCGGAGACCGTCAACCCGGCCGTCGTGGAGGCGATGAAGGAGGTCGGCATCGACATCTCCGCCGAGACCCCGAAGATCCTCACGGTGGAGGCCGTCCAGGCATCCGACGTCGTGATCACCATGGGGTGCGGCGATACCTGCCCCGTCTTTCCCAGCAAGCGGTACCTCACCTGGCAGCTCGACGACCCTGCGGGGCAGGGTGTTGATGCCGTACGTCCCATCCGCGACGCGATCGAGACCCGCGTCAGGGTGCTGATCTCGGAAGTGGCGCCCGGCTGACGGCCTGTTCACTCGCGCTGGTTCAGTAGGTGTTTTCCTTCCTCAACGCGGCAGGTCAGATCCGTCGTGGGGCCTCTGGGGCAGGCGTGGCCGTTCCGCGAAAGCGTCTCGGTAACGGCGATAACGGACGGCGTTACATCCATGTATGTGCAGTTATGGCGGAAGGGTTGCTGACAGACAGGCGCTCTACGTCATACTCCCTGGCCGTCCGCGTCGCGCGCGGGCGACAATCGCCCGCATGACCGAGTCCTCCGGTGGCCCGTCCACCTTCCGTGACCTGTCCGCCCTCGTCGCCTGCCCCCGCGTCAACACCCTTGCTTTGTCCGTCGATGGCACTCGTCTCGTCGCATCCGTGCAGTCGCTGTCCGGGGACGGGACGCAGTTCGTGTCCGCTCTGTGGGAGATCGATCCGACCGGGGAGCGTGACGCGCTGCGGCTGACCCGGTCCGACAAGGGCGAGTCGGGACCGGTGTTCGGTCCGGACGGGACGCTGTACTTCCTGTCCGGACGCGCCGCTGCGGAAGGCGACGATTTTCAGCAGGTCACAGCATTCCGTCGGTTGACAACACCTCACCACGCACCGGCGTGACCCGACATCAGCCCACACCGTACGTACGCGAACGGGGTGGGCGGGCAGCAGTCGCCAGCGGGAGCGGCCGGGGCCTGTCGTCAGCAGGCGTACTCGCTGTAGCGGTCCGACCCCTTGATGAACATCTGCATGAGGGTGGTCCCGTCGTCGTCGACCACCATGTCCTCTGTCCACTCGTGCCCATCCGGGCAGGTCATGCGCGCCGGGTCGGTCCAGCGCCCCGTGATGACCAGGTCGCGGTCGGTGCCGCATTCGGGGCAGCTCAGGGTCCGCCTCGACGTGGTCGGTGGCTCGGGACCCTCGTACGTGCTGTCGTCCAGCACGTTGTCGTAGAAGTGCTCCAGCTCCGGGGTGGCCGGGGCGTGATGTAGAGGGGGCCCTCCAGGGTGACGCGCCATGTCAGGGACTCATCCATACCGGGCGCCTTATCCGCGATCGGGAGGTGGCAGGATTCGTTATCTCGAAGTCAATGCGTCCCCTGAACTGGGGTGTTGCAACGACCACTGGAACGGAGCCTCCCGGCCGGCGGGGGCGCAGTCGTACCCGGGGCGGTCACGCCCGCACCCCTCGTCTGACGCGCTCTTCGCGCCGGCCCTGCCCTGCTCGCGGGAGTTTTCCCGGCGGTCCCGTGCCCCCTTCTGGTGTCCGATACGAGCGTTCAGCTCCTGCGTTTCTCCATAGAGAGCGCAGTTTCTTCACAGAGAACGCAATTTCGCCTTCGATTCCATGATCGAAATCTGATCTCGCCGTGATACGTTCCTTAACATGTCTTTACCGAACGTAAGTTCGAAGAAACGGAACTTCATGCGCATACGAATACTTCCGGTCGCTGCCGTCCTCACGGCCACGGCGGCACTCGCCGGAACCTTCACCCCTAACAGCGCCCGCAGCACCGATACCGTCACCGCGGTCGCGGACCAGGTCGAGCCGCAGATCTCCACCACCGCCATCCCCGCCGGCTCCACGCCGAAGATGGAAGTCCTCCTTACCGAGGACGACATCGAAAAGGCCAAGAAGCGCGTCAAGGGCGAGCTGGTTTCCCCCAGTCCCGAGACCGCCCAGAGCGCGAGCCGCGCCCGTCCGAAGGCCAAGCTGAAGGACACCAAGGGCACCGAGGAGCAGTTCAAGAAGGTGATGGCCGACGCCCGCGCCTTCGCCACCGAGGCCAAGAACAAGCCGTTCAAGCTCCCCGAGCGCAAGGCCGACAAGTCCGCAAGCACGCTCTCGATGAGCAACGTCAACGCCTTCACTCACACCTACTCCATCGGCGACACCCCGCCGGACGCCCTCGCTCAGCTCTGCTTCTTCCCAGACAAGAGCAACACCGACTACACCTTCGTGTTCGACCGGTACAGCTACTGCGAACGCAAGAAGATCACCGCGGACTACTGGAAGGTCGACAAGACCACCGGCGCGAAGATCGAGCACATGGGCACCACCTACGCCAACATGGAACTGTTCGGACAGAACTCCACCACCAACCGCTCCACCCGCCTGTTCGCCCGGATTCAGAAGGGCTCGGTGGACTACGACTGGGGCATCATCGACGACTGGGCGACCGCCCCCGGCGTCCCGCTGTCCCTGATCGGCCAGTGCCAGCAGGTGCTCACCGCATGCTCGACGTTCCAGCCCTCCGCAACGATGACGTGGGGATCGTGGGACAACAGCACCACCTGGTACCCCTGGGACACCAGCAGCCCCGAGTACGGCATGTGGGGCCGCGACAAGCTCGGCCTGCATCGTCTGACGATGGAGTACTACACCGACAGTGACGAGTACGACACCGATCAGCCGGGCGTCGTGCAGTCCCTGCACCCCCGCTGCGACTCGGCCACCTACTTCTCCGACACCCGTCCGCAGTCCTGCGTGTTCCAGGAAGTCATTCCCTTCATCGCATACAGCACGGCCACCGACTCGCCGAACCGGGACGTCGCCCAGCACATCCAGGACGCATTCGCCAACCCGAACAGCACCTATCCGACCAGCTCGACGTGGAAGCGGTTCCCCGGTGAGTACGACGGGACATGGAACGGCGAGGGCCTGCACCGCCTGACCGAGTCCCTGCACTCGGGCATCATGGACGCCAACACGGCGGAGAAGGACGCCGCCTGCCAGAAGACCGGCAATTACTCCACCACTGGCCTGCCCCTGGCCCTTCAACCCACCACCGGCCAGGACTGCGACGAGTTCCCGTTCCGCTCTACCGTGGAGGGTGCAGCCAGTCCCAACTGGGACTTCTCGGTGAGGGCGGTCAACAGGACGCAGAACCAGTCCGCCGGCGGAAGCCTCCTCGGCTTCTACGGATCTGACCGGGTCCTTGCCTGGGATCTGTCCCTGCCGACCCCAGAAGCCACCAATGACACCTTCTACGTGCGCATCAGCTAACCTCTGACGAGCGCACGACGAGGATCACGAGGGGCCCGCAGGACTTCCTGCGGGCCCCTCGCCCATGCCAGACTGCCGCCCCTTCCCGTGCACGACAGAAAGACACACATCCGATGGACCTGTTCGCCTGGTACCGCGAGTTTGGCGCCGCCTGCTTCACCCTCGCCCCCACCACGCCCCAGAACCTGCTCACCGCGCTCGGTGTCACCACGTCGCCCGAGCCGGTCGGTGACCTCGTCAAAGAACTGCGGGACCATCACGAATACGCATGGTCGATGGAGAACATCGACGTCCCCGAAGACCAGGAAACACCCCTGATCGCCGCCGCGGCCCTCGATGGCGAATGGTCCGTCGCCATCGAAGTCGACGGAATGACCGGTTACGTGGGCTGCACCCGCCCGATGCTCCAGTCCCTGTCACAGTCCTTCGGCCGGGCCTGTAGCTGCTACTACGACACCGGAAACGCCCAGGTCTTCACCTCGACCGAAGGGGCGGGACCGGTAGGGGTCAACACCCTCAGCGGACTCCGGGACGCCACGCTGTCCCCCGAACAGGAGCAGGCCCTGACCGACGCCGGATTCGCCCGAGGCGGCTTCCGCACCCTCGCCCCCCGCCTCCAACAGATGCGCGACATCGAACGCCTCGATGTCGCCCTCAACGCCCTCACCGGCCACCATCTGGCCGACTGCATCAATGCAGCCGACTGGATCGCAGGACAGACACACAGCCGTTAGCGGCCAGTTCAAATTCCCCATTGGCGGCCAGTTATTGGGGAGACAACTGGCCGCCGATGTCACCGCGTGTGACTGCCGCCGAGCTGGTCTGCATGTCCACTTCGGCAAGCAGATCCATCGGCATCAGTAAACGATTGACACGATCTGGCAGGCGGCTTCGGCCAGACCACGGTCGCCATCGATGCGGGCGAGAGATAGGGCGGTGTTCGGCTGGATGCCGCGGGTGCACAGGCGCCAGGCGGTCTCCGCATCCAGGCCGACGAACGCGGCGGGACTTTCGGCGACCGGCTCGGCCAGCGACCAGCGGAGACCGGTGGCACCGTCCGGGATCTCGCCGCCCACGTCCTTGGCGACTTCTACAGGCGCCTTGCCCGGGACTGTGACGGCCACCTGGATGGCCCCGCCTTCACGCCGGGCGAGAATATCCCATGGCGACGGCTCCCTTCGGCTACCTTGCGTAACCACGCCAACTGGCCGTACGCGGGGAAATCCTGGTGGCCGCTGTCAGACGTCGGCAGCAGAGGTGTTGTCAGTGGTGGCGTGCAGGATGACGGGCATGACAACACCTGCTGCAGTGATCGTGGATGTCGCCGCCTACGCGCAGGCGGTCGAGGACGCGGTGAAGGCGTCGGCCGCGTACTACGCGGGCGGCACCTCGGCACTGGACGACGACACCTACGACCGGCTGGTGCGCGGCATCGTGGCGTGGGAGGCCGAGCACCCCGACCAGGTACTGCCGCACTCCCCCACTGGGAAGGTCGCCGGCGGGGCCGTGGAGGGCGATGTCCCGCACACGGTGGCGATGCTGAGCCTGGACAACGTGTTCTCATCGGAGCCGAGCCGAAGCTGGACGGTCTCGCGATAGCAGCCCGCTACACCCGCGGCCGCCTCAGCCGGCTGATCACGCGCGGCGACGGGACGGCCGGGGAGGACGTCACGCACGCCATCGGCACGATCGAGGGCCTGCCACATGAGCTGGCGGAGCCGGTCACGGTGGAGGTGCGCGGCGAGGTCCTGATGACCACCGCCCAGTTCGAGCACGCCAACGAGGTACGTACCGCCCACGGCGGGCAGCCGTTCGCCAATCCGCGCAACGCCGCCGCGGGCACCCTGCGGGCCAAGGAACGTGCCTACACGGTGCCGATGACGTTCTTCGGCTACGGCCTGCTGCCGCTTCCGGACACTGAGCCCCTTCTGGCCGAGCGGCTGGGCGAACTCGCCCACAGCGACCTCATGGCGCAGGTCGCCGCGTACGGGGTGAACACCACCGCCACGACCGCCGTGCCCGGCGTCACCGCCGACACCACCGAACAGGTCCTGGCCCGAGTAAAAGAGATCGCCGCGCTGCGGGCCGAATTGCCGTTCGGGATCGACGGGATCGTTATCAAGGCCGACCTGGCCGCCGACCAGCAGGGAGCCGGATCGGGATCGCGCGCGCCGCGCTGGGCGATCGCCTACAAGCTGCCGGCCGTCCAGAAGATCACCCGGCTGCTGGAGGTGGAGTGGAACGTCGGCCGCACCGGCATCATCGCCCCCCGCGGCGTGCTGGAGCCGGTCGAGATCGACGGCGCCACCATCACCTACGCCACCCTCCACAACCCATCCGACATCACCCGCCGCGACCTGCGCCTGGGCGACCACGTCATGGTCCACCGCGCCGGCGACGTCATCCCCCGCGTCGAAGCCCCCGTCGCCCACCTGCGCACTGGTACCGAACAGCCCATCGCCTTCCCCGAGGCGTGCCCGCGCTGCGGCGCCGGCATCGACACCAGCGAACAGCTCTGGCGCTGCGAGATGGGCCGCAACTGCCACCTCGTCGCCTCCCTCTCCTACGCCGCCGGCCGCGACGAGCTCGACATCGAGGGCCTGGGCCACACCCGCGTCGTCCAGCTCGTCGAAGCCGGCCTGGTCGCGGACCTCGCCGACCTGTTCACCCTCACCCGCGACCAGCTCCTGGGCCTGGAGCGGATGGGCGAGACCAGCACCGACAACCTCCTCGCCGCGATCGCCGCGGCCAAGGACCAGCCACTGTCACGGGTACTGTGCGCGCTCGGGATCCGCGGCACCGGCCGTTCCATGTCCCGCCGCATCGCCCGCCACTTTGCCACCATGGACGCCATCCGCGCCGCCGACGCCGAAACGATGCAGCAGGTCGAGGGCATCGGTACCGAGAAGGCCCCGTCCATCGTCGCCGAAGTCGCCGAACTCGCCCCGCTCATCGACAAACTCATTGCGGCCGGGGTGAACATGAGCGAGCCCGGCGCCACCCCGCTCTCCCCCACGACAGGCGACACCGCGGACGGCGACAGTCCAGAGGCCGCAGAGGGAGCGGCGATGCCGCTGGCCGGAATGACGGTCGTGGTCACCGGAGCGATGACCGGCCCCCTGGAGAAGCTCAGCCGCAACCAGATGAACGAACTCATCGAACGCGCCGGAGGCCGCTCCTCCTCCAGCGTCTCCAAGAAGACCACCCTGGTCGTCGCCGGAGAAGGAGCCGGATCCAAACGCACCAAGGCCGAAACCCTCGGCATCCGGCTGACCACCCCCGACGAATTCGCCACCCTCATCGCCGACTTCGTCGACTGAGTAGTCCCCAGAGGCCTGTCCGGAGGAGTTCAACGAATGGGCACAGGGATGCCGGGATAGGGATGAGGTGTCTTCTCCTCCTGTTGATCAATTTGCCGCCGCCCCATCCGCCTGGGAGCTGTCTTGGAGCCGGTGGAGCTCGGCGAACGTTCCGCCGGGGCGGATCCGTAAACTCGCCGCCTACCTGCGCCGCGTACACGGACGCGTCATCCGCATCGGTCGGGAAGCCTTACGGTGCCTGCTCCGGCGCCGCGGCATCACCTTCCAGCGAACCAAGACCTGGAAGGAGTCCCCCGACCCCGACCGCGATGCCAAGCTTGACCGCATCGAGCAGGTGCTGGACCGCTTCCCGGACCGTGTCTTCGCCTTCGACGAGTTCGGGCCCCTCGGAATCAGGCTCACCCGCAGGCTCCTGCTGGGCGAAGCGGAGCAAGCCCGACCGACTCCCGGCAACCTACCGCCGCACCCACGGCGTCACCTACTTCCACGGCTGCTACTCCGTCGGCGACGACCGCTTGTGGGGTGTCAACCGCCGCCGCGCCTGGCCGCATTGAAGTCGATCCGTGCCGCCCGGCCGGACGGCGCCCCGATCTACATCATTCTGGACAACCTCTCCACCCACACCGGCGCGGACATCCGCCGCTGGGCGAAGAACAACAAGGTCGAACTGTGCTTCACCTCGACCTACGCCTCATGGGCCAACCCGATCGAGGCGCACTTCGGCCCGCTGCGACAGTTCACTCTGGCCAACTCCAACCACCCGAACCACCTCCACTGGCTCAACGCCAACGCCCGCCGCCCCGACGTCCTCGCTGCCCAGCGCAAGGAACGCGCCCGCATCCGCAGCGAGAAAGGCATCCGTTGGGGCGGACGCCCCCTCGCGCCGGCAGCCTGACCAACCCGTGACGCGGCAGGCGCGGCAAGCTGTCTCTCAGCCTTCCCGAGGTTCGACCGGGCCAGCTGTCTGGGCGCGTGAATCCTTGCGTGCCGCGAGCAGGAACAGGACGGCACCGGCGGCGCCGAAGGCGCCGCCGACGTACGTGCAGGCCCTGGCCGTCTCGTAGGAGGCGTCGGCGATCCGGGGGATGCTGTTGACGAGTATGAGGGCGTAGAAGCACAGGAAGCCGTAGGCGCGAAGCCGCATCCCTGCCTGCCGCTTCCGCATCCACGGCGGTGTCCGCCCTGCCAGCATCGTCACCGGGACCGGCAACATGAGCGCCGTCGACACGGACAGCCCAATCCAGTGGTGCAGCGGATTGCCGTTCACCCCGCCCCCTTCGTAGGTGATCATCAGCCTACGGAGGGTTAGTGAGGCCCGTCCATGCCGAACACCGCGAGCTTCCGGCGAACCTAATCCGCTCAGAGCACTAGGGCGCGTATTTGGTCGTGATCAATAGGCGGTCCGGGTGAGGTGCTCGAGCCAGATAAGGTGCCCCCGAAGTCAGGCGTGAGGGGGATCGCGTTGGAGCGACGGAAACTGATCGGGGCGGGGCTGGCGGTCCTAGCTGCCTGGTGGGCCCTGCGTCAGGTGGCGAACGGGGCCAAGGGGGACTGGCACACCGACACTGCACCGCTGCAGCGGGCGTTCCCGCTGCTGGGCCGGCTCACCGACGCCAAGTGGGTGAGCAGCCGGGACAACGACCGGGGCATGCCTTCGCCGGAGCTGGTGATCTCGGGCTTCGCCCGGCTGACACCGGGGAGACTTGTCGAGCTGACGGCGGCCCACGCCTTCGTCTCCGAGGGGCCGGCCGATGACTTCTCCTCGTGGTTCGAGAAGCCACTCAAGGGCGAGGGGCCGGAGAACCCGCAGTGGGTCCGGTCGCACGAGCTCGACCGCGACGGCAGCGGCTACTCCACCAACCTGTGGTTCGACCATCGCAGCGACACCGTCCGTTTCTGGGCACTCAACCCGTACGGATAGGGCTCGTATCAGGCGCGATCAACGGTGTCTTCGAGGCCCTTCTCGATCGCGTGATCGCGGAAGCCGCAAAGCGGGGTGAGGTCGACTTGACCCTGGTCAGCGTGGACTCCACCGCCGTCCGAGCTCACCACGACGCGGCCGGGATGCACCTGGAGCGCGAGGATGCGCTGCAGGATGCGGACGGCCACACCCGCGAGTGTGCGGCCGCAGTGGCGTTCGAGGTCGAGTTGTCCCTTGAAGGTCTTGTTGATCGACTCGATGACCTGCCGCAACGGCTTGAACAGCTGTGATCCGGCCCGCTCGGCTTCGCCCTTGCGGGCCGGTCGCAGCAGCCGGGCATCGCCTGCATCATCGCCAAGGTCACCAACTCGGCGTCGCTCAACAGCGGCGCGACACCCACCGGCGGCCGCCACGGGGCAAGCTGCGGCGAAGCCTTCAGCAGATCGTCGGCTTTCACATAGAGTGCGGTCGCGAGGGAATCCAACTCAGTCTTCACACACCGACGTTGGACTCCCTCGCCTGACCCGGGTGCCACTTTCGCGCAACCTTCTGGGCTGGACGGTGCCTCCGGAGTCCGCAATTGCCGGCGACAGCCGCCTCCCCGGGCTGACACGATGTCCGCATGGACAGAGCGGTGACGGCAAAGGAAGACCTCGCGTCACGCCGTCGGAATGCGGCGCTCCAAAGGCAGTCCTTCGATGGTGATGATCTCGCGTCGGTGTCCCTGCAGCAGTTGTGGTTCACCCGGTGCTCGTTCCGCGGGGCCGATCTGCGTCACGCCACCCTGGACGGCTGCCACTTCAAACTGTGCGATCTTCGCGGGGCCAACCTCCGCGGCGCCTCCCTGCGAGGCATCTCCCTGGCGGGCTGCGATCTGACCGGCGCCGACCTCCGAGAGGCGGACCTGACCGGCGCGCGATTCGGTCAGGTCCGCACCGGCATCCCGCCTCACGGGCTGACCAACACCACCGGCATCAAGCTCGACAACGCCATCCTCCGCGATCTTGAGCTCGACCAGGTCATCGGCTGGCCCATCACCGAGTGATCGGCCGATGACCGAGGCGCATGAACCTGCCTCCACTCATAGGCCCCCTTGGAATCGATCATCTAGGGCCAATACCGGTGACTTTGGGGCTTTCGGGTCGTTGAGTGTGGTGTGCCAAGGCCTGGACAGGTGAAGTCGTCGTTGGATGACCGGCTTTCGGATCGGATCGCGATTGGGGTGCTGACCCGTGCGTTTC
>NZ_VMNX01000234.1 GCF_009377235.1 Streptomyces acidicola
GGGTAGGGGCGGCGGGGGCGATGAACCCCCTACCCCTACGCCGCGTACCCGCCGTCCACCGACAGTTCCGCCCCCGTGACGTACGCCGTCTCGCCCCTCGCCAGATACGCGACCATCGACGCCACCTCCTCCGACGAGCCGTACCGGCCGAGGGCCGTCGCGCCCGCCTGAGCGGAGGCGTGCGGACCGTCCGCGGGGTTCATGTCCGTGTCAACGGGACCTGGATGGACGATGTTCGCGGTGATCCCACGCTCACCCAGCTCCCGGGCGAGCGCCTTCGTCAGACCGACCAACGCGGACTTGCTGGTCGCATAGAGCGTGCCACCCGGCCCCGGCACCCGCTGGGCCATGCACGAGCCGATCGTGATGAACCGGCCCCCGCGCGCCATACGCGGCACAGCCGCCTGGGACGTCAGGAACACCCCTCGCACGTTCACCGCCAGCACTCGGTCGACGTCGGCCGGGGACAGGGACTCCAGAGGCCCGAGCAAGCCAACGCCCGCGTTGTTGACGAGTACGTCGAGGCGCCCGAAAGCCTCGACCGCGCGATCCACCACCCCGGCGGCCTCGGCCCCGTCCCCGGCATCCGCGCGCAGGGCCAGGGCCCGCCGCCCCAGCGCCTCGATCCGCCGTACGACGTCCTCGGCCGCCTCCTTGCCCTCTACGTACGTGATCGCCACATCCGCACCCTCCTGGGCGAGCCGTACGGCGGTGGCCGCGCCGATGCCACGGCTCCCGCCGGTCACGAGGGCGACCTTGCCGTTCAAGTCACTCACCGAAGCCGAAGCCGAAGCCGCAGTCGCCGTCGATGCCGAAGCCGAGGCCGAGCCCTCAGCCGAGTCCGAAATCCGTATCGATGTCATGCCCACCATCCCAGCGCCCCCCACCTCCCAACGCTGGCGGCAAACGGACGACGACGTCGCCCGATCACGGGCTCCACCGTGCCGACCGATGAGTTACCGACGCCGGCGGGGTCTGCACTGGTGACAGCTGATAGCGGCCGATAGCGGCTGATGACAACTGATGGCAGCGGACCCACCCGTACGACAGCGCATCCCCCTCGCGGAAGGCACCTCACCATGGGCAAGCTCACCCTCACCGGCTTCGTCTCCCTCGACGGCGTCCACCAGGCCCCCGGCCGCCGCGACGAGGACCGCCGAAACGGCTTCGAGCACGGCGGCTGGACCGTCCCGTACGGCGACGAGGACTTCGGACGGTTCATCAACGAGGTCTTCGACCGGGCGGACGCGTTCCTGCTCGGCCGGCGGACGTACGAGATCTTCGCGGCCTACTGGCCGAAGGTCACCGACCCGACCCACCCGGTCGCCTCCAAGCTCAACTCGCTTCCCAAATACGTCGCTTCGAGCACCCTCACACAGCCCGGATGGAACAACACGACCGTCCTCGGGGGCGACCTGGAGAAGGAGGTCGCAGACCTCAAGAAGCGCACCGAGGGCGAGGTCCAGATCCATGGCAGTGGCGCCCTCGCCCAGTCCCTCCTCGCCGTCGACCTGATCGACACCGTGCACCTGTTGACCTTCCCCGTCGTCCTCGGCTCCGGCTTGCGCCTGTTCGCGCAGGGCCTGGTCCCGACCGCGTTCCGGCACGTCGGGGGGCGCATCACCAGCCGGGGAGTCTCCATCCAGACGTACGAGCTCGAAGGGCGGCCCACGTACGGCTCGTACGAACTGCCCGAGAACGCCTAGCCCTTCGGAGGCTGCTCACCCGCCCGCCTGCCCGCGTCTCTTCCTCGCGGTCGGGCGCGCGGGCGGTCGAAGTCGGCCGGTCAGCCGGTCGGCCGGTCGGCTTCGGTTAACTCCCCGAAAACTTACGTGACGCGCCCGGGAAATCATGGAGCTTGTCATTGACATGCCACTATCTACGCGCATCATCATGAGCCCATGAGATTCCCCCCACGCATGACACGCATCGGCGCCTCTGCCGCCCTTCTGTCCGCCCTGCTCGTGGGCGGCACCGTCACTGCCAACGCCGCGGACACCTCGGCGGCCGCTGTCGGCAGCATCTGCTACAGCAACCTCCCGGCCCAGGCGCACGACACGCTCGACCTGATCGAGTCGGGCGGCCCCTTCCCCTACCCGCAGGACGGGGGCGTCTTCCAGAACCGGGAAGGCATCCTGCCCAGCCAGTCCAGCGGCTACTACCACGAGTACACGGTCAAGACGCCCGGCTCGTCGACGCGCGGCGCTCGGCGCATCGTCACCGGTCAGAAGACCCAAGAGGACTACTACACCGCCGACCACTACGCCTCCTTCAGCCTCATCAAGTACAGCTGCTGAGAGCCGTCGACGAACCGGGTGATCAATCGACGCCTTTGAGGGCCTCGATCGGCTGCCGAGGCAACCAACGCTGACCCGTCCGACGCGGTGGGCTCCCGGTTGCCGTGGAGGCAGCTGAAGACCTGACAGAGCGTTTCTCGCGAACACGTCTGGCCCCGCGGAACACCCCAACCATGGTCGCGGGGCCAGGCGCCGTAGCATCCCGGCCGGGGCGGCTTGACAACAAGGCGGCGGGCTCAGCGAGTTCAAGTGCGGTGCAGAGCGAAGCGGCCGAGTTACTCGTGTAAAGGGTGACGCGCGCCCGCTGACGGGACGTCGGTGTCGAGGCTGTGTGGTCCAGGCGGGCCGGCGGGAGTGGCCCTCGCGCAGGGATGTGGCTGCGAGCTGCAGGCCGTACGCTAGCGCAACGCGCATAGATGTGACACGCGTAGATCATCTGTGGGAGTTGCCCCCACGAAACCTGACGTCACTACAACTTCCCTGCCGCCACGGCGCGTTCCCCCAGACGCCCCGAGCGGTGCTCGCGAACCCCTCTCTTTACCGCTCGCGAAAGGCACCCTCATGAAGTCCGGCCTGGGAACTCCCCGTCCCTCACGCCTCAGCCTGCTGACGGCCACCGCGCTGGACCGCCTTCCTGATCGCCAACCACTTCACCTCCAAGGGCGGCGACCAGTCCCTCGACGCCCGTGTCCAGCCGCCCACCCGCAGCTCGGAGACGCAGCGTTCCCAGCAGGCAGCCCAGGTCAACACCTTCGTGAAGCAGCTCCTGGCCGTCCAGCCCAGCGCCCGGGTCGTGGTCCTCGGTGACCTGAACGACTTCGAGTTCTCCGGGACCCTGTCCACCCTGACCGCGGGCACCGGCCTCACCGACCTGCCCGCCACGCTGCCGGCCGGGGAGCGCTACACCTACGTGTACCAGGGCAACTCCCAGGTCCTGGACCACATCCTGACCAGCTCGGCGCTGTCCTCGTACGACTACGACGCTGATCGCCTTGAGCTCAGCGCCCTGAGCTGGGCGCCCTGAGCTGAACGTCTGCCCTGCCGGGTGGGCGTTCAGCTCGGCTTGCGGCTGCCGGCCGCCGCGAACAGCGCGAGCGCCAGGACGATCAGCGCGATGCTCACATAGATCTCGTAGCCGTCCAGGGCGCTCCACCGCTGGGTGAGCCCCCAGCCCAGCTTGCCCGTGAGTTCGTACACCAGACCGCCCGAGCCCTGCACCAGGGCGATGAAACCGAGAAACTCCAGGAACTGCTTCATACCCAGGATCCTGGGCCCCGTGGACCCGCCACTCCATCGGCCGCGGGGCGGGGGATGTCCGACGGAAGTCTCCGCCCCGCGCGCGGCCGGTCGCCGAAAGTCTGCGGGGCTCCGACTTTGGTCGTCCATCGGGTCCGGGGGGAGGTGCCCGACGCCATCTCTGCATAGATTTGTCGACCGTGAGAGGTGACAATCCCGCGCCCGCGCCCGCAGCCGCGCCCTACGCCCCGCTGAGCACAGCGCAACCGGAGGTGCCCTCCCGGGCAGAGCCCGAGGCGCCGCCGGCGCGGGAACTGCCCGGTCGGCGCTGGCTGTTGCCGTCGGCCGTGGTCACCCGACTGGACCCGGACCGGCCGCACCGCGTCGGACGCTCCGGTCGCCCCCGGCGTACGGTGCGCGACTGGATCGTCGACTTCACCGTCTTCGGGTTCGCCGTCCTCCTCGGCATGATCGGCGCGAACGACATGTCCATGGACCCCGGCACACCGGAGGCCCTGGCCGCCGCCGACCAGTTGATCGGGGCCCTCTCCTGTGCGGCGGTCTGGCTGCGGCGCAGATGGCCGCTGGGCCTCGCCGTGGCGATGCTGCCGGTCTCCTTCGTCTCCAACACGGCGGGCGGCGCGGTCCTGGTCGCGTTCTTCACGCTGGCCGTGCACCGGCCGTTCCGTCACAACGCCTGGATCGTCGGCATCTCCCTCGCGCTCGCTCCGCTCTTCTTCTGGTGGCGACCCGATCCGGACCTGCCCTACCTCGTGTCCGTCGTCCTCACGGTGCTGCTCGGTGTCGCGATCACCGGCTGGGGCATGTTCGTTCGCTCCCAACGACAGCTCATGCTGAGCCTGCGGGACCGGGCCCGGCGCGCCGAGACGGAGGCCGCCCTGCGGGCCGAACAGGCGCAGCGGCTCGCCCGGGAGGCCATCGCGCGCGAGATGCACGACGTGCTGGCCCACCGCCTCACCCTGCTGAGCGTGCACGCGGGAGCGCTGGAGTTTCGGCCCGACGCGCCCCGCGACGAGGTCGCACGGGCGGCGGGCGTCATCCGGGAGAGCGCGCACGAGGCGTTGCAGGACCTGCGGGAGATCATCGGCGTCCTGCGCGCGGGCGACCCCGACGACACCGGCCGCCCCCAGCCGACGCTCGTCGCGCTGGACACGCTGGTCGCCGAATCCCGGGAGGCCGGCATGAAGGTCGTCCTGGACAACCGTGTCACCGAGTCCGCGGCCGTGCCCGCCTCCGTCGGCCGCACCGCGTACCGCATCGCCCAGGAGGGCCTGACCAACGCCCGCAAGCACGCCCCCGGAGCGGAGGTCACCGTGTCCGTCGCGGGCGCCCCCGGCGACGGGCTCACCCTCTCCGTGCGCAACCCCGCTCCTCCCGGCGACGTCCCGCCCGTCCCCGGCTCCGGCCAGGGCCTCATCGGCCTGACCGAGCGCGCCACACTGGCCGGCGGCCGTCTGGAGCACGGCGCCGACGAGGACGGCGGCTTCCAGCTGCGGGCCTGGCTCCCTTGGGGCTGACCGTCCGGCGGGGAGCGCGGCGCGCCCGGCGCCGAGGGGCGCGCGATCCCGTACGCGGACGCTGAACGGCGAGCTGCGCATTGCCGTCCCGCGCCGGGGCGCAACAGGGGTCTCAGGGCGTACGGGGCACCACGCGCTGCCCGGCCGTCCCGTACACCCACGCCGACGTGTCCTCGATGAACTCGGCAGGGAACCCCGGGCGGAAGTCCGTGGCCTCCTCCAGCCGGGCCACCACATCGTCGGGCAGGACGAGTCCGGCCGCACCGAGGTTGTCCGTGAGCTGCTCGACCCGCCGGGCGCCCAGGACGGGGTGGACGCCGGGGAAGCGGGCCGTCGTCCAGGCGATGGCCACCTGCGCCGGGGTCACGCCGAGTTCGTCGGCGGCCTCCTGCACGGCCTCCGCCACCGCGCGCTCACGGTCACCGATCGCGTCGGCCGACAGACGGGTCGCCGTCCCCGGCGCGAGGCCGCCCGGACGGGTGTACTTGCCGGACAGAACGCCGTTCTGCAGCGGACTCCACGCCGCGACCGACATGCCGAACGCCTCGGCCATCGGCAGCAGTTCGCGCTCCGCGTCCCGGTTGAGCAGGCTGTACGGCACCTGGAGCGCCGACAACGGGCTCCAGCCCCGCCACTCCGCCAGGGTGTTGGCGCGCGCGACCACCCAGGCCGGGGCGTCCGAGATACCGACGTACAGCACCTTCCCGGACCGTACGGCGTCGTCGAGGGCACGCATGGTCTCCTCGACGGGTGTGTTCCGGTCCCAGATGTGCACCCAGTAGATGTCGACGTAGTCGGTGTCCAGGCGGCGCAGGCTGGTCTCCAGCGACAGGGCGAGGTTCTTGCGGTGGTTGCCGGCCGCGTTCGGGTCGGAACCGTCGCGCGAGACCGTGTACTTGGTGGACAGTACGAAGCGGTCGCGCTGCCCCTTGAGCAGCTCGCCGACGATGCGCTCGCTCTCGCCGCCCCGGTAGTTGACGGCCGTGTCGATCACGTTGCCGCCGACCGCCGCGTACGCGTCGAGGATCCGCGCGCACTCCTCCTTGGGCGCCCCCACCCCGCCCTGCTCGCCGAACGTCATGGCACCGAGGAACAACTCGGACACGCGGAGCCCGGTCCGCCCCAGCAGCCGGTAACGCACGGAACTCCTAAGGAAGTTGGGGACGATGGCGAGGACTGACCCTAACGGTTGACACGGGGCGCGGGCGACGGCACGGGCGCCCCGGAACGGCCCGTCGGGCAGTATGGCCGAACTCGTGCGGTCCGATCCGCACGGTCCCGCGGCCGCGGCCTCATTACGGTAGGCCGCATGACTGCGATCCGACTGCTCCTGGTCGACGACGACCCCCTGGTGAGAGCCGGCCTGACCTTCATGATGGGCGGTGCCGACGACATCGAGATCGTCGGTGAGGGCGCCGACGGAGACGAGGTCGAGGCGCTCGTCGACCGCACCCGCCCGGACGTCGTCCTCATGGACATCCGGATGCCGAACGTGGACGGCCTCGCGGCCACCGAGCGGCTCCGCGGCCGCGAGGACGCTCCCCAGGTCGTCGTCCTCACCACCTTCCACGCCGACGAGCAGGTGCTGCGGGCGCTGCGCGCGGGCGCGGCCGGGTTCGTCCTGAAGGACACCCCGCCCGCGGAGATCGTCGAAGCGGTGCGGCGGGTCGCGGCCGGCGACCCCGTGCTCTCGCCCGCCGTCACCCGCCAGTTGATGGAACACGCCGCCGGGCCCGGGCCCGACACCCGCCGCACGCACGCGCGTACCCGTATCGCCGTCCTCAACGACCGCGAGCGCGAGGTCGCCGTCGCGGTCGGCCGGGGCGCCTCGAACGCGGAGATCGCCGCCGGACTGTTCATGAGCGTCGCCACCGTCAAGACCCACGTCTCCCGCATTCTCGCCAAGCTCGACCTCAACAACCGGGTGCAGATCGCGCTGCTGACCTATGACGCGGGCCTCCTGGAGGAACTGGAGGAGGACGGGCACTAGGAGGCGGCGCGTGCGTCGTACGGGCTGAAGGCGTGGCGGGGCGCAAGCGGTCCACGGGCTCAGGGGAGGGGCTCAACTGGACTCAGGGGGAGAGGCTCGACCGGCTCGGAGGGAGAGGCTCAACCGGACCAAAGCCGGACCAAACCCTTCCCCCCTCAGGCCGCGCGCGAGGTCTCAGTCCCGCGCCCCCGCGATCTCCCCGAGCTGAACAGGACGCCGCTCCAGGCGGGACAGCTCGCACGCCTCGGCGATGCGGAGGGAGTGGAGGGCCGCGCGGCCGTCACACGGGTTGGCCCGCTCACCCCGCACCACCTGCACGAACGCGGCGACCTCCGCCTCGTACGCGAGCGCGAACCGCTCCAGGAACCCGGTCCACGGCTTGTCGGCGGGCGGCGGCCCGGACGGCTCGGTGGATGCGATCGGCGTCCGGTCGTCCAGCCCGACCACGATCGTGTCCAGCTCCCCGGCGAGCTCCATGCGGACGTCGTATCCCGCGCCGTTCTGCCGTGCCGCCGTCACCGTCGCCAGCGTCCCGTCCTCCAGAGTGAGCACCGCCGCGGCCGTCCCGACGTCACCCGCCTCACGGAACATCGCCTGCCCCGCATCGGACCCGGTCGCGTACACCTCGGCGACCTCCTGCCCGGTCACCCAGCGCAGGATGTCGAAGTCGTGCACCAGGCCGTCCCGGTAGATCCCACCGGACAGCGGCAGATATGCGGCCGGCGGCGGCTCCTGGTCCGCCGTCGTCGCCCGCACCGTGTGCAGCCGTCCGACCCGGCCGGACCGCAGGGCGTCCCGCGCGTGCACGTACCCCTCGTCGAAGCGGCGCTGGAACCCCATCTGGAGCACGGTCCCGGCCGCCTCCACCTCGGCCAGCGCGTTCAACGTGCCTTGCAGATCAACGGCGATGGGCTTCTCGCAGAAGACGGGGAGCCCGGAGCGTGCTGCCCGACCGATCAGTTCGGCGTGGGCCGCGGTCGCCGCCGTGATCACCACGGCGTCCACCCCCCAGGTGAAGATCTCGTCGACCCCGGGCGCCGCCGTCTCCCCGAGGCGGTCCGCGAGCTCCTGGGCCCGAGCGGTGTCGACGTCCGTGATGATGAGTGAGCCGACATCACGGTGACGGCTGAGCGTGGTCGCGTGGAACGTACCGATGCGACCAGCGCCTATGAGTCCGATGCGCATGGGAACAAACTGAGGTCGATCACAGCATCGTGTCAATGGTTTGTCCGGACAATCGGACTGCGCAACTTCCCGTCAACAAGAGCCGGAGCTACGCTCGGGCCGTGCCGAAACCAGAAGTGGACCCGACCGTGTCGCTCCAGCTCAGCGTAGACCGCAGCAGCCCGGTCCCGCTGTACTTCCAGCTGTCCCAGCAACTCGAGGCCGCGATCGAGCACGGAATCCTGACCCCCGGCAGCCTGCTGGGCAACGAGATCGAGCTCGCCGGCCGTCTCGGCCTCTCCCGGCCGACCGTACGCCAGGCCATCCAGTCCCTCGTCGACAAGGGCCTTCTGGTGCGCCGGCGTGGTGTCGGCACCCAGGTCGTGCACAGCCAGGTCAAACGCCCGCTGGAGCTCAGCAGCCTGTACGACGACCTGGAGGCGGCCGGACAGCGCCCCGCGACCCAGGTGCTCACCAACACCTTCGCCCCCGCCTCCGCCGAGGTCGCCGCCGCGCTCGGCGTCAGCGAGGGCAGCCAGGTGCACCGCGTCGAGCGGTTGCGACTGGCCCACGGCGAGCCGATGGCGTACCTGTGCAACTTCCTGCCCACCGGGCTCCTCGACCTGGAGAGCAGCCAACTGGAGGCGACCGGCCTGTACCGGCTGATGCGCGCCGCGGGCATCACCCTGCACAGCGCCCGCCAGACCATCGGCGCCCGCGCCGCCACCGCCGTCGAGGGCGACCGCCTCGGCGAACCCGAGGGCGCCCCCCTGCTGACCATGCAACGCACCACGTTCGACGACACGGGAAGAGCGGTCGAATACGGCACCCACACGTACCGCGCGTCCCGCTACTCGTTCGAGTTCCAGCTGCTAGTACGCTCGTGACAAAGCTGGAGGTCTGTGCCACGTAGGGGCGAGCACCCGTGCCTTCAAGGGGCGCGGGGCTGTGACATTGTGCGGCTCCGCCGCGTGGGCGCGACCAGCCCCAACGAACCCGCAGACAAGAACCGGACCTCGCCCCCGCGGCGCCCCCCGCAGCACTCCGCGGCAGGGTACGGCAGAATCGGCGCGATGAGCACCTACCGCGACTTCACCCACCGCGGCTCCGCGCGGGCCACCGTCCTGCGGACCGTGGGAACGCGCGAGCGCCGTTCCCACCTCACCGCACCGCGCGTACCCACGGTCGGCATCGACATCGGCGGTACGAAGGTGATGGCGGGCGTCGTCGACGCCGACGGCAACATCCTGGAGAAGCTCCGCACGGAGACGCCGGACAAGTCGAAGAGCCCGAAGGTCGTCGAGGACACCATCTGCGAGCTCGTACTGGACCTCTCCGACCGCCACGACGTGCACGCGGTCGGCATCGGCGCGGCCGGCTGGGTCGACGCCGAGCGCAACCGTGTGCTGTTCGCCCCCCACCTCTCCTGGCGCAACGAGCCGCTGCGCGACCGCCTCGCCGGACGCCTCGCCGTGCCCGTCCTGGTCGACAACGACGCCAACGCCGCCGCCTGGGCCGAGTGGCGCTTCGGCGCAGGCCGCGGCGAGGACCACCTCGTCATGATCACGCTCGGCACCGGCATCGGCGGCTCCATCCTGGAGGACGGCCAGGTCAAGCGCGGCAAGTACGGCGTCGCGGGCGAGTTCGGCCATATGCAGGTCGTGCCCGGCGGCCACCGCTGCCCGTGCGGCAACCGCGGCTGCTGGGAGCAGTACAGCTCGGGCAACGCGCTCGTCCGCGAGGCCAGGGAGCTGGCCGCCGCCGACTCGCCGGTGGCGTACGGGATCATCGAGCACGTCAAGGGCAACATCTCCGAGATCTCCGGCCCGATGATCACCGAGCTGGCCCGTGAGGGCGACGCGATGTGCATCGAGCTGCTCCAGGACATCGGCCAGTGGCTCGGCGTCGGCATCGCCAACCTCGCGGCGGCCCTCGACCCGTCCTGCTTCGTGATCGGCGGCGGTGTCTCGGCCGCCGACGACCTGCTGATCGCCCCCGCGCGGGACGCCTTCCGCCGCCACCTCACCGGCCGCGGCTACCGGCCCGAGGCCCGTATCGCGCGCGCCCAGCTCGGGCCCGAGGCCGGCATGGTCGGCGCCGCGGACCTCGCCCGGCTCGTCGCCCGCCGTTTCCGCCGCGCCAACCGCCGCCGAGTGGAGCGTTACGAGCGCTACGCGCGGTACGCGGAAGCCCGCCGTACGACCCAGGACTCCGCATGACCCCCTCGCTGCCCCGCCAGACACCCCAACCGGGCGAGCCGCCCAAGCCGCCGGAGGGCCGGCGCCATGTGATCCGCCGCCGCGCGCTGACCCTGCTCATCATCGTGCTGCTCATCGGTGTGCCGGCCGGCTATCTGGTGATCTCCGCCAACCAGAGCCGCGACAGCGGCAAGGACAAGGAGAAGAAGTACTCGGCGACCGGCCTCACCGCGGGCTGGCCCTCCCGAGTCCAGCGCCGCCTCTACCAGGTGCCCATCCCGCCGTACTCGGACCACGTGGCGTACTACGAGACGAACAACTGGAAGACCAGCCGTCTCTACGTCCAGTTCCGCACCAGCAACCGGGGCCTGGACCGGATGCTCGCCGGGGTCGGTGCCGACACCGAGGACCTGGAACGCGGCCAGATCTCCATCGATGCCCGTGACCGGCGGATCGTCGGCTGGGAGTTCACCCGGCCGGGCCCGTGGCTCGGGCTCGTCCGCGAGCGGAAGAACCCGGATCCCACGCTGGACATCGTCGTGAACCGCTCGAACCCCCGGCACCCCATGGTGTACGTCGTCTCGCGAACGACTCCGTGACAGTCCCCGTGACGGTCACAGTCCCCTGACGCTCCTCCGAAGGGCCCCACGGGCGGCCGCCGGAGCCGTTTGTCAGACCCCGCCCGTAGAGTCGGAGACGTCTGATCCGACTGAGGGGCGGGAGGTGACCGGACGTATGCGGGACGGGGCTGTGGCGACGGCCGAGGGGGCCGCGAGGGCGGCCGCGCCCGGAGCCGACGACGCGCGCGCCGTCTCCGTACGGCTCGCGGCGGTGTTCCTGCCCGCGCCGCTGCCGCGCCAGGGCCGGGTGGCCTTCTGGGACCCGGAGGGCGGTTCCGGGTCCCCCTTCGCCGGGCATCCGGAGAGCCATACCGGTGCCGGTGCCGATGCCGGTGCCGGTGGCGGGCGGTCCAGCGGTCCCGGACAGTCCGCCCATGACGCCGAGCTCACCGTCGTGCGGCGGCACGGCGCCGGAGTCCGCAGGGCGACCGTGCCCGCGGTGAGTCTGCCGCTCGGCGAGGCTCTGCCACTGCTCGCCCGGGCCCGCCGTGACCCCGCCGCGCATCCCGCCACGGCCTGCTGGGGTGCCGCGGCGCTGCACGCCCTGCGGCTCGTCGCGCGCGGGCGGCTGCTGCCGGGACTGACCGCCCAGGGGCACGACGCGTGGCGGGCGGGACCGCTCGACCCGGACGACATCGCGCATCTGAGAGCGGTGGCGGCGGCCCTCCCGTACGAGGGCCATGCCGTCCCCCTCCCCGGGAAGGGACCACTGCGCCTGCCGGAGCCGGAGGCGCTGATGCGATCCTTCCTGGACGCGGTGGCCGACACGCTGCCCCGGACCCCGGCCGCGCCGTACACCTCGGGGAAGCCGTTCGCTGCGTCCGGTCCGCAGCGCCTGCCCGGTGCGCGGGACTGGGCGGCGGAGGTCGCCGCGGGCATGGACGCGGGCGTACGGATCTCGCTGCGGCTCGACCTGTCGGCGCACGACCTGTTCGACGACAGTGAGGGCGCACGGCGGGCCGGTGCGGCCGTCGTCCAGGTGCACAGCCTCGCCGACCCCACCCTCGTCGCCGACGCGGCCGTGCTGTGGGCGGGAGACGCTGGAGACGCCGCCCTCGGTCCACGCGCGCGTGTGGACGCCGCCCTCGCCGTCCGCCGGGCGGCCCGTGTCTGGCCGCCCCTGGAGCGGCTCTCCGAGCAGGACGTGCCAGACGTCCTCGCCCTCTCCGAGGAGGAGCTGTCAGACCTGCTGGGCGTCGCGGCCACCCGGCTCGGCGCGGCCGGCGTCGCCGTGCACTGGCCTCGGGACCTGGCGCAGGACCTGAGCGCGGCGGCCGTGGTCCGGCCCGCCCCCGGCTCGGCCACGGACGGCACGGGCTTCTTCGAGAGCGAGGAACTGCTGCAGTTCCGCTGGCAGTTGGCACTGCGCGGCGATCCGCTCACCGAGGCCGAGATGGACGCCCTGGCCGAGGCCCACCGTCCGGTCGTCCGGCTGCGGGACCAGTGGGTGCTCGTCGACCCGGCCCTCGTCCGCAAGGCCCGTCAGCGCGAGCTCGGCCTGTTGGACCCGGTCGGCGCGCTCTCCATGGCGCTCACCGGCAGCGCGGAGGTCGACGGGGAGACGGTGGAGGCGGTGCCGGTGGGCGCACTGGCCGTGCTGCGGGACCGGCTCACGGCCGGAGTGGAGAGCGTCGAGCCCCCGCCCGGACTGGCCGCCCGCCTGCGCGACTACCAGCTCCGGGGCCTGGCCTGGCTCGACCTCATGACCACCCTGGGCCTCGGCGGCTGCCTCGCCGACGACATGGGCCTCGGCAAGACGATCACCGTCATCGCGCTGCACCTGCGCCGTGCCCGCCGCGAGCCGACCCTCGTCGTCTGCCCGGCGTCCCTGCTGGGCAACTGGCAGCGGGAGATCACCCGTTTCGCACCCGGCGTCCCGGTCCGCCGCTACCACGGCCCGGACCGCACCCTGGGCGACCTGGACGGCGGCTTCGTCCTCACCACCTACGGCACGATGCGGTCGGCGGCACCCAGGCTGGCCGACCAGTCCTGGGGGATGGTCGTCGCCGACGAGGCACAGCACGTCAAGAACCCGTACTCGGCGACCGCGAAGGCGCTGCGGACGATCCCCACGCCCGCGCGTGTGGCCCTCACCGGCACACCGGTCGAGAACAACCTCTCGGAGCTCTGGGCCCTGCTCGACTGGACGACACCGGGCCTGCTGGGCCCCCTCAAGTCCTTCCGCGCCCGCCACGCGCGCGCCGTGGAGAACGGCGAGGACGACGAGGCGGTCGAGCGCCTCGCCCGCCTGGTCCGCCCCTTCCTCCTCCGCCGCAAGAAGTCGGACCCCGGCATCGTCCCGGAACTCCCGCCGAAGACGGAGACGGACCACCCGGTGCCGCTGACCCGCGAACAGGCCGCGCTGTACGAGGCGGTGGTGCGCGAGTCGATGCTGGTGATCGAGACGACGGAGGGCATCGCACGCCGAGGCCTGGTGCTCAAGCTCCTGGGCGCGCTCAAGCAGATCTGCGACCATCCCGCGCTCTACCTGAAGGAGGAGCCCCAGGGGCAGCAATCGGGGACCGACCGTCTCCTGGCCCGCTCCGGCAAACTCGCTTTGCTGGACGAGCTCCTGGACACCCTCCTCTCGGAGGACGGCTCGGCGCTGGTCTTCACCCAGTACGTGGGCATGGCCCGGCTGATCACCGCACACCTCTCCACGCGCGCGGTCCCCGTGGAGCTCCTGCACGGTGGCACCCCGGTCAAGGACCGCGAGCGGATGGTGGACCGCTTCCAGAGCGGAGCCACCCCGGTCCTGGTCCTCTCCCTCAAGGCGGCGGGCACGGGCCTGAACCTCACCCGCGCGGGCCATGTGATCCACTTCGACCGCTGGTGGAACCCGGCCGTCGAGGAGCAGGCCACGGACCGCGCCTACCGCATCGGCCAGACCCAGCCTGTCCAGGTCCACCGCCTCATCACCGAGGGCACCGTCGAGGACCGCATCGCCGAGATGCTGGAGTCCAAACGAGCCCTCGCCGAGGCCGTCCTCGGCTCCGGCGAGTCGGCCCTGACCGAGCTGACCGACCGCGAGCTGTCCGACCTGGTGTCACTGCGGAGGACGTCATGAACGGGGACGTCGGGCGCCCTGCCGACGCCGCTCGCCGGGCGCTGCGCGCCGCGAGGGAACGGGACGCCCAGGAACGGGACGCCCGCGAACGCGATGAGCGCGAGGCCAAGGCGCCCACCGAGCAGGAGGTTTCACCCTTCCCGCACGGTGGCGGCCGCACGGCGCCCGAGGAGCCCGCGGCCCAGGAGGCACGGCCGGGTGACGTGGCGAGGGAGGCACTGCGGCGGGCCGTACGGGGGGAGCCGGTGCAGGGGGACACGGGGGGCCCCGAAGAGCCACGGGCGGAAGGGCACACCGTCGAGCCGACCGCCACCCCCTCGCCGCGCCCCGGCGACATCGCCCGCGAGGCCCTGCGCGCGGCCCGGCAGGTGCGCTCGGAAGCCAAGGACGAGGAGGCCGCGCCGTCGCGTCGCACCACCGGTCCCGCGTCGCCCCGTTCCCGAGCGAGGCGGAACCCCGGAAGCCAGGAACGAGGCGGCCCCGTCCGGGAGTTGCGCGAACTACTCGCGGGCGCGTTCGAGCCGCCCGCCGCACACGAGCCGGGTGAGGCGACGCCCCGAACGCCCCAGCGGCACGATGCACCACGACATCACGATGCACCGCCGCAGCACGAAGCACCACGGCCGCACGGCGTACCCCCGCCCTCCCACACCTCCGCAC
>NZ_VMNX01000235.1 GCF_009377235.1 Streptomyces acidicola
GTGGTGCCGCCTTCTGCCTGCGGTCGGCACTGCGGCCGTTACGCCACTTCCTGCCGGTCCGTTCGTCGACACCGACGAGCCGGCAGGCTTCCTTGTTGCTGTAGCCCTGCTGCACGAGCCGGGAGTATGCCGCCCGCTCCCGACTCAGCTTCACGGGCCCCTGAGCTGTCCGAATCCTGCGAATCTCGAAGTCCATGCCACCCCTTGAACTGGGGTGTTGCAACGACTCCTAGAACCCAAGGTGCAGGTGCCGGCCCTCAGACGTTGCCACCGGTCGTTGCCACCGGTCCGCTACTGCTGTGTCCAGCCGGGCGGTACGGAGCCCTGCTGCGGCTGGTTCGGCGGCGGATCCTGGGGCGGCTGCTGCCAGCCCTGACCCGGGCCCGGCTGCTGCGGGGGCTGCTGCCAGCCCTGCCCCGGCTGGGGGGCGCCGCCCGGATGGGCGTAGGGCTGCTGGGGTTGCTGAGGATGCTGGGGCTGCTGCTGGGGCGCGTACCCCTGCTGCGGCTGCTGGTACTGCATGCTCGGGTTGCCGAAGCCCTGCTGGGTACGGGCGAAGTCCTCGGCGATGATGGCGGCGAGATCGAAGTAGGCCTCGCGGGTCTTGGGACGCATCATTTCGAGGTCCACCTCGGCGCCGGCCGAGAGGTGTTCGTCGAAGGGGATCACGACGACAGCGCGGCAGCGGGTCTCGAAGTGCGCGACGATGTCCTCGACCTTGATCATCTTGCCCGTCTCACGGACACCGGAGATCACGGTGACCGAGCGCTGGACGAGATCGGCGAACCCGTTCGCCGACAGCCAGTCCAGGGTGGTCGAGGCGCTGCTCGCACCGTCCACCGACGGGGTGGAGATGATGATCAACTGGTCGGCGAGGTCCAGGACTCCGCGCATCGCGCTGTAGAGCAGACCGGTACCCGAGTCCGTGAGGATGATCGGGTACTGGCGGCCCAGCACCTCGAGCGCGCTGCGGTAGTCCTGGTCGTTGAAGGTGGTGGAGACCGCCGGGTCCACGTCGTTGGCGATGATCTCCAGCCCCGAGGGCGCCTGCGAGGTGAAGCGGCGGATGTCCATGTAGCTGTTGAGCTGCGGGATCGCCTGCACCAGGTCACGGATGGTGGCGCCCGTCTCGCGCCGCACCCTTCGGCCGAGGGTGCCGGCGTCCGGGTTGGCGTCGATCGCCAGGATCTTGTCCTGGCGCTCGGTGGCGAGCGTGGCGCCGAGCGACATGGTCGTCGTGGTCTTGCCGACACCGCCCTTGAGACTGATGACCGCGATCCGGTAGCAGGACATCACCGGCGTACGGATCAGCCCCAGCTTCCGCTCCCGCTCCGCCGCTTCCTTCTTGGCGCCGAGCTTGAAGCGGGACGGGCCCTGGTTGTTCTTGCGGGCCTTCGGCTGGTTGCGCAGTAGCCGGTCGGAGGACAGCTCGACTGCGGCGTTGTAACCGAGCGGAGTTCCGGGCGCGGCTTGCTGCTGCTGGGGAGCCCCGGGCCCGGCCTGGGGGCCGGGCGGGGCGCTCCAGCCCTGGTTGCCGTAGGCGGCGGGCTGCGCCGGAGGCTGCTGCGGGGGCGTCTGCTGCTGAGCCTGGGTGGGAGGCTGCTGGGGCGCGGGCTGCTGGGGCTCGGCGGGCTGCTGCGGCGGGTAGCCGTAGCCGGGCTGTTGGGGCGGGTAGCCATAACCGGGTTGCGTGGGCTGCGCGGGCGGCTGCGGCTGTACGGGGGGCTGGCCCGGGGCCTGCTGGGGGTAGCCGTATCCGGCGGCCTGGGGCTGACCGGGCTGGGGCTGTCCAGGGTGCGCCTGCGGCTGTCCCGGCTGGGGCTGACCGGCCTGGGGCGCCTGCTGCGGGTAGCCGTATCCGGCCGCTTGCGGGTACGGGGGCTGGGCCGGCTGGTGGGGCTGCCGCGGGTCGACTCCTGGCTGCTGGCCGCCCTGCGCCGGGTATCCGGGCTGAGGTTGGGCGGGGCCGAACGTGCCCTGCGGAGGCGTCTGGTACTGGGGCTGGCCGGGGACCTGGGGAGCCTGGGGAGCCTGGGGAGCCTGGGGGTAGCCGTAGCCGGCCGCCTGCGCGGCGGCCGCGGCCTGCTGGTCGGGGTACCCCGCCTGCTGCGGACCTCCCTGGACGGGCTGCTGCGCGGGCACGTAACCCTGCGGCAGCGGGGGGAGTCCCTGGTCGCCTTGGGGCGCGGCGGGGGCGTGCGCGGCGGGCTGCGCCTGCGGCGGCTGCCCTTGTGCGGCGGGCAGAGGTCCGGGAGCTGCGGCCGGGGGTCCGGGAACGGCGGGCGTCGGCTCTGCCGCCGCTTCCGCCTCCGGCTGTACGGCCGGGGTCGCCGGCGCGGCCTCGGCCTCGGCCTGCGCGGAGGACTCCGCGTCCGAGCGGGCATCGGGCCGGGCATCGGACCGGACGTCCGCGGACTCGTCGCCGTCCACACCGTCCACACCGTCCACACCGTCCGCATATTCCGAACGGTCCGTACCGCCCGCACCGGACGCCCCGGATACGGACCCGGCGGAGTCACCCGACGGCGCCTCGGCCCTCGGCTCCTCCTCCGGCTCCTCGTCGGCACCGCCGAACAGCCTCGCCGCCTCGGCGTCGGCGGCGGCATGGTTCAGCTCGCCCACCGGCTGCTCGGGGGCGGGCTGTTCAGGGGTGGCCTGTACAGGAACGCCCGCCGCAGGAGTGGCGGCCTGGGGCGTGGCCTGGGACGCGGCGCCCTGGGCGTCCTCGTCGACCGGGCGCAGCACGGGGAAGCCCGGCGAGGCGGGCGGCGCGGGCGGCTGGGCCGGCGCCTGCTGCTGAGGAAATCCGTAACCACCCGACGTGTCCTGGTTCGACGGAGGCGGCGCGGCCGCTCCCGCCTGCTGGGGATAGCCGTACCCACCGGTCGCCGGGGGAGCGCCCGGACCGGACTGCTGCTGCGGGAATCCGTAGCCGCCCGTGCTGTGCTGACCCGTGCTGTGCTGACCCGTGTCGTACTGACCCGCGCCGGGCGCACCCTGCGCGGGCTGCTGGGGGGCGCCCTGAGGGTTCGGCTGCGCCGGAACGGGAGCCTGCGGTGGGGGAGTCTGCGACGCCGGAGCCGGTGGCGCGGGAACGCCTGGCGGCCCGCTGGGCGGACCGGTGGGCGACCCGACGGGCGCCCCGGTCGGCGGTGGCGGTGACGACTGCCCGGCGTCCTGCTGTCCGCCGGCGGCGGAACCACTCTGCGTACTCTGGGCGTACCAGGCGGGCGGCGTGTAGACGATTTCGAACTCGCCTGTCAGATCCACCTCGGGCTCGTCCCCGTCCGAGGACGGGCTGCCGCCGTTGTACTCGGACCGATCCCTGTTCACTGCATGCCTCCTGGTCAGCCTCTGTTGCTGAGTTGGTCGTCATCGCGGCCGGACGGACCGGGTGGCAAGTCCACGCGGCTGCGATCGTCACCGCATCACCAGAAGACTAATCACTCGTATCGCGGTACGGAAAAGCACCCGTAGGCGCAATCCTTTCGCTCCGCCCCGCGCGCGTGGAGACGACGACGCGTCAGTCCATACGACGGGCCACGCCGAGCAGGCCCGTCTCCGCGTCCGTGGGTTCGGTCATGACGAACTTGCGGTGCTTACGGGTGCACCACAGGGCGACGCCGTCATGCAGGGTCGGCAGATGCTGGAGGCTGTCGCCCGGGATGCCCAGAGTGTCGCGTACGACCTCGGTCTCCTGGGGCGAGATGCGCTGGATCCCGACCAGATCGGCCTGAGCCAGCCAACGCGGCGCGTGTTCACCGACGAAGGGCAGTACGGTCATCACGGCCTGCCACGGCAGGGAGGTCACCCGTCCGCGGGGCGGGCGGATGCCGCAGTCCCGGATCAGCACCACGGGGCTCGATACGGAGGGACCCTGCGCGGGCACCCGTCCCACCGGATACACCGTCACGCACTGCTGGCCGCCGCCCGCCGCCTGGGCCAGTTGCTGCCAGGCCTGCGGACGGCCGGTCTCCACGCCCACGCGCGCACCCGTAGCGGCGGCGCGCAGCGCCAGCACCTGGGCGAGCCAGAGGCCACCCACGAGGACCACGTCGAAGGCGGTCGGACGGGACAGGCCCAGCACGGCCGGATGCGACTCCGGGTCGGTGCCGATGATCACGCCGTCGTCACCGATCGGCATGCTGATCGCCGCGAGCTCGTCGGCGGTGACGACATGGCGGTTCCGGCGCGGACCGCGCAGCCCGAACCCCGGGCTGAAGATGCGCCGTTGCTGCTGCCCCGGCTGAGGCTGACGGATGATGGGGATCATGCCGGTGTCGGTGGGCGAGGCCACGTGCGACGGCGTGCGCCCGGAGGCGGCGGCCCGGCCCTGCTGCCCCTGTCCCGGTGCCTGTCCCTGTCCGGGGGGCATGGTCGAAGCGGGGTAGGACATCAGTACGTACCTCCGAGCGGCAGAGTGGCGAGGGCTCCGGGAACCTGTTCCCGGTCGAGGCGTACCAGACCGACCTTCGCGGCACTCGCGGCCCGCTCCAACTCGCGTCCCACCTGGCCGAGTTCGCTGTCACCGCGAGCGGTGACGCGGATGTGTCCGGCGAGGGCGACACCCCGGTTGCCGGCCTTGCTCAGGGTCACGCTGAACGTCGTGGCGAGCACCGGCAGCGAGGTGAACCGCGTGATCAGCTCGGGCAGCGCCACTCCGCCGTTGCCCAACTGCGGCCAGCGGGAGAGCCAGTACGTCGTGTGCCACCGGTCGTCGACCCGCCAGGTCCGCACCGCCTCGACCGTACGGCGCTGGGTCCGCCCGTCCTGGCCGTGCTGCGCGTTGGCCCGCGGGTTCAGGCAGCTGGACGTCGCCAGCGCCTGCACCAGCTCGTTCTCGTCCAGGATGGTGGCCTTGAAGCCCGCCCCGGCCAGCCGGCTCGCCAACTGGTCCGCCGCCCGCAGCAGCGCGCGCTGCGTACCGGGAACGCCGTCGCCGCGCGCCTTGACCGCCTCCGGGCACAGTTCCGGGTCGAGCTTGAGGGCGACCCAGGTGAGCCGCAGGGCCGGAGAACCGGCGCGCGCCTGGAGTGGGCCGTACGACCGTGCGGCGAGCGACTGCTCGGGCAGGTGCGGTGCGGGCGCCGGCTGGGTGTGCTGCACGACCTGGGCGGACGCGAGACGGATCTCGTCGACCTCCAGGGCGTCCTGGATCAGCTGGAGCGGCAGCTGCCGTCCCGCGGACTCGGGACGCAGCGGCTGGTCCGCCGGCTGCACGAAGAGCACGGCGGTCAGGAAGGTCCCGTCACCGATCATGCCGATCGAACGGTCGTCACGGGACACGAAGCTGTACGTCCGCAGCGCCGGGTCGCACTCCACGGTGGGTGCCAGCATCGGGTCCGTCCCGGGCGGGACGGGCAGCTTGGCGTCACGCTTGCGACGCCTCAGGGCGCGCGTCGTCTCGTACCACTCGGGCAGCGGCCGACGGCCGCGGCGCAGCACCGCCAGAAGCAGCAACAGTGCCGCCACGGCACCGGCCGGGGCCAGCAGCCAGGACACGTCGGTGACCCAGGCGGCCAGCATGATGGCGGCCGCGAGCTCGACCAGAATGAGCTGCTGCAGCCGCACCGGACCCAGACCGCCCGGGCGGGGCAGCGTACGCGGCGACGCGGCGGTGGGTGCGGGAGCCGGCGGGCGCGACGAACGTCTGCGGCCCGGACCCCCTTGTTGCTGCTGTGCGCGGCGATCGCGCCGAGTGCTCGTAGCGCTGCTCATCCCCCGGTACATCCCTTTCACGAAGTAGTGGCCGTACGTCGGCGGAGACCCAGGGGCTCGGCGATCCTCGTGCTTGTTGGACTACTGGACTGCCGGACTGCTGGAGTTCCCTGCGACGGGCCAGGGGCGTCGAAGGCCCACATCTCAGTCATCTCAGTGCGAGTGGCTCACGGTACCCGCTGAGACTGGTAGGGCGACACAGGGGACACCGAAACCCCAGGTGGCCAGCCTTTCACGGACGGGCCCCGCATGGTGGAGCGCTGTGGTGAAGCTCTGTGAAGATGCGGGGGCGGCCGTACACCTGATGGATCGTCGCCGCGCGATGCAGTGCATAGTAGGTGCCTGCGCTTGCGCCTGCGCCTGCGCGTGCGTAGGTGTTGGCGGGGTGCCCGCTCGGTTGTCTGCACCATTGCTGGCAGCAGTGCCGGCAGCAGTTGACTGCATCGGCTACACGCATCACTTGCGTGCATCACTTGCCTGCTCGGACGAGGTGGCCTTCCGGGTACGGTCGCGCGTCGACGATGTCGTCATCGCCAACGATGAGGCAGCACGGCACCAAGGCACCAAGGCACCAAGGCACCAAGGCACCACGGACGATCGAGCACCACAAAATACGATCGAGCACCACAAAACGGGAGACACGGGGACCATGGCACAGCAGCGTCGGGACGAGCTAGCCGCCTACACGTTCGCTCGCAAGCGCACCGTCGCGGCGTTCCTTGCGCCGTCGCCGGGAGGCTCCGAAGAGGGCGCGCCGCGTCCCGTTCGCACGGTGATGCCCAGCCTCGCGGTGGGCGTGGTGCTGGTGATCGGCTTCATCGCCTGGGGGGTGATCAAGCCGACGGCACCCAAGGGCTGGGACACCCCGGGCGAGTACATCATTGTGGACAGCGACTCCACGACTCGCTATGTCGTCCTCGCCGACGAGGGGACGAAGGCCAAGACGCTGCACCCCGTCCTCAACTACGCCTCCGCCAAGCTCCTCCTCGACAAGGGCAAGGGCAGCGTCATCGAGGTCCCCGGCAAGGAGATCGACAAGAGCGGCATCGCGCACGGCGCGACGCTCGGCATCCCGTACGCCCCCGACCGGCTGCCCGCCAAGGACGACGCGAAGAAGGCGAAGACCTGGGCGGTGTGCGAGCGCCCGGCCCCCGGGTCGGACGGCGCCATCGACCGTGCCGTGTTCGTCCTTGACTCCGACGACGCCAAGGTGCTGGAGGACAGCAGGAAGGTCGACAACCGCAAGGCCCTGTACGTCGAAGACCCCAAGACCGAGCAGCAATATCTGGTCGACGGCAAGGGAAACGCGTTCGTGCTGGGCCCCCGGTCCGTTCAGTCCGGCCAGCCCGGTCTCGACGACACCGCCATGGAGCAGTTGCGCGCCGCCGTCCTCGGCAGCGGTGCCACGCCGCAGCCGGTGAGCCAGGAGTGGCTGCGCACGCTCCACGAAGGCGGCGTCATCACCTTCCCGACGATTCCGGGCATCGGTGGGACGACCTCGGTCGAAGGCCTCCCGGAGGAGGCCCGGACGGTGGGCCGGGTACTCAAGGCGAGTGAGGCGCAGGGCGATCAGTACTACGTCGTCCTCAAGGACGAGGTGGCCGCCATCACGCCCTTCGTGGCCAACCTGCTCAAGAGCTCACCCCAGGCCAAGCTGGCGTACGGCACGGACGGGATCGACGACATCAAGGCCGACACCTCGGCCATCATCGAGGCCAACGGCGGCGAGGCCAACAAGTTCTACGGCGACAAGGGATGGCCCCAGGAACCTCCGCAGCAGGCCAACCCCGCGGCGGTGGAGACCGACGCGCCCCGTAACACCTCGTGCAGCGTCTACAGCGGCAAGATCGGCCCGGACAAGAAGCCGCAGCTCTCCGCCTGGGCGGGCGCGGACTACCCCAAGAAGGTCATCGCCGACTCGTTGAGCGCGTACGTCTCGTCCGGCTCGGGGCTCCTGTTCCAGGAGGTCACGGGCCGCGCGGCGGGCGGCGGCGCGACATACCTGCTGACCGACACGGGTCTGCGTTACTCGCTGCCGGCGAACAACGACAGCGAGGCGGGGGCGGAGGGGAGCGGCGCTGGTTCGTCGTCCTCCTCGGGGGATGCCTCATCGTCGGAGGGCGGGGCGAGCGAAACGGACAAGGCGCGTACGCGACTGGGGTACGAGAAGGTCTCGAACCCCGCGATCGTGCCGCAGACATGGGCGACGTTCATCCCGAAGGGGCCCACGCTGGACACGGGTAGCGCGTCGCAGCCGCAGAGCCAGTGAGGCAGTGGCCGCGGAGCCGGTGAGGTGTGGCTGCCGCGGGCCAGGACTCGGCTGTGGGGCCGGTGAGGTGTGGACGTAAGGCGTGAGGCCAGTGGCCGGTCAACGAGCTTGTGGTTGACCGGCCACTGGCTTGCGTGTGGTCGGCGAGATGGCCTGCTAGGGGTGGGCCTGTGCCGGGGGCCAGCCGTCCGACGGACTTGCGCTCGGGCGTCCAACCGACTCACCCTCGGGCGCCCAACGGGCTGGCCGGTAGCAGCACTTGAAGGTAAGACGGCGGTTGTGTCACAGATTGATCGCTCAAGTGTGTGAGGCGTGTAACTGATTGCTCTTGCCTGTGGATGTGCGACAGGCGGACGATAGAGTGTTTACAGCGCTCTTAGGGCGCGAAGCTTCTCCGGGCGCCGGTACGGCTTCCCGGATCAACAACAACATGGGGGAAGGTTCAACATGGCCGGTCAGTTCCGGGTAACAGAGGACGAGCTCGCCAAGCTCTCCGGTGACATCACCAACGTGAACGGTCAGTTGCAGGGCGAGATCCGTCGCCTCAACGGAGTGATCGACCAGATCGCGGGCGGCTGGCAGGGCCAGGCGGCCAAGTCCTACAACCAGCTGCAGGAGCGCTGGAACGCGGACGCGAAGAAGATGAGCGACATCCTGAACGACATCAAGGAAGCCGTGGACTCCACGCGGAGCAACTACTCCGCGTCGGAAGAGCAGCAGAACTCCGAGATCAGCAAGATCATGTCGGACTTCGGCTGATCGAGCCGCGGGGCTGCAGTTCGCCAGCTCTTGCCTGCCTGATCTCCACCGATTCACGCTGATCCAGGCCGACTCGCGCCGATTCGCATCGGTTTCCATCGGCCTCCGCTGACTTCCAACGAATCTTCCTGAAAGGAAGCGACGATGTCGATCCTCGTCAATTACGCAACCATCACCAACGCGTCCACGGACGTGAAGACGACCGCCGGTCGTATCAAGCAGCAGCTGGACGACCTCGAGGCCGCCGTCAAGCGCGTCGCCAACTCCTGGGAAGGCGAGGCGCAGGAGGGCTACCAGCGCAAGCAGCGCGAGTGGGACCAGACCGCTCAGGACCTGCACGCGACCCTGCTGAAGATCTCCACGGCGCTGCAGAGCGCCGCCGAGAACTACCAGGCCACTGAGAAGAGCAACGCCTCGACCTGGGGCTGAGCTGTCGGCGGTCCGAGGGGCGTGACATGAGACGGATCGGCCCAGCCGACGCCACAGCGTCGGCTGGGCCGACCCCGTGTCTGGGGTCGCGCACACGAGATCCGGGGAATCCCCACACTCCCTGGCGCAATTTCACAACGCACAACACACAACCACAGACACATGAACCCAGCTTCGAAGGAAGCAAGGAAGCCCTGGGGGCCTGACATGGGGGGCCTGACAGCCCGGTCGCGTAGCCACGCGAGTGGAACCCGCGCACTGCAGCGGGCTTTTGGTGTGCTTGCAGTTACCGGGGTCTGCCTTGCAACGATCGCGCCGGCACACGCTGACGCGGGTAGTTCTGACGGCTCCGGCACTTCGGGTAACTCCGGCCGTACGACGGACTTCGGCCTGTCGGCCAGCTCGGAATGCGTCTTCGGCGGCGACGTGATCCCGTCCACGCCCTGGTCGCTCCAGCGGATCCTCCTGGACCAACTGCGTGAACAGGCGACGGGCAAGGGCGTCACGGTCGCGGTGATCGACACCGGCGTCGACGACTCCAACCCTCAGCTGCGTGAGGCCATGGCCTCGGGCAGCAAGTCCTATGTGGGCGGCTCCGGTACCGAGGACATCGACGGCCACGGCACCCGGGTTGCGGGCATCATCGCCGCCCGCCCCATGAAGGACACTGGCTTCCGGGGAATCGCACCGGAGGCCGAGATCCTCTCTCTCCGCTACACGGGCGGTGAGGAGAAGGAGGGCAATTCGGCGACCATGTCCCAGGCGATCCGTGACGCGGTCGCCAAGGGCGCAGAGATCATCAACATCTCCTCGGACACCGCGAACAAGGAGGACAACGCGGGCCTGGCGAGCGCCGTGGCGTTCGCCGTGAACGCGGGTGCGCTGATCGTGGCTGCGGCGGGCAACGACGGAGCCGACGGCAAAAAGGCGGACACTTTTCCCGCCTCGTACCCGGGCGTCCTCGCGGTGGCGGCCTCCGACCGCAACGACGAACGGGCCTTCTTCTCGCAGGCCGGCGACTTCGTGGACGTCGCGGCACCCGGCGTCAGCATGGTCTCCACCGTCCCGAAGAGCGGCCAGTGCACCGCCGACGGCACGAGCTTCGCGGCCCCGTACGTCGCGGGCGTCGCGGCCCTGCTGAAAGAGAAGCACGAGGACTGGTCGGCGGCCAAGATCGCCACCCGCATCCAGGAAACCGCCCAACGCCCGGCCCACGGCCCCAACCCCTTCATCGGCTGGGGCGTCGTCGACCCGGTAGCCGCCCTCTCGGACGACTCCACCCCGGGCAACTCCCCACAACCGGACCCGCCGAAGGCGCTCCGGTCGAGCGGAGTCGTCCCTATGGCGGTAACCATGGGCGAGAGCGAGGCGGAGAAGGACCGCCGAGTCGCGATTTACGTCCTGGGCACGGGCCTTGTACTCGCCCTGGTGGTTGCGGGAAGCGGGGTGGCTGTGCGGGACTGGAGGAGCAAGCGGGTTGGCCGCGCCCGGCGGGCTGGGCAGTCGGGCTAGGCGATGGCTTGGGCACCGGGGGGTGCCGACAACTTGGAAACAGGGGAGAGGACAACGGGGTATGAGCAACGGAATGCGGGTCGATCTGAGCGCGCTGGATGAGGTCATCCGCAAGCTCAACGGCCTTCTCTCGGACATGGACAAGGCCAACACCAAGGCCAAGTACGAGACGGACATCCCGAGCACGGCCTACGGCAGCATGGAATTCTTGGAGTCCAACGTGCTTCACAGCGCCCAGGAGGCGCAGAAGGCCAAGATCGAGACCCTCATCAGTGAACTGCACAAGCTGATCAACAAGTTCGGCACGAGCACCTCGAAGGTCAGGGACAAGTACAGCAACCAGGAGCAGGCAAATGCACAGGGTGTGAGTACTGCTCCCGAGGGCGCGGTCAACTAAGCGGTTCAGCGACCAGTCACTGACGGAGGGGACGTCCTAGAATGTATGGCTACGGCTACCAGAACCCTGAGTACATCAAGGCTCAGCAAGAGGCGCGAGAGCAGCGAATCCAGGACAAGCACGACGAGAAGCTCGAATCGCTCCCCGACGGAGGCATGGGGGGGCCGAATCGTGCCGAGATCGACACCGAGTTCATGAAGATGGGCATTCCTAAGCTGCGCTCCATGATCCTGGATGCTGATCCCGGCCGGATCTACGAGGTCGGCCAACACTGGCAGTCAATCCACAACATCCTGTCCGGGGGCGACGGCGACGGCAAGACCGGCGGTGTGGATCAGGTTTCCGCAAAGGACAGCGTCGCGGGCATGATGTTCAGCGCAGTCGAAAACGTCCTGGAGCACTGGGAGGGCGAGGCAGCCGAAGCGTTCCGGAAAAAGGCTAACGAGATCATGAATAGCATCCGGAATGCCGCGGCATGGGCCAACTATTACGCGAAAACCGCGGACGCCGTCCAGAACGACCTGCGGACCTCCATGTCCAAGATGCGGGAGGTCGAGGAGCCTTCCGGCTGGGACAGTGCCTGGGACAAACTGACAGACGACGGGCGCAGCGATGAGCAACTGCTGGCAGACATCAACAGGGGCGTGAGCACGGACGCCGCCCGCCAGGCGAACGCTGACTCCCTATCGAAGGGTAAGGAGAAGCAGCTGGAGGGGGTGGCGATCATGGAGCAGCTTGCGGTCAATTACAAGGCCTACGCGAAAGCAGCGCCCGTTGACGAGAACAAGACGGATCCCTTCGCGCCTCCAAACCCCAGTACGCCGATGCCCACGCCCATCTCCATGCCGTCTGCTGGCGGTACGGGTCCAGGTGTCGGAGGCAGCACTGCTAAGCCATGGAGCGCAGGCCCAACCGCAAGCGTTAAGCCTGCCCCTACGGTGCCTCGTGATCCAGGTATCACGGGAGGCTCGCAGCTCCCCACAGCAAAAACGAAGGTCGACAGCATCTCGCCCGGTCTGACGGGGACTGGCCCCACTCCGGGCCCTGTCGGCGTAAGCGGCGGAGGCATCGGCACCGGCGGTGGCGGTGCTCAGGGCCCAGGCATCGCGGCTCCTAGCGGAGCATCTGGCCTCGCGGGCGGTGCTGCCGCACGCGGCGGTATCGGAGCCGCGGGCGGTCGCGGCGGTCTGGCTGGTGGCGGCGCGGCAGCAAGCCGCGGTGCCGGAGGCCGAGCCGGTATGGGTGGCATGGGTGGCGCTGGAGCTGGCGCAGCTGGCCGAGGCGGTGCTGGAGCTGGCGGCCGTGGAGCCCTGGCGAGGTCCCGTGGCGGTGTGGTCGGCGCAGCTAAGGGGGTCACGGGCCAGGGGACCGGCGGTGGTGCAGGCCTGCACGGCAGCCGCGGTGGAACGCAGCGCGGCGGCATGGCGGGCGGAGCTGGCGGTGTGGGCGGCCGTAGCGGCCGACGGTCCGAGGAAGAGAACAGCCGGGGCGACCGCCCTGACTACCTGGTCGAGGACGAAGAGACCTGGATCTCGGAAGAGGACCGCAACCGGAACGTGCCGCGAACCATCGAGTAGGCAGGCAAGCGCACCGGGCAAAGTTGCTACCGGTCCGCTATGAAGGCTGTTGTAGCCAGCCTTAGTTGAGTGAGGAGCAGGGAATTGGGTGTCAAGCGAGTCTGGTCCACGACGGGAGTCGTGGCATTGACAGGAGCCTTGCTCCTCACTTCAGCCCCAGTGGCATCAGCAGATCAGGTCAGAGATGCTCAGTGGCCGCTAACTGTGTACGACGCAGAAAAGGTTTGGAGGACCTCCGAGGGAGCAGGAGTCACCGTCGCTGTAATCGACTCGGGTGTAGATGCCAGCCACCCAGATCTCGCCGGACAGGTTCTGCCGGGCAAAGACTTCACTGGCGAAGGTAGCCCCCATCAGGATAATGATGGTCACGGCACGGGAATGGCCAGCCTGATCGCTGGCCATGGCCATGGGGCGAATGATTCCTCCGGAGTCATGGGTCTTGCGCCAAAGGCCAAAGTTCTGCCGGTGCGAATCTGGTCCACCAAGGACACGCTAAAGCCGGGGAATTGGGCGGAGGGTGTTCGGTACGCGGTAGAGCAGGGTGCATCAGTAATCAACCTGTCGCTCAACGATTCTGCCGCCTATCCTGGCTCAAAGGTCGCTAAGGCAATCGAATATGCGCAAGCGAATGATGTTGTCGTTGTGGCGGGTACGGGCAACGACGCAGGGACGGTCAATTATCCGGCTGCTCTCCCAGGTGTGGTGGCCGTCTCCGCTGTGGACAGGGGTCTAAACTTCTGGTCTAAGTCAAACACCGGGAACGTCACTGTTGCAGCACCCGGAGTGGAAACCCCTCAGGCTGACCCCACTAGCCGCAGTGGTTATGTAGTGGCTGATGGAACTTCTGGCTCCACTGCCTACATCTCAGCCATCGTCGCGCTCCTCCGCTCCAAGTACCCCGATCTAAGCGCTGGCCAGATCATCAATCGTCTGATTAAGTCGGCGGCCTTCGTGAACAACGAGGGCAAGAAGGCTCCGGACAAACAGCTTGGCTACGGGATCGCCCGCCCAGGTACTGCGCTGACGATGGACATCCCGGCTGGCCCCAAGGAGGGCCCCCTCGCCCAGTCTTCCCCGTCCACGTCCACCAATTCCGGCGCCGCCTCCGAGGACAGCGACAGCACAGGCCAGACCAAGGAAGAGAACAGCTCTCCCTCCGGGAGTATCTTCCTCATCGCCGGCATCGCAGCCGTCGTGATCATCATCGCCGTCCTCTTCGTGGTCATCCGCAGCCGTCGCAACGGCCGTAACGGTGGTGGCCCTGGCCCCGGTGGTGGAATCCCTCCGCAGGGCACGGGCTACCCGCCCCAGCCCCCGACGGGCCACCAGGCGTACCCCAACTCGGCTCCCAACCAGGGGTACCCCGCTGCTCCGGGCCAGTCCCCGCAGCCCCCCAACCCGTACGCCCAGCAGCCTCCACACCAAGGGTAGTAGGAGTAATTCCCCCCTCGGAGAGGCTGTGAACTCGGACCTACCGGGCCTGAATTCTCAAGCCGCTGTCGATGATATGGCGTCGCATACCGCGAACTACTTACCAGCTTGCTCGGGATTGCAGCTGTCGCCCCATGGCCGCTTTGTCATATCGATCATGACTGGCGAATTCTTGTGGCTGACAGTGCTAGATCTGATGGGTATGGGGGCTCTTTGTCGTGCTGCGCGGGTACTGCGAGGTGAAGCGGTGCAGCGCAGGGACTCACGCTATGTCCCTGCTGCCCTGTCTCGTCGTACTCCCAATTATTCAATAACCCAGCTTCCGTATCATCCGCCTTGGCAAGGCCTCACGATGGGGATCTCTAAGCGGCTCAGGAGTAAGCCCCCGCTCGGTCGGATTCAGTTGGCCAAGGAAGCAACCGGAAACAACGGCACCGCAGGAATCGGCCCGAGAATGAGAAGGGACCCATCTTAATGGGCGCCATCGTCCTTATCGTCGGCATCATCGGCATCGGAGCCGTGATTGGTGCCGTCGTCGTCTTCGTCGTGATCCGAAACCGCAGCAACTCCGGTATCGGCCCAGTCAGCCACGGCGCCGGAACTTACCCTCAGAACGTGGGTTACCCGCCCCAGCAGCCGATCTACCC
>NZ_VMNX01000236.1 GCF_009377235.1 Streptomyces acidicola
GGTGGGTGGTTGGTTCTTTCCTCCAGGTTCTTGGGGGGAGGGCCGTGGACCACCGGACCCTCGCGTGCGAGGGCCCGGAGAGGCCGGAAGTCCGCACCGGGCCGGGGCCCGGCCGGGCCGTGTCCCCGCTCGTGGTGTACGGCTCGGTGGTGACAACTGTCCGCTGAGTCCGAGCGGGGGCATCGAAACACCAGGTCGTTGTGGAGGCCCGTGGGACTCGGCGCCCACTTGCCGGCCCCGCCCCGGACATCATGTCCGTGGAGGTGACCGACCGGTCGACTCGCATGCGGTGACGGACTGTCAACTCGACTATGAACGCGGCCCACGAAGCTGCCGCGAAGGTCGATGCCGGACCGTTGGGAGCCTTGCTGTCACGGGCGGACACATGAGAAGGCGACGGCGCTCGGCCGCATCCTGGACCATGCCGTTGACTGGGCGTGCTCTGTACTGACCAGTTGCGGCGGCGATGTAGTGCCAGGCGGCCTGGCGTATCAGGACGCCTGCCTCCCCCCTCCGGTTACTGTGCGCATGCTCGAAGCGCCTTGGCCATGACGGCGGACAGCGGTGAGTCGGCGAAGGGCTGGCGTTCGCCGACCTTGGCGTACCCCCACGACTCGTACATCTCCTCACCCTCGGGTGCGCGACGTCGACCAGCAGGACGGCCGGATCGGTTGGACACCGTCGGCTCGCCCGGGGCGTATGGGGGCGCGGTTGGGCGCACGACGCCGCCTGTGGCTACCGAATGTCACGCTTTCGAGGCGCTAGCGGCATTCATATCACTCTGCGTGGGAATGTGATGCGCATGTGTGCATATGTATGCGAGGAGTGAGGATGGCCATCAGCGAGTCGCAGTCCCTGACCGATCAGGAGGTCAGGGTCTTACCCTTCGGGGCGAGTAGCGAAGGGCTCCTTCGGCGTGGGGATCACGCGCTGTTCGGAGTGAGCACAGGCAACAGCTACTTCAGCCGCCGCCATCTGGCCGATGCCATGGCATGGGCGCTGGAGCAATTCGCTGTCGTGGACGTGGTGCACGCGGACGTCGCTCTGGAGGCGATACTCGAAGCCCTCGGCTATGAGCCCCAGGCCGCGCGCAGGAGCGTGGCCAAGCAACTGCGCGGCGTACGGCGGCGCATCGACGGCGCCCTTGAGGACATCGGCGCGGCGGCGGAGCGCGTACGGGCGCGGCCGCTGTCCGCCTTCCTCGACCAGCCCGGCTACCACGAGGTGCGGGCGCGGACACGGACCGCACTGCGGACCGACCTGGAGTTGCGGTCGGTCCGCGACGCCATGGCGTACCAGTTCCTCGCCAAGCGGCTGAAACCGAACGGCCTGCCCACCCCCTCTCAGGTGCAGGCGGCACTCGCGTACGTGGACGCCGAGTTGCCGTTCTTCGTCGACACCCCACGGATCCTGGGTGTCGCCTCGTCCGTCCACTGCTATCACACCGTCCTCGCGCTCGGCCGCCTGCTGTTCGACGAACGCCGGACGGGGCTGCGCCCGGCCCACAACCAGGGCTACGCCATCGTCGAGTGCCGCGACCAGAACACCGTAGAAGAGAGCTGATCAGCCATGGCATCCATCACCACCGAAACCTCCGTGCCCCCTTACGCCGATGTCGAGTGGCCGCTGTCGCGGCGCGGGGACGTGGTGCCCGCCGAGTGCGCGCGGCTGCGCGAGGAGAGTCCTGTCGCGCGGATCCGGACCCTCACGGGCGACGACGCCTGGCTGGTCACCAACTACGCACTGGCCCGGCAGGTCCTGGAGGACGAACGCTTCAGCCTGCGCGACACGGCGGCTGCGGATGTACCGCGTCAGTACGCCCTGACGATTCCCCCCGAAGTCGTCAACACCATGGGCAACATCAACAGTGCAGGACTCCACCAGGAGGTGCTGCGCGCCTTCGGCCCCCGCTCCGGTCCGGCGTCCGCGGAGTGGATGGCGGACCGGGCACACGAACTGGTCGACGCCTTGGTCGAGGAGGGGTCGCCGGTCGATCTGCGGCAGCGGTTCGCCGAGCCGTACTCCGCTGCTCTGCTCTGCGAGGTGCTCGGCCTGCCGTACGAGGAGGGGCTGCGGCTCATGTCCGGCCTGGACCTCGGTTTCGTCACCAGCCCCGTCGTGTACGACGGCTGCACCGCCAACTGGGACAAGGACTACGCCTTCGTCCTCCGGCACGTGCGCGCTGACCGTGAGGCCCAGCGGGGCCTGATCCGGCGGCTGTGCGAACTGCGCGACGATCCGGAGCGCGACGGCGGTGACCTGACCGACGAGATGATCGCCGCCACGGTCACGTCACTCTTCGGTGCCGGCGCCATGAGCACCTATGTGTTCCTGCTGCACGCCGTGCTGACCCTGATCCGGCACCCGGAGGCGATCGACCACCTGCGCAAGCGGCCCGAGGCGATGCCGCGCGTGGTGGAGGAGCTGATGCGGTGCACCCTGTCGATCGGCGACGGACTGCCCCGGATCGCCCGGGCCGACGTCCAGGTCGGCGATGTCCTGGTGCGGGCCGGAGAACTGGTGCTGGTCTGCGTGGAGGGCGCGAACTTCGACCCTGAACAGTTTCCGGATCCCGAGCGGTTCGACCTCGACCGCTCGCCCAACACGCACCTGTCGTTCGGGGCGGGCCGCCACTTCTGCCCCGCTTCCGCGATCTCCCGCGTCCACGCCGCCGAAGCCCTCACCGTTCTTGTCCAACGCCTCCCGCAGCTGCGTCTCGCGCAGCCCGTCGACCAGTTGGTCTGGCGCACGGGCAACATCAAGCGGGTCCCGGAGAGGCTTCCGGTCCTGTGGTGATCTCACCGGAGGGCGCCGACATGGCGCGCCTCTTCGACAGCCTCGGCATGGACTACGAGCACGCCTTCGCCGGCCGGAAACAGGCCCAGATCGATGCTGTTGAGGAGCTGTCCTGCCGCCTCGCCCCCGGCTCCCGCGTCCTGGACGTGGGCTGCGCGACCGGCCGCCCCACCACGGAGCAACTGTGCGCGAGGGGACTGGACGTCACAGGCATCGACGTCTCCGAGGTCATGCTGGACCACGCCCGACGTCAGGTGCCCCAGGCGCGCCTTGTCCTGGCCGACATCTTCTGCGACACCGCCGACCTGGGCGTGTACGACGCCGTCGTGTGCCTGTTCTGCCTCGTCAACCTGCCCGAACCCCACTTCGTCGAAGGGCTGCGGCGACTCGCCGCCCGCACCGTGCCGGGCGGAACCGTGCTGGTCGCGGTGCCGGAGTTCCAGGGCATCGAAGAGGTGCCGTTCCTCGACCTGACCTACCGTCCCGTGCGCTGCCTGCGCGAGGACGTCCACCGTTACGCCCAGTCGGCCGACCTGGAGGTCGAGCGCGTGGAGGCCCACATCGAGCCCGCGCCGGACGGCCAGGACTCACCTGGGAGAAGTCTGTTTCTTTGGGCGAGAACCCCGGCCTAGGCGTGTCTGATACGAAGTCGTCCTGGCCGGGGCATGGCCGGGCCGAGACGGCGGCGACGGAACGGGAACGGAGGTCCTTCAGGGCTCCGGAGGTCAGGCAGCCGTAGCAGGGCGTGGCTCGCCGTGGAAGACCTGACTGGTGTGCCAGTCGCGGTGGGCGGCCGCGACGGGGCGCGTGCCCGGCTGCGGGCCGACGAGCGGACGGCCCGCGAGGGCTGTCACGTGCTCACGGGCGGCGGGGCTGTGGCCGATGAAGCGTTGCGAGACCAGGATGCGGTGACCTCCCCCACTCTCGGCTTCGCTCGAGCGGGGGGACCCCCATCCGACACCGAGGACGCCCTTGTCGAAGAGCTTGTGGTGCAGCGAGCACAGACAGAGCCCGTTCTCGACGTCGTCGGGGCCGCCGAACGCCCACCAGCGCACATGGGCGGCCTCCAGCCCGACCGGTACGACGCCGATCCTGCCGTCGTAACCGCAGAAGGCGCACCGGTACTCGTAAGCGGTCAGTACCCGTTCCCGCATCCCTCGGTCCCGCTGCCTGCGCGTCGTCGAGAGCCCCTCGGTCTCCGCCGGCTCCAGTTCCAGGCCGGCGGCTTCGCACAGCTCACTGTGGAGGGAGGGCGGGAAGTGCAGATCGAGCAGCAGCCGCGCGATCCTGCCGAGCAGCGCCGGTTCGCGTCGCAGAGCCGCTCTCAGGTCCTGGGAGAGCCGCCCGGTGGCCCCCGTCTCCCGAAGATCCCGCACTCCGCTTCCGGGGCTGCCGGGCCCGCGGTCGGTGCGTACCTCCCACACTCCGTCGCTCACCAGGTGATGGAACGGGTAGGCGGGCGTCGTCCTGTTGGGCGGCCCGTACTCGGCGAGCAGCCGCTGCAGGTCCTGCTCCACCGCGCTGTACCGCAACGCGCCGTCGGCATCCTCCTGGAACCGGCCGAGGGCGTAGAGGAGCAGTAGCGGCTTGTGCGGAGCACGCGTTCCGCTCCTGCTCCACTGCCTCAGCTTCGCGGTGCGCTCCAGCCAGTCCATGGGCGGTGATGGTACTGACGTTCTGGCCGTATGTGTGCTGACCTGCTGAAAAGACTCTCGGTCTCATCCCTTGACCGCGGAGCTGGCGACTCCCTGGACGAACCAGCGCTGGAAGAAGGCGAAGACGACCAGGACGGGCAGGACGAGGAGGACCCCGAAGGCGAGGATCTGCCCCCAGTCCGGGGGCTGTTGGCCCTGGAAGACGCTCATCTCCAGGGGGAGGGGGCGGACGGACGGGTCGGAGACCATCAGGACCGGCCACAGGAACGAGCCCCACTGCGTGAGGAAGGTGAGGATCGCGACCGAGGCGAACACCGGTTTCGACATCGGGACGATGATCGCGAAGAAGGTGCGCCAGGGGCCCGCGCCGTCCAGCCGGGCCGCCTCTTCGATGCTGGGCGGGATCTTCCGGAAGAACGTGTGGAACTGGTAGATGGAGAAGGCGTTGGCGATGAAGGGGACCGCCTGGATGTAGAGGGTGTTGCGCTGGTCGTTGAACATGTAGAAGAGCGGTACGGCCACCGACTCGAACGGCACCAGCATCAGCAGCAGGACGAGTGTGAAGACGGCCTCCCGGCCGCGCCACTTCAGCCGTGACATGCCGTACGCCGCCATCGAGTTGACGAAGAGGCCGCCGGTCACGACCACGAATGCCACGAGCAGCGAGACACCCATGAAGCGCCAGAAGTAGCCGGTGCTGTCGGAGTTCAGGGCGTCGAGGACCTGCGCGTAGTTGTCGAAGGACAGGTGGGTGGGCAGGAATCCGGTCAGGCCGCTCAGTACCTGGTCGGAGGGCTTGAGGCTGCCCAGGAGCAGGTACAGGACGGGCAGGACGAAGACGAACGCCAGGATGCTGAGGACGGTGTAGTCGGCGAGGCGGCGCAGACGGCGCAGACGGCGGTGCGGCGCGAGGGTCGTGGCCATGGTTGTCAGTCCTCGTTGTCGGGCCGGACGACGCGGCGCTGGACGAGGGTCAGGACGACGACGATCAGGAAGAAGACGACGGTGATCGCGGACGCCTGGCCGATGTTGTTCTGGTCGAAGGCGGTGGTGACGGCCTGGTACATGACCGTGCGGGTGGCGTCCTCGTCGAGGCCGCCTCCATGGATGAGGACGTAGACCTGGTCGAAGACGCGGAAGGACAGCACCGAGGTGAGCATGGCGACGAACACGAGTGTGCCGCGGATGCCGGGCAGGGTGACGTGCCGGAACTGCTGCCGGCGGGAGGCGCGGTCGAGTTCGGCGGCCTCGTAGAGCTCGCCGGGGATCTGCTGGAGGCCGGCGAGCAGGATGACCATCTGGAAGCCGACGCCCTGCCAGACGGACAGCACGATGATCGAGGCCATGGCGGTGGCGGCGTCGCCGAGCCAGTCGAAGGCGCCCCAGTTTCCGAAACTCACCGCGTGCAGTGCGGAGTTGAGCAGGCCCTGGTCGCTGCGGGCGAGGATGAGCCGCCAGATGACGGCGACCAGCGTCATGGGGAAGACGACCGGCATGAAGAACAGGGACCGGAACAGGCCGATCGCCTTCAGCTTGCGGTTGAGGAGGATCGCGAGGGCGAGCGCCAGGCCCGTCTGGAGCGGTACGACGACCACGGCGAAGGTCAGGTTGTTCAGCAGGGCCCGCAGGAACGGGCCGGACAGATCAGGGTCGGTGAACAGCCGCCGGTACTGCTCCAGGCCGAAGAACGTGGGCGCCAAGGGGGAGCCGAGGCGCACGTTGTAGAAGGAGAGGACGACGGCGTAGCCGAACGGGACGCCGACGAAGGCGACGATCCCGGCGACGGCGGGCGTGGACATGAGCAGTCCGTGCAACCAGTCGCGTCTCCTGGGCCCTGAACGCTTCGGCCGCTTCGGCCGCGCGGACTGCGCAGAGGTCACAGGCGGGCCTTCTTCTCTGCCTGGGGGCGCGGTGTGCCCGGGTTCCATGGTCTTCACGGGGGTCCTGTTCCCGGCCGGGGCGCGCCGTCGTGTGCGAGCCCGCCCCGGCCGACGCGTCCTACTGGATCTGGTAGCCGGCGTTGTCGGAGAAGTCCTGGTCGATGGCGCGGGCGGCCTTCTCCAGGGCGCTCCTGGGGTCGGCGCCGCCGTAGATCGAGTTCAGGGCGTCGCTGAACTTGGCGGTGATCGTCGGGTATCCGGCGGTGACCGGACGGGTCACGGCGACGCAGGACCTGGTGATGTCGCTGTCGCCGCAGGGCCCCGCGAGCTGGTCGGCGAAGAGCTGGAGGGGACCGCCCTGCTGGTACAGCTCGCTCTTGGCCAGCGCGCTCTTCGTGGCGGGCGGGGCGCCGTTCGCCGTCGTCATCGCCGTGACGTTGGTGTCGTTCAGGAGGTAGTCGAGGAAGGTGCCGGCCGCCTTGCCGTTCTTGGAGCCCGCCCCGATGCCCCAGGCCCAGGAACCCTGGCCGGTCTTGGGACCGTTGCCGAAGTCGGGCAGCGGCAGCACGACCAGGTCGCTGCCGAGTGCCTCGCTGTAGGCGGGGTACATCCAGTGGCCGACCCAGCTCAGCGCCACCCGGCCCTTGGCGAAGGCATTGCCGTCCGTGTTGGGGTCGACATACGTCTTCCAGGACTGGAAGGTCTTCATCGCCGAGACCACGGCCGGAGTGTCGAGGGCGCCCTCCGCCTTGCCGTCCTTCAGCAGGGAACCGCCGGCCGACCAGACGACCGGGGCGAAGCCGTAGGTGCCCCACTCGTTGGCGTAGCCGCCGGTCTCCTGGAGGTCGAGGACCTTGCCGTCGGAGTCCTTGGCCTTGAGCGCCTTGAGCGCGTCCGTGAACTCCTGGGCCGTCCAGTCGTCGGACAGGCTCGTCGGGTACTTCGCCCCGGCGGCGTCGAGCAGCTTCTTGTTGCCGTAGATACCGAGCCCGGAGTCGTACATGCCCAGGCCGTAGTGCTTGCCGTCGATCTCGCCCTGCGCCTTGCTCGCGTCGGTGGCGTTGGCCATGGTCCTGGCCGAGACGTAGTCGTCGATGGAGGCGAGCTTCTTGGTGTAGACGAAGTTCGCCATGGTCGGTCCGTCGAACTCCATCACGTCCGGCAGCTCGGCGGCGTCGGTGGCGGTGATGGTCTTGGTGTAGTCGTTGCCGGGTATCAGCTTCAGCTCGACCTTGATCTTGTCCTGGGAGGAGTTGAAGGACTTCACGGCGTTCTGCAGGGCCGTGTCCTCGCTCTTCTGGCCCTGGTGGGCCCAGACACTGATGGTGCCCTTGCCGCTGCCCGCCGCGGCGGAGGCGTCACCGCCGCTGCCGCCGCCACAGGCGGCCAGGGCGGCCAGCGGCAGGGCGAGGGCCAGGCCCGTACAGGCCGTGCGGCGGTACCTTCTGTTGGTCGAGCTCATGATGCGTGGCCTCCGTGCGGTGCGAGGGTTCGAAGTGCGTCGGTGCTTTCCGGCGTGGGGAGCGGGGCCTTCAGGGCCGTCGGCCGTAGAGGGGTCAACGTCCGTAGAGGGGACAGGAGTTACTGGGGCCCGCGCGGGTACGGCGGGGCGGTCGTCTCGCGGAGGACGAGACGGATGGGCATCTGCACATGCCTCGGCGGCTCGGCCTCCGGCTCGTCGAGCTGCCGCAGCAGCAGCCGGGCGGCTTCGGCGCCCTGACCGGCGACGGGCTGGGCGACGGTGGTCAGTCCGATCACGTCGGCGAGCTCGTGGTCGTCGAAGCCGACGACGGACACGTCGTCCGGCACTTTCAGCCGGTGCCGCCGCAGGGCGCGCAGCGCGCCCATCGCCATCTCGTCGGACTGGGCGAACACGGCCGTCGGCGGCCGGGAGACGGCCAGCAGTTCCATCATGGCCCGCTCACCGCCCTCGACGGTGTAGTCGCCGTCCGCTTCCAGGGCCGGGTCGTGCTCGATGCCGGCGTCGGCCAGCACGTCGAGGTACGCCCGGCGGCGCTCGACGGGCGTGGTCCAGTGCTGTAGCCCGCTGGACCCGCTGATCATGCCGATTCGGCGGTGTCCGAGGTTCACGAGATGCCGCACTGCGCTCTCCGTGCCGGCATGGTCGTCGATGCCGACCACGGTGAAGCCGGGGCGGGGGCCGCCGACCGTGGTGGCCAACGGGACTCCCAGGGAGCGCAGCGCGAAGGACTCCTCCTCGTCGGGGATGAGGAGCGACAGCACGGCATCCACCCGCTTGCGGACCGGCATCTTGGTGAAGAAACGCTTGCGGGTCTCGGGCGAGCCCAGGTTGTACAGCAGGACGTCGTACCCGGCGGCACTGAACACGCGCTCGGCGGCGTCCAGCACGGTGCCGAAGAACCAGCGGCCCACGTACGGGACCACGACCCCGATCGTGAAGGTGCGTCCGCTGGCCAGGCTGGACGCCGAGCGGGACGCCGTATAGCCGAGTCGTGCGGCGATGGTCGTGATCCGATCACGGACCTCGTCGGACACGCCCGGCTGACCGCGCAGCGCGCGGGACACGGTGGATGCCGAGACTCCGGTGGCGCGGGCTACATCGGTGATGCTGACCGTCACGGCGCTTCTCTCCCGTCGGTTTCACGTCGCTGTGATCTGCGAGTGACGTGACCGTAAACCTGGCCTCGCTGTTGCGCAAGCGTTTGCGTTCAGTTTTACTTGGGCCGCTTCTCAAGTGAGACCTTCGAGGTCATGGGTCAGCGCACACGTTTGAGCGCTACGAGCCGACAGGAACTGTGCATGCGATACGCCCCGCCCGGCCTCTGCGTGAACGACTTCGCCCTGCTGCGCGACGACGACGGCACCTACTCCGTGCTGCACCTACAGGGCCCGTGGACGGCCGAGTTCGACCATCTGCGGATGGAGACCTCCTACGGCCGGGCCACCTCAGCCGACCTGGTCGACTGGCGTCCCGAAGGCACGGCCTTCGGCAACGGCCTGCCCGGCCGCTTCGACCAGCAGGCCGTGTGGACCATGCACCCCGTCCGGCACGCGGACGGAATGGCGATGTTCTACACGGGCGTCTCCGGGCTCACCCCGGGCGGCTGGCCGCTGCAGTCGGTCGGGCTGGCGTACTCCGACCGCACCGACGGCACCGGCTGGCGGCGCCACGGCACCGGACCGATCGTCGAGGCGGACGCACGCTGGTACCGCACCGGCGAACGCATGGGCTGGCGCGACCCGTTCGTCGTACGCGACGACGGGTCCGACGGCTGGGTCATGGTCGTCTGCGCCGCCGACGCCTCCCTGCCGGTCGAGGTCAGCGGCTGCGTCGCCTGGGCCACCTCCGACGACCTGGAGCACTGGACCGTGCACCCGCCGCTCATCTCACCGGGCGACGTCGACGAACTGGAGTGCCCGGTCCTGGAGCGTCTCGACGACGGCAGTTGGCTGCTGCTCGGCTCCATCGGGGCCACCCGCGGCTTCGAGGCATGGACCGCGCCCCGTCTGCGCGGCCCCTGGACCCGCCGCGGCCCCCTCGGCCCGACCGGCTCCTACGCCCCCCGCGTCATCGCCGCTCCCGACGGCTCCCGCGTCGTCCTGCACACCACACCCCGCCGCGTCGGCCTCACCGACTCCGGTGAACGCTGCCGTGGCATGCTCGCCCAGCCCAAGTCCCTTGTCGTGCAGGACGATTCGGCGCCTCACCTGGAGTGGTGGCCCGGGCTGGACACCTGGCTGGGCGAGGAGACCGAGCAGCCCGGTCCGCACGCGGTCGGCGACGTCACCGTCTCCGGTCGTGTCGAGATCACCCTGCGCACGGACGCGCCCGGGAGCGACCGGCCCGCCCTCGTCGTCGGCTGCGACGGCAAGAACCTCTGGATCACCGGCCCCGACGGCAGCCGACTCGGCGAGACCGTCCTGACCGAGCCCGCCTCGGTCCTTCGCCTCCTCACCGTCGGCGAGTACGTCGAGGTCTACGCCGACGGCGTCTTCGTCCTGACGACCCTGTGCTACTCGGGGCACCCCGCCCCGTGGACGGCGGTTTCGGAAGGCCGTCCCCGCACGATCCCGGTCCGCCCGGTCCGCCTGCCCGCCCCCGGCCGCGACGACGCCTCGGCCGTGTGGCCGGGACCGGCATCGAGTTGAAAGGCCCGCCATGGATGCCACTCCTGAAGGTCTCGCCTTCCCTGACGGTCTCGCCTTCCCCGACGGTTTCCCCTTCCCCGACGGTTTCCTGCGGGGAACCGCCACCGCCGCCCACCAGATCGAGGGCAACAACGTCAACAGCGACTGGTGGCAACGGGAGCACGAGGAGAACAGCACTCTCCCGGAACCCAGCGGCGACGCCTGCGACAGCTACCACCGCCGGCGCGAGGACATGGACCTGCTCGCCGAACTCGGCTTCACCGACTACCGGTTCAGCATCGAGTGGGCCCGTATCGAACCTGCCTCCTCACTTCTCCCAAGCGGACCTCGGGCGCACCAGGGTCCTGCCGCGAGCCGACCGCTGAACTGATCCAAGGCCGGCGCCACGGAGGTCACCTCGGTGGCGCCGCCGAGGCACATGTGCCCGCACTGAGCACTGGCCGCCCGACAGCCGCCTTCGGCACATGACGAGAGCGGGGCCCGAAAGCCCCGCCCGACACCAGTGAAACCCAGAGGTCAGGGCCACACCAAGCAGTACGGCTGATGCCCCGCCTCATGCAGCCGGTGGCTGAAGTCCTGCCACTCGTGGAGCAGTTGGTACACGTTGAACGCGTCGCGTGGGCCGCCGCGGTCCGGGACCGTCGACCAGATGAAGGCGGCCGCGCCGACCGCTTCCTCGCCGATGCCGCGCAGCGGATCGACGACGGTCATGGGGAGCTTGACGACCGCGTAGTCGGGGTGGAGGACGACCAGTTCGAGCGGGGGCACCCTGTGCAGGGGCACGCCCTCGATGCCGGTCAGCACCATCGCGGCCATCGTCTCCGGCTTGATCTTGGTGAACATGCCGTTCATGCCGAGCTCGTCGCCGCCGAGTTCCTCGGGTCGCATCGAGATCGGGACGCGGGCCGCCGTCGCGCCGTCGGGCGCGCCGAAGTATTTGTACGTCACCCCCACCCGGCCACCATTCCTGCTCCCTGCCCGCAGCCGGTCGGCCACGTGGTCCATCCGGTCCACTCGGGATGTCCGGGGTGTCCGGGGGGTGCCGGGCGTGCGGTTGGTCCTGCCGGTCTGATCCATGCGATCCATGTGATCCATCCGATCCATACGGTCCTTACCGTCCATACGGTCCGGCCGGTCGAATCGCTCAGCGCCGCTGCGCTGCGAAACGGAATCGTCCTGGTGTGACCCCTTAGGGCCCAGTGGAAGCGTGGGGTCCGGCGAACCCGGGGGTTCCGGTGGAGCCGCGGGGTTCTGCGGTGCCCTGGGGGCGTGCCGATCACCCGTGCCCGTGGAGTCCTGATGGCCCGTCGAGCCCGGAGAGTCGAAGGAATCGAAGGAGTTGAAGGATTCGAAGGAGTCGTGGGATTCGAAGGAGTCGTGGGAACTGTGCGGGCCCACCGGGCTTCCGGGAGGGCCTGCCGGTCCGGGAGGGACCGGCGGAATCTGTCCACCCTGTGCCTGCCGTGCTTCGCCTCGTGTCTCGGTCGATTCCTCCGCCTCGCGCCGGTGCCTTCCCCGCCGGGCACGCCGCGGACCGACGTCATCGGTCCCCTCGCCCAGTCCGCCACCGCGATGCATATCTCCACCCGACTGCTGTTCTAGGACGCGTGGTCCCCGCCGCGCAACCCGATCATCGTGTCATTGTGACCTCCCCCGCGGCCGCGCGCCGAAACGTGCGTTGAAACACCTGTCCGCGGGAACTTCGGGGCCTCTGACACCATGGCTTGTGTGAGCTATCCGTACGAAGCCCCAGTTTCGCAGACTCTCTTCGAGCGTGCGTCGGTCGTCACGCCCGGCGGCGTGAACTCTCCCGTGCGCGCCTTCCGCGCCGTGGGCGGTACGCCCCGGTTCATGGTGTCCGGTACCGGTCCTTATCTGACCGATGCCGATGGTCGCGAGTATGTAGATCTTGTGTGTTCGTGGGGGCCCATGATTCTCGGGCACTCCCGTCCCGAGGTCATCGCCGCCGTCCAGGCGGCCGTCTCCCGCGGCACCTCCTTCGGTACGCCCGGCGAGGGCGAGGTCGCGCTCGCCGAGGAGATGGTCGCCCGCGTCGAACCGCTTGACCAGGTGCGGCTCGTGTCCAGCGGGACCGAGGCCACCATGTCCGCCATCCGGCTCGCCCGCGGGTTCACCGGCCGCAGCAAGGTGATCAAGTTCGCCGGGTGTTACCACGGTCACGTCGACTCGCTGCTCGCCGCCGCCGGGTCCGGGCTCGCCACCTTCGCGCTGCCCGACACCCCCGGCGTGACCGGCGCCCAGGCCGGGGACACGATCGTGCTCCCGTACAACGATCTCGACGCCGTGCTGGAGGCCTTCCTGGCCCACCCCGGCGAGATCGCCTGCGTCATCACGGAGGCCTCGCCCGGCAACATGGGCGTCGTTCCGCCGCTGCCCGGCTTCAACCAGGGGCTGAAGGACGCCTGCGCGGAGCACGGGGCGCTGTACATCTCCGACGAGGTCATGACCGGGTTCCGGACCAGCCGCAGCGGGTGGTACGGGATCGACGGCGTCCGGCCCGATCTCATGACCTTCGGGAAGGTCATGGGGGGCGGGTTCCCGGCCGCCGCCTTCGGGGGGCGTGCCGATGTCATGGCGCACCTCGCGCCCGCCGGGCCCGTCTACCAGGCCGGCACGCTGTCCGGGAACCCGGTCGCCACCGCCGCCGGGCTCGCCCAGCTCCAGTTGCTCGACGACGCCGCGTACGACAAGGTCAATGCCGTCTCCGAGCAGGTCCGTACGCTCGTCACCGAGGCACTGAGCAAGGAGGGCGTCACGCACACGTTGCAGACGGCCTCCAATATGTTCTCCGTCTTCTTCACCGACCGGCCCGTGCGGAACTACGAGGACGCCAAGACGCAGGAGGTGTTCCGCTTCAACGCCTTCTTCCACTCGATGCTGTCGCAGGGCGTCTACCTGCCGCCGTCGTCGTTCGAGTCGTGGTTCGTGTCCACCGCGCACGACGAGCGGGCCGTCCAGCGCATCGCCGACGCCCTGCCCGCCGCCGCCCGCGCCGCCGCGGAGGCCGCCGCATGAGCAGCGTGAACAGTTCGGGCAACGGTATGGGCAACGGTATGGGCAGCGGTATGGATAGCGGTACGAGCAGCGGAGACATCACCGTCGTTCACGTCATGCGGCACGGCGAGGTCGCCAACCCCGACGGGATCCTGTACGGGCGCCTGCCCGGCTACCACCTCTCCGAGCTCGGGCGGCGCATGGCCGACCGGGTCGCCGACCACCTCGCCTCGCGGGACGTCACGTATGTCGTCGCCTCCCCGCTGGAGCGTGCGCAGGAGACCGCGACGCCGATCGCCAAGGCCCACGGGCTGGACCTCGCCACCGACGCCCGCCTCATCGAGGCCGACAACGTCTTCCAGGGCAAGACCTTCGGCGTCGGCGACGGCGCGCTGAAGCGGCCCGAGAACTGGAAGCACCTGGTCAACCCGTTCAAGCCCTCCTGGGGCGAGCCGTACGTCGAACAGGTCGTCCGGATGATGGGAGCGCTCGACGCGGCGAAGGACGCGGCGCGGGGGCACGAGGCCGTGCTGGTCAGTCACCAGCTGCCCATCTGGATCGTGCGGTCGTACGTCGAGCGGCGGCGGCTGTGGCACGACCCGCGCAAGCGGCAGTGCACGCTCGCGTCACTGACCACGTTCACGTACCAGGGCGACAAGATCGTGTCCGTGGGCTACACCGAGCCGGCGCGGGATCTGGTGCCGGCGCATCTCCTCGCCGGGGCCAAGCCGGTCAAGGGCAAGGACAAAGCGTTCGGCGCCTGATGCTGTGGGGAAACTGCGGGTCCGGGGTCTGCTGGGGCCGGTCGCGCAGTTCCCCGCACCGGCTGTCTCGGAACCCCGTGCGCCGTACGTCCCTCTCCAAAGCCGTACGCCTCTCTCTGCAGACGTACGGCTTTTCGCTGTGCCTGCGTGCGCCCCACCGGCGTACGCTCCGTCACATAGCGTACTGATGCCGTCATCTGAGCGTATCTCCGCAAAGTCACTGAAATACGTGCTAGATCGGTGGAACCCCCGCCTTTGTCGTGGCCTCTAAACCGGTGTCCTTCGCCTGACCTGAGGAGGACATGGCACGGCGAAGGGGGAAGTGATGCGCAACATCAGCCGAAGGGGAATGATCGCGCTCGGCGCGGGCGCCGGCGCCACCGCCGCGCTGGGGCTGGCTGGTTGCGGGTCCGTTCTGCAGGGCGGGGCGGGCGACGGCGGAGGTTCCAAGGTGCGGGGCTCGGGGC
>NZ_VMNX01000237.1 GCF_009377235.1 Streptomyces acidicola
GCCTTTGTTCGTGAACGGCGCCGAGCGAGCGGGCCAGCGACGGGATCACGACGTCCAGGGTGCCGGTGCCCGGGACCACGACGGTCTGCTCGTCGAGCGCCTCGAAGACGTCGTCGATCAGCCGCTTCGCCATGCGTTCCAGGGATGGGTGGAACTGGGTGAGCAGGCCCCGGATCCGGTTGCTGGTGCGTGTGGCCTCGGCCGCCAGGTCCTGGTCGAAGCCGACGAGAACGGTGAGCTCGGCGGTGATCTCGTCGGTCAGCTCCAGCGAGCGCAGGGTGTGCGGCATGGTGCGGGCGGCGTCCGTGATGACGGCCGCGTCGCGGGCGTCGGTCTTCGCCTCACCCGGGTAGAGGTCAGCGATCCGACGCATCGACAGGCCCGGCAGATAGGCGACCTGGCAGCCTGTGTCGCGAGCCACCGTCAGCGGCAGGGCGCCGATTGAGGCTGGCTGGTCCACGACGACCAGAACGGTGCCGAACTTCTCGCGGAGCTTGTCGAAGACCTGCCTCAGCTTCGGTTCGGTGTTGGGCAGCTGCCTGTCGAAGACCTTCTTGCCGGCCGGAGTGAGTCCGTGTCCGTGATGTGTGCTCTTCCCGACATCCAGGCCGAGGAAGACGCCTATCGTGTCGTGCTCGTTCAAGCCGTCCTCCCGAACGGGGCGTGCGGTGCTGGCCTGGGCGTTGGCGTCGTGCGCGCATCCACGTTATGCAGACCTGTCGCCCATGTACGGCCGGGCATTGCGCTCGGCCGGGCGGTAGTCGGACCTCTCATCAGCGTCTCCAACGGCGCCTCTCGGGCCCGGTGGCACCACCCCCCAGGTCATCGGTTCGACAGGGGGGAACAGCCATGCCGGGCCCGGAGGCCAGCGGCCCTCTTGCAGGGCCGCAGAAAACATAACGGGGGAGTTGATGTAGTGGTGGGTGGACTTGACGTAGCGTGGTCTGGGTTTGTCGTTGGGTGTGTTGTGGGTGGTGGGGGTGGTGCCAGGCTTGGTGGTTATGCGCGCTGCTTATATAACTCAGTTCGGTTCCCCGGATGTCATTCGTCTTGGTGAGTTGCCGTTGCCTGTGCCGGGCCCGCACGATGTGTTGGTTGATGTTGAGGTGAGTGCTGTCAATCACGTGGACCTTTTTGTTCGTTCGGGGGTTTGGCGTACTCCGCTGGGGTTTCCTTTCGTTGTGGGGCGTGATCTGGTGGGCAGGGTGGTGGTGGCGGGTCCGGCTGCTACCGGTTTCCGGCCGGGTGATCGTGTGTGGTGCAACAGTCTGGGTCACGATGGTCGTCAGGGTGCTGCGGCCGAGCGGGCGGTGGTGCCGGCGGACCGGCTCTATCACCTGCCGGTTGGTGTGGGGGCGGTGGAGGCGGTGGCTCTGGCTCATCCGGCTTCGACTGCGTATCTGGCGCTGTTCACGCACGGGCGGTTGCGTGCCGGTGAGAGCGTCGCGGTGGTCGGTGCCGGCGGTAACGTGGGCAGTGCGGCGGTTGTGATGGCGGTCCGGGCGGGTGCCCGGGTGATTGCTGTTGCTTCCGGTCGTGATGTGTCGTATGTGCGGTCTCTGGGTGCTGATCATGTCGTCGACTACCGCTCGGACGATGTTGCCGGGCAGATCCGGGCGGTGGCCCCGCGCGGCGTGGACGTGTATGTCGACACTTCCGGGCGCAACGACCTCGATACGGCGGTGGATCTGCTTGCCGGCCGGGGCCGGATCGTGGTGATGGCCGGGTTGCGTACCCGGCCTGTGTTGCCTGTGGGGCCGCTGTACCTGATGGATCGCTCCGTGCATGGTTTCGCGATCTCGCATGCCGACACCGCCCAGCTCGCCGACGCGGCCCGCGGTATCAACGGGCTGCTGCTGTCGGGCCGGTTGCGCCCGCGTGCTACCGAGGTGCTGCCGCTGAGCGCGGCGGCTGAGGCGCACCGTCGCCTGGGTGAGGGGAAGGTGCACGGCAAGCTCGTGCTGCGTGTGCGCGGCTGAGGCAGGCACCGCGGATGGGTGCGCAGGGCCGGCTGCGGGGCCGTACGCGATCCGCTGCCGGTGAACTCGCACAGCCGCCGTCGCGCGTTCCCCTGGTCTGGCTGATCTGCCGTCGCGCGTTCCCCTCCGGTCTGGCTGGTCCGTTGTCGCGCGTTCCCCTCCGGTCTGGCTGGTCCGCTGTCGCGTGTTTTCGCCTGGTCTGGCTGGTCCGCTGTCGCGTGTTTCCCTTCGGCTTGGCTGATCTGCCGTCGCGTGTTTCGCCTGGTCTGGCTGGTCCGTTGTCGCGCGTTTTCGCCTGGTCTGGCTGGTCTGTTGTCGTGTGTTTTCCCTGGCCCGGCTGGTCCGTTGTCAGTTTCTGTTTTTCCGTTCGGAATTGAACTTGACGGAACCCGGGCGGCTTGATTGCTGGGGTTCCGTGGGGATCGGCAGGATTGCCGGCATGACAGCGAACACTGAAACCGTCATCGACAGTTCCCCGCTCTTCGAACTCGACGCCAGAATTCGCGTGTCCGCGGCGCCGGCGGAGATCTACTCGGTGGTCAGTGACCTGACCCGCAGTAAGGAGTGGAGTCCGGAGTGCATGGGTGGGGAGTGGGCCGAGGGCGAGCCCTCGGCGGTGGGTTCGGTCTTCCGTGGCGAGAACCTGCGCGGCCGGGACGTGGTCGGGTGGGCGCCGCTGGTGCGCGGCACCTGGTACACCGAGGCCCGTGTGGTGGCCGCCGAGCCGGGCCGGACGTTCCGCTGGATGATGCTCACCCATGCCCGCGGGGACCAGGAGTCGGTCTGGGGCTTCGACATCGAGGACGCGGGTGAGGGATTGTGCTGGCTCGTTCACCACTTCCGGATGGGCAGGGCCACCGCCGGAATCCACAAGATTGTCGCGGGTCTGGACGAGGATGCGCGCAAGCGGTTCGTCGCCGAGTGGACGGCGAAGCTCGGGCAGGACCTTGAGGACACTCTGGCCCGTATCAAGGATGTCATCGAGAAGAACTGACGCCACGGGCCGTGTCGTCCGCAACCGTGGGCCGTCAGTCCCCCTGCCATTCGGTACTCCTTCAGGAATCCGCAGCCATGGACGAGAGATCGGTTACATGTTTCTCCAGCGAATAGGAAGCAAGGGAATTCGGCTTGGCACGCTGTTCGACCGAGCGGCGGCCCGGCATCCGGCGAATTTCGTGGTCCTGGACCATGACCTGGACATCGCCCCCCGCCTCGGCCGGCGTGTGACGCTGACCGAACTGGCCGATCTGGTGGACGACTTCGCCGCGCGGCTGTGGTCGGTCAGGGTGCGCCCCGGGGACCATGTCGTGGTGCACAAGAGTGATGGCTTCGACATCTCTCTGCTCGCCTGCGCCGTTGCCCGCACCGGCGCCGTCCCGGTGCTGCTGTCGCCGAAACTGGACGGGGCGACGGTCGCCGAGCTGCTGCGCCGTGTGGGGCGGCCGTTCCTGATCACCGACCAGGGCAAGCTGGAGCAGCATCTGCCCGCGGAGGTCTTCGGCCTGTCCCGCAAGGTGCTGCTGGCCTCCGGCGAGTACGGGGGAGCGACCTCGCTGGCTTCGCTGGCCGGCGCCGGGCGGGTGCCTGCGGTGTCCATGCCCATCGACCATCCCACGCTCATCACCCACACCTCGGGCACCACCGGCACGCCGAAGCTGGCCGTGCACACGGGCATGAGCTTCCAGGCCCGTTACCGGCCGCAGGCCACCGTCGTGGGCGGCGCCGTGCGCCGCAGCGAGCCCGTCGCCATCCATGTGTCGTTCGTTCACTCGCGGATGTTCACGGCGATGCCCATCTCGATCCTCCAGGGCCATCCGCTGATCATCCTCAGGGACGACGACCCGGGGACCGTGGGTGAGCTGTTCACGCAGATCCCGCCCGGTTTCATCGAGGCCCACCCCAACACGTTCCTGCGCTGGGAGGTGCTGGCCGACGACCCGCGCGGGCCGCTGGCGAACGTGAAGTACTTCTCCTCCACCTTCGATGCCATCCACCCGCGCACCGTCAACACCCTGCTCAAGGCCTCCCGCCGCAGGGGCCGGCGCTTCGCCCAGGCCTACGGGCAGAGCGAGGTCGGTCCGATCGCCGCGCGCACCTACTCGCTGGGAGACGGCGCCGACTTCAACGGCCGTTGCGTCGGCGTGCCGTTCCCGGGCATGACCGGGGTGCGTGTGGTCAGCCGTGACGGCGCGCCGGTCTCGAAGGAGAACCCCGGTTTCATCGAGGTCAGGAGCGACGGGCGGATCGTCACCTACCTCGGCGAGCACCAGCGCTGGCAGAAACAGGTCCACGACGGCTGGTGGCGCATGGGTGATCTCGGCTACCGCACCAGGTGGGGCTGCCTGCACCTGCTGGACCGCGAGGTCGACGAGATCCCCGGTGTGCAGTCCACCCTGGAGATCGAGGACAAGCTGTTCACCCGGCTGCCGGAACTGGTCGAGGTCATCATCATCCCCGGCCCGGACGGGCGTGCGGTACCGGTGGTGTGCACGCGCGAGGACGCACCGCTTCACGACATGGCCTGGAAGGCTGCGGTGATTGATCTGCCGGCCCTGGCCGATCCGGTCCAGTGGCGGCTTGAGGACCTCCCGCAGACCGCCACCACCAAGATCAAGCGTCTGGAGCTGGCCCGCCTGCTGGCGGCCGGCCCCGCCGCGTAGCACCGCCCGGCACAACGGGCAGGCGTCCGGGACGCCGCCCGTGAACGTCTCCCCTTCCGGCCTCACGGCCCCGCACGCCGTCAGTGCCCGGGCCCTGGAGCCCCTTCCCGTCTTCTCGTGCGCGGCAGGCGGCCGGTTTTCGCCCCCGGCCGCCTGCCGCCCCTGCCCACACATAAGGAGTATCCGCATGAGCAGCACCCTGGAGGTCTGCATCATCGGTGCCGGCCCTCGCGGGCTGTCGGTGCTGGAACGGCTGCTGGCCAACGAACGCCGCCGCCCGGCGCACAGCGCGGTCACGGTCCACGTCGTCGACCCCTCGGCGCCCGGCGCCGGAACGGTGTGGCGCACCGGGCAGTCGCAGCACTTGCTGATGAACACGGTGGCTTCGCAGATCACCGTCTTCACCGACGAAAGCGCCCGGATCGACGGCCCGGTCGAGCCCGGCCCCAGCCTCTACGAGTGGGCGCAGAGCCTGGCCCTGCTCGGCGACCCGGCCGAGTTCGACGCCCATGTCCTGGCCGAGGCGGCGCGTCTGGGCCCCGACTCCTACCCCACGCGCGCCTTCTACGGCCGCTACCTTCAGGACTGCTTCGAGCGCATCGTGCGGTGCGCACCCTCCCACGTCGAGGTCCGGGTGCACCGCTCGCGCGCCGTCGCCGCGGCCGACACGCACGGCGTGCCCGGCGGACCGCAGGGCGTCCGCCTGGAGAACGGCACCCGGCTCAACGAACTGGACGCCGTCGTGATGGCCCAGGGCCACGTCCCTGCCCGGCTTTCGGCGCGCGAGGCGCGCACCGCGAGCCTGTCACGCATCCACCACCTCACCTACGTCACCCCGGCCAACCCGGCCGACCTGGACCTGAGGGGCATACGGCCGGGACAGAACGTGCTGCTGCGCGGGCTCGGCCTGAACTTCTTCGACCACATGGCCCTGTTCACGCTGGGCCGCGGCGGCCGCTTCGAGCGCACACCGGACGGCGGGCTCGTCTACCGTCCCTCGGGCAACGAACCGAAGCTGTACGCCTTCTCCCGGCGCGGCGTCCCGTACCACGCGCGGGGCGAGAACGAGAAGGGCGCCACCGGACGCTGCTTTCCCCGCCTGCTGACCGCCGAGTACATCGCGAAGCTCAAGGAGCGCTCCGCCGTGGGCCGGCCGGTCAGCTTCGGCGAGGACCTGTGGCCGCTGATCTCCCGAGAGGTGGAGAGCGTCTACTACGGCGCGCTGCTGAGCGAGCGCGGCGAGGGGGAGCGCCGGGAGGAGTTCACCGGGCGGCTGCTCGCGCTCGAGCCGGACGCCGATCCGGGCGCCCTCCTCGACGCGTACGGCATCCCGGCCGGGGAGCGCTGGGACTGGGAGCGCCTGTCGCGGCCGTACGGCGAGCGGGAGTTCACCGACCGCGAGGAGTTCACCGGCTGGCTGCTCGCCTACCTGCGGCGCGACGTCGAGGAGTCCCGCAAGGGCAATGTCAGCGGTCCGCTCAAGGCCGCCCTGGACGTGCTGCGCGACCTGCGCAACGAGGTCCGCCTCGCGGTCGACCACGGCGGTCTGGAGGGCAACTCCCACCGCGACGACCTGGAGGGCTGGTACACGCCGCTCAACGCGTTCTTGTCGATCGGCCCGCCGGCCTCCCGCATCGAGGAGATGATCGCGCTGATCGAGGCGGGTGTGCTGACGCTGACCGGCCCGGGCACGCAGGTCCGTATCGACACCACGGCCCAGGTGTACGTCGCGACGTCGACGGCGGTGCCGGGCGAGCCGGTGCGGGCGGCCGCGCTCATCGAGGCCCGGCTGCCCGAGCCGGACCTGCGCCGCACCGACGACCCGCTGCTGCTGCACCTGCTCGACACCGACCAGGCGACGCCGTACCGGATCGCGGGCGCGGCCGGCACCGCTTACGTAACCGGCGGACTCGCGGTCACCGGGCGCCCCTACCGGCTGCTCGACGGCCGCGGCCGCGCCCACCCGCGCCGCTTCGCCTACGGCGTGCCCACGGAGTCGGTGCACTGGGTGACCGCGGCCGGCATCCGGCCCGGGGTCGACTCCGTGACCCTCGGCGACTCCGACGCGATCGCCCGCTCGGTGCTGGCACTGCCGCCGGTGGCCCATGTGCCCCACGGCGTACGGCCGGTGGACGCCGGCGGCGATCTGTCCGGGGTGATCGTGTGACTGCGGCCGGCCACGCCCTCACGGACGCCGGGCTGCTGTCGCCGGTCAGGGCCGGCACGCCCGTCGAGGCGGCCACCGGCGACCGGGCCTGGCTGCAGGCCATGCTGGACGCCGAGGCCGCCCTGGCCCGGGCCCAGGCCTGCCTGGGCACCCTGCCCGGGGAGGCCGCCGAGACCATCACGCGGGCGGCCGACGCCGGACGGCTGGACCTGCGGGAGCTGGCGCTCGCCGCCCGGGAGACCGCCAACCCGGTGGTCGGCCTGGTGAAGGCGTTCACCGCGGTGGTGGCCGAACAGGACGCGCGGGCCGCCGAGTACGTGCATCGGGGCTCCACCAGCCAGGACGTCCTCGACACCGGCACCATGCTGGTCGCCCACCGCGTCCTCGGCATCGTCCGGGCCGACCTCGCGCGCACCGCGCGGGCCCTGGCACAGCTCGCCGCCGGGCACCGGGACACGCTCGCCGTCAGCCGCACGCTCGCCCTGCACGCCGTACCGACGACGTTCGGGCTGAAGGCGGCGGGCTGGCGGCAGCTGGTCCTGGACGCCGAGGCGCGCCTGGCACTCGTCCACGCAGGCGGGCTGCCCGTCTCGCTCGGCGGGGCGGCCGGCACCCTGGCCGGCTACCTGGAGTACGCGGCCGTCGGCGACGACGGCCGGCGGCCCGAACCGGGCGTGTACCTGGACCGGTTGACCGACGCGTACGCCGCCGAGACCGGCCTCGCCCGGCCCGTACTGCCCTGGCACGCGCTGCGCACCCCCGTCGCCGATCTGGCGTCCGCGCTGGCCTTCACGGCGGGCGCGCTCGGCAAGATCGCCGTCGACGTGCAGTCGCTGGCCCGCACCGAGGTCGGCGAGGTCGCCGAGCCCGGCACGGGCGGCCGCGGCAGTTCCTCCGCCATGCCGCACAAGCGCAACCCGGTGCTCGCCACCCTGCTGCGCAGTGCGGCCCTGCAGGTGCCGGCTCTGGCCGCCGCTCTCACGCAGTGCCTGGTCTCGGAGGACGAGCGGTCCGCCGGCGCCTGGCACGCGGAGTGGCAGCTGCTGCGCGAGTGCCTGCGGCTGGCCGGCGGCGCGGCCCACACCGCGGTGGAGCTCGCCGAGGGGCTGCGGGTCAGTCCCGAACGGATGCGGGCCAACCTGGACATGACGGGCAGCCGGATCGTGTCGGAGCGCGTGGCCGCGCAACTCGCCCCGCTTCTCGGCAAGGCCGAGGCCAGGAAGCTGCTGACCGAGGCCGCGCAGGCGGCGGGCAGCACCGGCCGCCCGCTGGCCGAGGTACTCGCCGGTCTGCCGGGCCTGCCGTCCCAGGTCACGGGCGAGCTGGCCGAGCTGTGCGACCCGGCCGGTTACACCGGAGCCGCCGCCGCCCTGGTGGACCGCGCGCTGCGGCACTGATCCCCACCCTGCCACCCGCGGTCCGGCCCCGGCCGGGCGCGGGCGGGCGCGACCCGCCGGAAAGCCGAGGAGAAAATGACCAGTCCACGAGCCGCCCGAGGGCGGTGGGCCGAGAACTGGGACCCCGAGGACGAGGACCTGTGGGACGGGGCGGCGGCAGGCGCATGGCCCGGCGCAACCTGGCGCTGTCGGTGCTGTCCGAGCACGTCGGCTTCTGCGTGTGGAGCATGTGGTCGGTCCTGGTGCTGTTCATGTCGCCCAGGATCGGGCTGGACTTCGCGCCCGACGAGAAGTTCCTGATGGTGGTGGTGCCCACCTTGGCGGGCGCGCTGCTGAGGCTGCCCTACAGCTTCGCGGTGACCCGGTTCGGAGGCCGCAACTGGACCGTGTTCGCCTCGCTGGCGCTGCTGGTGCCGGCGGTGGCGGCGACGTACTTCGTGCAGCGGCCGGGCACCCCGCTGTGGGTGTTCCTGCTGATCGGTGCGACGGCCGGGGCGGGCGGCGGCAACTTCGCCTCCTCGATGACGAACATCACCGCCTTCTACCCCCAGCGCCACCAGGGCTGGGCGCTCGGCCTGAACGCGGGCGGCGGCAACCTGGGCGTCGCCGCGGTCCAGCTGCTCGGCCTGCTGGTGATCTCCGTCGCCGGGGACACCCACCCGGCGTACGTCACCGCGTTCTATCTGCCGCTGATCGCACTGGTGTCGGTGCTGGCCGCGCTGCGCATGGACAACGTGGCCGTGGTGCGGGCCGGGCGGGGCACGCAGCGCGAGGCCGCCGCCAGCGCCCACACGTGGTGGATCTCGCTGCTGTACATCGGCACGTTCGGCTCGTTCATCGGCTTCGGGTTCGCTTTCGGGCTGGTGCTGCAGAGCCAGTTCGGCTCCACGCCGCTGCAGGCCGCCTCGTTCACCTTCCTCGGGCCGCTGCTCGGCTCGCTGGCCCGTCCCCTCGGCGGCCGGGCCGCCGACCGGTTCGGCGGGGCGCGGGTGACACTGTGGGCGTTCGCCGGGATGGCGGCCGGGATCGCCGTCCTGCTGTGGGCCGGCCGCAGTGGTTCGTTCCCGGTGTTCGTGGCCGGGTTCACCTCGCTGTTCGTGATGAGCGGCATCGGCAACGGCTCGACGTACAAGATGATCCCGGCGGTCTTCGCCCGGCAGGCGGAGGCCGCCGTCACCTCCGGTCACGACGCCACGGCCGCCTTCGCCCGCTCCCGCCGCCTGTCCGGAGCCGTCCTCGGCATCGCGGGGGCGGTGGGCGCGCTCGGCGGCGTCGCCGTCAACCTCGCCTTCCGTTCGGCGTACGGCCGACTGGGCAGCGGCGAGCCCGCGTTCTACGCCTTCCTCGCGTTCTACGGGCTGTGCGCCGTGGTGCTGTGGACGGTGTACCTGCGCGGCGAGCGCAGGACGTCTCCTGTCTCCACCACCGGGCGGGTGCGTACCCGCCATGTCGGCTGAGGGGACCGGGCGTCAGAGCAGCACCCACTGCCCGTACTGTGCGCTGCAGTGCTCCACCGTGCTGTCGGGTGAGCGGGGCGCCGTGGCGGTGCGGCCCTCGGCCGACTTCCCGGTCAACCGGGGCGGGCTGTGCCAGAAGGGATGGACGGCGCCCGCCGTGCTCAGCGCCCCCGACCGGCTGCTCACCCCCCTGGTGCGCGGCGCCGACGGTGAGCTCGCGCCGGCCGGCTGGGACGAGGCGCTCGACCTGGTGGCCGGGCGGCTGCGGGAGATCCGCGCGCGGCACGGCGCCGACGCGGTCGCGGTGTTCGGCGGCGGCGGGCTGACCAACGAGAAGGTGTACACGCTCGGCAAGTTCGCGCGCGTGGCCCTGGGCACCAGCCAGATCGACTACAACGGCCGGTTCTGCATGTCGTCGGCGGCCGCTGCGAGCACCGCGGCCTTCGGGCTCGACCGCGGGCTGCCGTTCCCGGTCACGGACCTGGACGAGGCGGACGTGATCCTGCTGGCCGGGGCCAACCCGGCCGAGACGATGCCGCCGCTCATGCGCCATCTGCAGGGGGCGGATCTGGTGGTCGTCGACCCGCGCCGTACCCGCACCGCCGAGCGGGCCGCGCTGCACCTGCAGCCGGCACCCGGCACCGATCTCGCCCTGGCGCTCGGCCTGCTGCACCTGGCGGTCACTGAAGGGCTGGTCGACCAGGAGTACGTGGACGCGCGCACCGTCGGTTTCGACGCGGTCCGGGAGAGGTGCCTGGCCTGGTGGCCGGAGCGGGCGGAGGAGGTCACCGGGGTGCCGGCGGCCGACCTGCGCGCGGCGGTGCGGATGCTCGGCGGCGCCCGCCGGGCCCACATCCTGACGGGCCGGGGCGCCGAGCAGCACAGCAAGGGCTCCGACACGGTCGCCGCGTTCATCAACCTGGCCCTCGCCCTGGGGCTGCCGGGCCGGGCGGGCAGCGGCTTCGGCACGCTGACCGGGCAGGGCAACGGCCAGGGCGGCCGCGAGATGGGCCAGAAGGCGGACCAGCTGCCCGGCTGCCGCCTGCTCACCGACCCTGCGGACCGCGCGCACGTGGCCGCCGTATGGGGTGTGGACGCGGGCACGCTGCCCGGGCCCGGCCGCAGCGCGTACGAGCTGCTGGACGCTCTCGGCGGGGCCGAAGGCCCGCGGGCGCTGCTGGTGTTCGGGGCGAACCCGGTCGTCCCGGCGCCCAGGGCAGCCCATGTCACCCAGCGGCTCGAAGCTCTCGACCTGCCGGTGGTCGCCGACTTCGTGCCGTCCGAGACGGCCGCGCTGGCCGACGTGGTGCTGCCGGTTGCCCAGTGGGCCGAGGAGGAGGGCACCGTGACCAGCCTGGAGGGAAGGGTGCTGCGCCGCCGCGCCCATCTGACCCCGCCGCCCGGTGTGCGCACCGACCTTCAGGTGCTGCACGCGCTCGCCGTCCGGCTCGGCCAGAGCCCGGGCCGCTTCCCCGTCCGGCCCCCGGAGGTCTTCGAGGAGCTGCGCCGGGCCTCGGCCGGCGGCCGCGCGGACTACTCGGGCATCAGCTACGCACGTCTGGACGCCGGCGAGGCGCTGCACTGGCCCTGCCCGGCCGGGAGCGGGGGCGACGCCGGCCATCCGGGGACGCCGCGGCTGTTCCTTGACCGGTTCGCGCACCCGGACGGGCGCGCCCGGTTCGCGCCGGTGGACCACCGCCCGCCCGCCCAGGAGCCCGACGGGACCTTCCCGCTGTACGGGACGACCGGCCGGGTCCTGGCCCAGTACCAGTCGGGCGCGCAGACCCGCCGGGTGCCCGAGCTGGTCGCGGCCGCTCCGGAGGCGGTCGTCGAGATCCACCCGGACACCGCCCGCCGTTTCGGCCTGGCCGACGGCCGGCTGGCCGAGATCGGATCGGCGCACGGCACCGCCCGGGCGCGAGTGCGGCTGACCCGCACGGTGCGCGCCGACACCGTGTTCGTGCCGTTCCACTTTCCGGGCGCCGCCCGCGCCAACCTGTTCACCGGCCACGCGCTCGACCCACGCAGCCGTATGCCCGAGTTCAAGGTGAGTGCGGTGCACGTCACGCCGGCGGGGGAGCGGCCGTGACCGGCGTCGTCGTCGCGGGCGGCGGCCCGGCCGCACACCGCCTGGCCGCAGGGCTGGTGCGCTACGGATACGGGGGCGCGGTGACCGTGGCCGGCGCCGAGCCGCGGCCCGCCTACAACCGGGCCCTGCTCGGTTCGGTCCTGGACGGCACGCTCGGCGCGGACCGGCTGTCGCTGCCCGCGCTGCCCGCCGCGGTACGGCAACTGACCGGCGTGCGGGTGACCGCCGTCGACCGGGTCCGCCGCACGGTGCGCACGGGCGACGGCCACGAACTGCCCTACGACGTCCTGGTGCTGGCCACCGGCGCCCGACCTCGGGTGCCGCGGGTACCGGGGCTGACGACCGCGTCCGGACGGCTCGCCGAGGGGGTGCGCACGGTGCGCACCGCGGCCGACTGCCGTCCGCTGCCCGAAGGGCCCGTCGTGGTCCTCGGAGGCGGGATCCGCGGCGTGGAGTCGGCCTGGGCGCTGCGCAGGAACGGGCACGAGGCGGCGCTCGTCCATCCCGCCGACGATCTGATGGAACGGCACCTGGACGCGGTGGGCTCCACGGTAGTGGCCCAGTGGCTCACCGACCGGGGCGTCACGCTCCACCTCGGCCGCCGGGCCGGGCAGTACACGCGCGGCAAGGTGGTCCTCGACGACGGCCAGGTGCTGGCGGCGGGCACCGTGCTGCTGTGCACGGGCACGGTGGCGGAGACCGCACTGGTGCGCGGGAGCGGCCTGGAGGTGCGCGAGGGAGTGATCGTCGACGACCGGCTGCGCACCGGCGATCCGCACATCCATGCGATCGGCGACTGCGCCGAGCACGCGGGCACGGTCGGCACGACGGTGCTCAAGGCGTGGGAACAGGCGGAGGCGCTCGCCCGGATCCTCACCGGCCGGGGGCAGCCGTACGAGCCCGGGCGGCCCGTGCTGCGGCCGCGCACCCCGGGAAAGGACATGGTCGTCCTCCCCCCGGCCGGGCCCGGGCCCACAACGGGCACCGGGGAGACGGTCTCGCTGCTGGACCGGGCGCGAGGCCGCTGTGCCCGCCTGGTGCTGCGCGGCGGGCGCATCCATGAGGGGGCCGTCATCGGCTCGCCCTGCGCGGTCACCGCCGTGAGCCGGCTGTACACCCGGAACACTCCGGTGCCCGCCGACCTGCTCGCGCTGCTGACCGGCGCCGACGGCGAGTACGCGGGCGACGGGGCGCTGCCGGAGGAGGCCGTGGTGTGCCACTGCAACAACGTCACCAGCAAGGCCCTGAAGGACGCCTGGCACTGCGGCGCGCACGACACCGCGGCGCTGGCCCGGGCGACGAGGGCGACGACGGGGTGCGGCAGCTGCGCCTCGGTGGTACGGGAGCTGTGCACGGCATTCGCCGACGACACCACCGCGCAAGGAGCAAGGCCGTGACGACGCGCACCCTGGTCGTGGCCGGCCACGGCATGGCGGGCCACCGGCTGGTCGAGGAGATGCTCGCCCACGATCGGCACGGGCAGTGGCGCCTCGTCGTGCTCGCCGAGGAGCCGCGAGCCGCCTACGATCGGGTGGCGCTGTCCCGACTCCTCGACGGCGCGACGCCCGGCGACCTCGCCCTCGCCGGGCCGGACGTCCTCGGCGACCGCCGCCTTGAGCTGTACCTGGGCACCACGGTGACCGGCGTCGACCGCCGGGCCAGGACGGTGACCTGTGGCGAGGGCACCGGGTTCGGCTACGACGCGCTGGTGCTGGCCACCGGGTCGCGGCCGTTCGTGCCGCCCGTGCCCGGACGCGATCTGCCGGGGTGCTTCGTGTACCGGACGGTGGAGGACGTCGCGGCGATCCGCGCGGCCGCCGTACCGGGCCGGGACGCGGTGGTGGTCGGGGGCGGGCTGCTCGGCCTGGAGGCCGCGAACGGCCTGAGACTGCTGGGCATGCGGCCCCATGTCGTGGAGATCGCGCCGTGGCTGATGGCCCAGCAGGCCGACGAGGGCGGGGGACGGGTGCTGGCCGAAGCGATCGAACGGCTGGGGGTGGGCGTGCACTGCTCCACCGCGCTGCACGCGGTCGGCGCGGGCGCGGACGGCCGCGCGCAGAGGGCCGAACTGGCTGACGGCACGGTGCTGGACGCCCCGCTCGTCGTGTTCGCCGCCGGGGTGCGCCCGCGTGATGAGCTCGCCGCCCCGCTGGGGCTCGACCGCGGTGAGCGCGGCGGCTTCCTGGTGGACCAGTGGTGCCGGACCGCGGACGAGCACATCCGGGCCATCGGCGAGTGCGCGGCCGTCGCGGGCCGCTGCCACGGGCTGGCGGCTCCCGGCTTCCGGATGGCCGAGACCGTGGCCCGGCAGCTGCTTCGCGTGCCGGCAGACGCGTTCGCCGGGGCGGACACCTCCGCCAGGCTCAAGCTCCTCGGCATCGAGGTGGCCGGCTTCGGCGATGCGCACGCGCGCTCGCAGGGAGCGATCGAGTACGTACGGGACGATCGGCGCGCCGGTACCTACGCGAAAGTGGTACTGGCCGCGGACGGCCGCACGGTTCTGGGCGGCGTCCTGGCCGGCGACACCCGGGCGTACCCGGTGCTGCGCGCCCTGACCGGCCGGCAGCTCACCGCGTCCCTGGAGGAGCTGCCGGCCGCGGCGCCCGGCGGTACCTGAACACCCTCGTCCCACGGCGGCGGGGACAGCGGGGTCCGGCGGCAGGTCCCCCTCGTGCCGGACCCCGCTGCTTCGGCGTGCCGGCGCACATGCCCTCGTTCGGTGCGCCGGCACACGCTCCCCAGACCCTGCCGGGACACCGGGTGCGGAGCAGACCGGATACTCGGCAGGGTCGTTCTCGCGGGCCGCGTCGGGGGCGCGGGCCCGCGGTCCTCAGTGGTGGTGCCGTCCCGGCTGGGGCCAGGAGTGGGGGCGCAGCGGGGGGG
>NZ_VMNX01000238.1 GCF_009377235.1 Streptomyces acidicola
AACCCGAAGAGGGGGTCCGGGGCGGAGCCCCCTGGGATGGGACGGGTAGGGGCGGCGGGGGCGAGAACCAACCCCGTCGGGGCGCGACGCACCGGCGTCAGCCCGGGATCAGCCCCTCCTCGTGCAGGAGCTCGCGGACCTGCTCAAGGGTCGCGTCCGGAGACGGGAGGATCAGTTCGGAGGGCTCCAGCGCGTCGTCCGGCAGGGGCGTGCCCAGTTCGCGGACCTTGTCCAGCAGGGAGTGGAGAGTGCGCCGGAATCCCGGACCGTCGCCGCTCTCCACCTCCACCAGCAGTTCGTCGTCGAGCTTGTTCAGTTCGGTGAGGTGGCTGTCGTCCAGCCTCACCTGCCCCTCCCCCATGATCCGTACGATCATGTCGCCCTCCTCAGGCGTGGGACGCGGACCGTCAGGCGGTCACTGCTTGTCGAAGCGCGGGGTGTCCTGCTGGGACTTCGTCCGGGAGGCGTCACCCGCGCCCGTACCCTCCTCGATCGCCTGCTGCTGCGAGGACGAGCCTCCCGCCAGCTCCGCCTTCATGCGCTGCAGTTCCAGCTCCACATCCGTACCACCGGAGAGCCGGTCCAGCTCGGCCTGGATGTCGTCCTTGGCCATGCCGGAGGGGTCGTCCAGGGCACCCGAGGCGAGCAGTTCGTCGATGGCGCCCGCCCGCGCCTGGAGCTGGGCCGTCTTGTCCTCGGCCCGCTGGATGGCCATGCCGACGTCGCCCATCTCCTCGGAGATGCCGGAGAAGGCCTCGCCGATCCGGGTCTGCGCCTGGGCCGCCGTGTAGGTCGCCTTGATGGTTTCCTTCTTGGTGCGGAAGGCGTCCACCTTCGCCTGGAGGCGCTGGGCCGCCAGGGTGAGCTTCTCCTCCTCGCCCTGCAACGTCTGGTGCTGCGTCTCCAGGTCCGTCACCTGCTGCTGGAGCGCGGCACGGCGCGACAGCGCCTCACGGGCCAGGTCCTCGCGGCCCAGCGCGAGCGCCTTGCGGCCCTGGTCCTCCAGCTTGGACGACTGGGACTGGAGCTGGTTCAGCTGCAGTTCCAGGCGCTTGCGCGAGGTCGCCACGTCGGCGACTCCGCGACGCACCTTCTGTAGCAGCTCCAGCTGCTTCTGGTACGAGTAATCGAGGGTCTCGCGCGGGTCCTCGGCCCTGTCAAGGGCCTTGTTCGCCTTCGCGCGGAAGATCATCCCCATACGCTTCATAACACCGCTCATGGGCTTCGCGCGCCCCCTTCTGACGGACTCCAGCTCCAGCGACTACAACAGATCCCACGGTACGGGGTCTGCATCCATTACCGCACTGTTCGGGGACGGATGCGCTCATCCCCAAGGACGACTGCGTACGGCACTGCTCCGGCGTAGGGAGTAGGTGTCTCCCGGGGTTGTGTACGGGACAGGTCCCGGAATTCCTCAGGTTCCCTCGGAGCGGACCGTCGCCGGCCTTCCTTTTCAGGCCACTCTGTCCCCTTTAGTTGACGAGCGGTGTTGCCGGATCGTTCCCCGCCCGGCTGGGGTCCATGCCAGGAAACCCCGTACCCTTGGGTTTTGTGTTCCGTAGCCGTGCCAAGAACGAGAAGGACCGGGCGGCCGACAAGGCGCCGGTGACCGACTCCCCGCAGACCCGTGACCCGCAGGCCCCCAAGGGCAGGCCCACGCCCAAGCGCAGTGAGGCCCAGTCCCAGCGCCGCAGCGTCGCCAACACGCCGACGACGCGCAAGGAGGCTTCCAAGCGCGCCCGGGACGAGCGCCGGGCCGCGCTGGAGAAGCAGCGCCAGGCGCTGGCGGGCGGTGACGAGCGCTACCTGCCGGTCCGTGACAAGGGCCCGGTGCGGAAGTTCGCGCGTGACTTCGTGGACTCGCGGTTCTCCATCGCCGAGTTCTTCCTGCCGCTGGCCGTGATCATCCTTGTGCTGAGCATGGTGCGGGTGGCGTCGCTGCAGAACATCGCGCTGCTGCTGTGGCTCTTCGTGATCGTGCTGATCGTGGTCGACTCGATCTGGATCGGCTTCCGCCTGAAGAAGCAGCTGACCGAGCGCTTCCCCGACCAGAACAGGCGCGGGGCCGTCGCCTACGCGCTGATGCGTACTCTCCAGATGCGTCGCCTCCGGCTGCCGAAGCCGCAGGTCAAGCGCGGAGAGCGGCCCTGAGCACGACGTCTTTCTCCGGGGACGAGGCGCAGGCCCGGCTGAACGGGCTGGGCGGGCTGCGTGAGGTCGTACGGCAGGAACTGGTGGCCCGGCAGCTCGACGAGCAGATGGCCGGGCAGTTCCCCGTCGGGCAGCGGCTGCGGGTGCTGGACGTCGGTATGGGCCAGGGCACGCAGGCGCTGCGGCTGGCCCGGGCCGGGCACAAGGTGACCGGTGTCGAGCAGGACGCGACGATGCTCGCCCTGGCCCGGGAGGCACTCGCCGCTGAGCCCGAGGGCATACGCAGCCGGGTCCGGCTGGTCGAGAGCGACGGCCGGGACACGGGCGTCCACTTCCTGCCGGGCAGCTTCGACGTGGTGCTGTGTCACGGGGTGCTGATGTACGTCGAGAACCCGGACGCGCTGCTGGCGGGTCTGGCCCGGATGCTGGCGCCCGGAGGGCTCCTCTCGCTCCTCGTGCGGAACGGGGACGCGCTCGCCATGCGCCCGGGACTGGCCGGGGACTGGGCGACGGCGCTGGCCTCGTTCGACACCACCGCCTACACGAATCACCTGGGGCGCGGCGTCCGCGCCGACCGCCTCGACGCCCTCACGTCGGCCCTCGCGGGCATCGGCGCCCCGCTCCACACCTGGTACGGCGTCCGGATCTTCACGGACCTCGCGGCGGACGACGCCCCCGTCCCCGAGAACCCCGGGGAAGTGGACGCGCTGCTGGCGGCGGAGGAACGGGCCGGGCGGACGGATCCGTACCGCGGGGTCGCGGCCCTGCTGCACCTGTGCGGGGTGCGGGGCTGAGGCGAGGCCCGCACCACGCGCCCCGCACTCCGCACTCCGCACCCCACACCCGCGAAACGGCCCGCGGCGGAGCTACTCCGCGTGCAGATTCATGGGCCCGTAGACCTGCGCCGTGTCCTCGAACAGCCGGACCTGGTCCGCGCCTCCCTCGATCAGGGCCTTCCAGTGTTCACCGATCCAGGACTCGGCATCCCCCTGCGTGGTGAAGTCGTCGGGCTGCACCGAGGGCTGGACCTCCGCCCCGTCGGCCTTCTCGAACCGCCACGTCCATGCCGCCATGTGAGCCTCCATAGGAATCCACCGGGTACCGATACACAGTACCGAGCAAGATCCGGTTCCTGCCCGGAGTGTCTCCGACTCGTGTGGCGGCCCTGAGCCTGGTCGGACGCACAAGATCTGCGGGCACTCCGGCCGATACGGGAAAATCAGGGCCGTGGAACTGACACTGCTCGGCACCGGCGCCCCTGAGGGCCTCCCCCGCCCCGACTGCCCCTGCGCGGCCTGCGCGCACTCGCTGGGGGCCGACGCGCGCGAGGCGACCGCGCTGCTGGTCGACGGCACACTGCTGCTCGACCTGACGCCCGGCGCCGCCCTCGCCGCCGCCCGCTCCGGGCACACACTGGCCGGCGTACGGCAGGTGCTGCTCTCGCATCCGCACGGCGGGCCCGCGGTCGAGGTCCCGGCGGGGCTGCCGCAGCCCGGACGGGTGCCGGACGGAAGGGAGTTGGCGCTGCTGACCGGGCATCGGGTGCGGGCGGTGGCGATGGACGCGCCGGGTACGGGGTACGCGGTGACGGGACCGGACGGGCAGCGGCTGCTGTACCTGCCGCCGGGCGCCGCGCCCGCGGGGATCGAGGAGCAGTCCGCCGAGCCGTACGACATGGTTCTCGCCGATGTCGTGGGGCGGCCGGACGCGCTGGCGCGGCTGCGGGCGGCGGGGGCCGTCGGGCCGGCGACCGACGTGGTCGCCGTGCACCTCGACCACGACGTGCCGCCCGGCACCGAACTCGGCCGGCGGCTGGCGGCCGCCGGGGCGCGGGCCGTGCCGGACGGTACGACGCTGACCGTGGGCGTCTACGAGGACGTACCGGAGGTGCCCCGGCGCACCCTCGTGCTGGGCGGGGCACGGTCCGGGAAGTCGGTGGAGGCCGAGCGGCGCCTGGAGTCGTTCCCGGACGTGCTGTACGTGGCGACGGGCGGGACGCGCAACGAGGACAGCGAGTGGGGGGCCCGGGTCGCCGCCCACCGTGAGCGGCGGCCCGGCTCGTGGCGCACCGTCGAGACCTGCGACCTGGTGCCCCTGCTGAAGGACGACGGCACGCCCCTGCTGATCGACTGTCTGTCGCTGTGGCTGACCGACGCGATGGACTCCGTCGACGCCTGGGACGACGCCGAGTGGGCCGACGGGGGTGAGCGGGCGCTGCGGGCGCGGGTGCGGGAACTGACCGAGGCCCTCCGCGAGACCCGCCGTACGGTCGTCGCGGTGTCGAACGAGGTGGGCTCGGGGATCGTCCCCGCGACGGCTTCGGGGCGTCGCTACCGGGACGAACTCGGGCGCCTGAACGCGGCGTTCGCAAGCGAGTGCGAGCATGTGCTGCTGGTGGTGGCGGGGCAGGCGCTGCCGCTACGTGGTTGACGCCCTGGGGTTGTCCGCCGGTCGGCGCGCGATGACCCGGTACGCGTTGGAGAAGCGGGTGCGGCTCAGCAGCGGGGCGAGGCCGACGTCCAGGGCGGCGGCCCCGGCCAGAAGGGGAGCGCAGGCCCGGGTCAGTGCCGCCCGGGCGCGCAGGCGGGCCAGCACCAGACAGAGGGCGCCGGTCAGGTCGTACGGGATGTGCGGGGCGCGCCGGTCCGTGGCGACGACCTCGCAGCCCTGCGCCTGAAGCTCCCGCACCAGGTTCCGCCGCGGCATCAGGTGCAGGTGGCGCGGCTGGTCGTACGCCACCCACCAGGTGCCGAGCAGCGTGCCGAACGCGCAGGCGGGGTCCGGGACTTCGACGAGGAGATGGCCGCCGGGGCGGAGCACCTCGAGGGCGGCGCGGAGTTCCGCGCGCGGGTCGGGGGTGTGCTCCAGGTGGTGGACCATGCTGACCACGTCGTAGCGGCCGCGCAGCCGTCCGGTGATCTCCGGGTCGGCGAGCAGGCCCTGGTGGGCCTCCTCGATCCGCCCGGCGGCACGGGCCCGCTGGACACGCGGTGTGGCGTCGAGCCCGTCGAAGGAGGTGTACGCGTGCACTTCCTTCGCGATCTCCGGGAACTGCCCGTGGCCGGTGCCGACATCGAGCCAGCTCTCGGGCTCGGAGTACGGGAGCATCGCGCGGGCGGCGGCCAGGTGGCGCCGCCGGATGCCGCGGGCGCCGAGGGCGCGTTCGACGGAGGCGTCGGGGCGTCCGCGGGTGTCCCTGGCGGCCAGTGCCTGCGCCGTGAGCCGCGGGTTCTGAAAGGTGTGGCCGCAGGCCCGGCACTCGTCGACCACGAACGTGCCCGGGGTGCGCCGCGCCGGGTCGGGCGTACGGACACGGGTGCGCAGCCGTCGCGCACCGCACCAGGGGCAGTCGTCGCGGCGCGGTTCGTGGAACGGCTCGTGGAACGACATCGCGGCTCCTGCCTCGTCAAGCAGAGTTAAACAGCAGAGTTCACAGCAGAGTTCGCGGCAGACGTCTCAGCGGACGCCTCAGTAGAGGCCTCCGCGGACGTCTCAGCAGCCATATCAGCTGTGTGACATTCCAGAACAAAAGGAACGTATGGGATCGCCATCCCGGGTGCAATGACGTGGCGCTGATGTGGCGCCGCCGTGTTCGACCGCTGCCGGTACTGTTCAGCGAATGAGCTCGCTTAATCTCGACGACTTCACCGACCTGATCGAGCGCCCCGACGGCGGGGTGCGCCGCGACGCCGAGGCGCGGCGGGAGCGACAGATCGTGCCACCCGGGGCGCTGGGGCGCCTCGACGACCTGGGCGAGTGGCTGGCGGCGGCGCAGGCCTCCGTGCCGGTGCGGCCGGTCACCCGGCCGCGTGTGGTGCTGTTCGCGGGTGACCACGGGGTCGCCGAACTCGGCGTCTCCACGCGGCCCGCGGGCTCGGCGCGCGAGCTGGTGCGGGCGGTGCTCGACGGGGGCAGCCCCGTATCGGTGCTGGCCCGGCGGCTCGACGTGCCCGTGCGGGTGGTGGACATGGCGCTGGACTGCGCGCCGGAGGAGCTGCCGGACGAGGTCGTACGGCACCGGGTGCGGCGCGGGTCCGGGCGGATCGACATCGAGGACGCGCTGACCCTCCAGGAGGCGGAGGCGGCGTTCCTGGCGGGGGTCGCGGTCGCCGACGAGGAGGCCGACTCCGGTACGGATCTGGTCGTGCTCGGGGATGTGAGCGTCGGGGGGACCACGGCGGCGGCGGTACTGGTCGCGGCGCTGTGCGGCACGGACGCGTCCGTCGTCACCGGGCGGGGCGGGGTGGCGATCGACGACCTGGCGTGGATGCGGAAGTGCGCGGCCGTGCGGGACGCCCTGCGGCGGGCCCGGCCCGTGCTCGGGGACCAGTTGCAGTTGCTGGCGACGGTGGGCGGCGCCGACCTGGCCGCGATGACGGGCTTCCTGCTCCAGAGCGCCGTACGCAAGACCCCGGTGATCCTGGACGGCGTCGTGTCGGCCGCGTGCGCCCTCGTCGGCCAGCGGGTCGCCTTCCGGGCGCCGGACTGGTGGCTGGCCGGACACAACAGCGGGGAGCCGGCGCAGGCGAAGGCCCTCGACCGCATGGCCATCGAGCCGCTCCTCGACCACGGCGTGGGCGTCGGCGAGGGCATGGGCGCGCTCCTGGCCCTGCCGCTGGTCCAGGCGGCGGCCGCCCTGGCGGCGGAGCTGCCGGAGGAACAGCCTGAGCCGAAGGAACCGAAGGAACCGAAGGCGCTGGACAAGCCGGAGGAGCCTGAGGAGCCGGAGGAGCCGGGGAATTCGGCGGCGGCCGGCTGATCTGACGGGCGGGTCCCTGTCGGCGGCCCCCCTTCCGCCGCGGCCACCGGGCTCTTCCACCGCGACCGCCGGTCTCTTCCACCGCGGCCACCGGACTCGTCCACCGCGGCCACGGAACTCTTCCGCCGCGACCGCGGAACTCTTCCGCCGCGACCGCGAATCTCGGCCGCCACAAACCGGCCGCGGCCGACCTACCATCGCACGAACGGACCGAATACAAGGTCCGTCACCACCCGCGAGAGCGGGATCACCCCGGTCCCGCTCAACTTCCCCGCGTGCCCTTCGGTCTTCGAACACGGCACGTCGGCAAGGGCGGGCCGGACTGCGACGGAGGACGGGCGCATGTGGGTCGGCGGGAGGATCGGCGGATGAGGACGCGCCCGAGCGTCCTCGGCGGCGTCCTCGTGCGGCTGGTCCGGGCCGAGTGGGGGCGGCTGTACGACACCGTGCGTCCGGTGGTGGTGCGCGAGCGCCTCAGGGCCGTGCCGCTGGCCCTCGCCGCGGTGGGCCTCACCGCGCTCCTGCACTTCGTGCACGGCCGGTCGTGGGGTTACGGGTTCGTGCAGGACATCGGCGTCGTACGCGCCGACGACCCCCTCTGGCTCGCCCTGCTGCGCACGCCGCTCTCCCTCTTCGTACCGGCCCTGGATCTGCCCGTGTGGGGCGGACTCCTGCAGATCCTGGTCGTGTTCGGGATCGCGGAGATCTCTCTGGGCCGTCGGCGGACGCTCGCCGTCGCGTACGTCGCCACGCTGGCGGGCACGCTGTACGCGCGTGTGGGCGTCGCGCTCGGTCCGGACGTGCTCTTCGGGCTGCCCGCGTCGGACGGGCGGGTCGTGGACACCGGGCCGTCGGCCGCCGTGGTCGGGCTCGCCGTGTTCGTGGGCTGGCGCTACCGGGCATACGTCACGGCGGCGGCGGTGGTCGTGGCGATGGTCGTCGAGCTGCTGCTGAAGGAGAACCTCGCGGGCAAGGAGCACGTGGCGGCGATCGCGGCGGTGCTGGTGGTGTGCGGGGTGTCCCAGTGGCGTCAGCGACGGTCGGCGGTGTGGACGGACGCTCCGGTCGGGCCGTCGGGTGCGCCTCCGATCCAGTCCTGAACCTTGCGGCTCAGCCCCGCCCAGCGGCGGTCGTGGTGGAAGGCGCGCAGCTGGGATCTGGCGCGGGCGCGCGGGCGGCGGCGGTAGAAGTGCCTGGCCCACGGCGAGTGGGGGCGGGCCAGCCGGATCGCCCCGATCACGGCGATGAAGGGCACGATCACGCCGAAGAGCGCGATGCGGGCCTTGCCCTTGCTGAGGGCGAGCAGCGCGAAGAGGAAGTTCAGGCCGACGCTGAGGATCACCGAGCCGCGGTCCGCCAGTTCCTGCCGGCCCACGTCGTTGACCCCGAACGGCAGGAAGCCGCAGAGCACCAGGCTGACGAGAGCCGCCGTCATGACCACCATCTCGACGCTCTTGCGGCCCTGTTCGGTCCAGTACACGTCGTGGAGGTGCAGGATCAGCGCGAACTCGTCCAGCACCAGGCCCACGCCCACCCCGAACAGCACGGCGCACAGGGCGGGGCCGACCCCTTCCCGTCCGCTCGCCACCGCGCCGAAGCCGCCGGCCACCATCAGCAGGACGCCGGGGACCACGTGGTGGATGTGCACGCCGCCGGAGTCGATGTTGCGGAACGGCCCCTTGCCCGCGCGGATCATGCGGGTGATGACCCGGGCGATCACGAACGTCAGCACGAAGGCGGTGAGGGCGAGCAGGAGGGGAAGTTTGCCCGGTTCGATGATGTTCCGATGCAACCAGTAACCCATATGCGCACTTTAGTCATGATTTAAGCCACCTCCTGGTTGTCGGCCCGCCGACGGTGGCCGCGAAGCCGCCGGATAGCCTGCGCCGATGTCCAAGCCGGTGTCCGTGTCCTCCCTCCCCGACGGCCTGCGCTTCGCCTTCGGCACCCTGACCGTGCTGCCCGTCACGGTGACCCGCTGGGACCGTGACGCCGCACGTGCCGGGATGCTGTGCGCGCCGGTCGCCGGCCTGGTCGTCGGGCTCCTCTCCGCCGCACTCGGACTGCTGCTGCTCCTGCTCGGCGCGGGCCCCCTGCTCGCGGCCGTGGCCACCGCCGCCGTGCCCGCCGCGCTGACCCGGGGCCTGCACCTCGACGGCCTCGCCGACACGGCCGACGGGCTCGGCAGCGGCAAACCCGCCGAGGACGCGCTGCGGATCATGAAGCAGTCGGACATCGGCCCGTTCGGCGTCCTCACCCTGGTCTTCGTACTGCTCGCCCAAGTCGCCGCGCTCGCCGAGGCGTACGGGCAGTCCTGGACCCGGGGCGCCCTCGCCGCCGCCGTCTCGGCGACCGCGGCCCGGCTCGCCCTGACCCTGGCCGCGCGCAGGGGCGTGCCGCCGGCCCGGCCCGAGGGCCTGGGCGCGGCGGTCGCGGGCACGGTCCCCGTGCGGAACGCGGCTCTCGTGGCGGGCCTGGTCGTGTGCGCCGCGGGCGGGGTGAGCACGCTTGTCGGGCCGTACGACGTCGTCCTCCGTACGGTCCTCGCGGTCGTCGTCGCCTGTGCCGCCGCCGAGGTGCTGCTGCGGCACTGCACCCGCCGCTTCGGCGGGGTGACGGGTGATGTGTTCGGCGCCCTGGCGGAGACGGCGGCGACGGCGGCGCTGGTCGTGCTCTCGTTCGGATCGTTCGGATGACGGGGACGGCGGCTCTCAGCAGGCCCGCCGCCACACCCCCAGCTCGTACTTCTTGAGCATCGAGCTCAGCCGCAGCCGCCGGGCCTCGGGGCAGAAGCTGCCCGTGCCGAGTTCGTACTCGACGTGGAAGACCGCCTTGTCCGCCTCGATGAAGGGCGTCATCTCGTCGCACTCCCGGTACTGGGCGCACTGTTCGTTGACCGCGAAGTCGAAGTCGTCGACCAGCTGCGGGATCTGGGCGAGGTCGTTCTTCAGGCCGACGGCCAGGCCGCGTTCATGGGCGAGGCGGGCGATGAGCCGGTTGTAGCGGAGCTGGTCGGCGGCCGTGAGGCGGAAGCCCGTGCGGTTCTGGTAACCGTCCATGTTGTCCGGCTCCACCGCGTCGAAGCCCTTCTCCTCACACATGTCGAGGCGGGCGGCCATGAGGGGTTCCAGGACGTCGGTGCGGCGGATGTCGAGCCAGCGCTCGCCCTCCCAGCCGTTGCCGCGGCCGAGGAGGGACTCGGGGAAGTCGTCCGCGTCCGGGCGGAACTCCTCCCAGGCTCCGGTCGACAGGTAGCAGATGACCTTGCGGCCGTCGCGGTGGAGTCCGTCGACCGTGTCGGCCGAGTGGTCGAAGCCGTCGATGTCGTACACGGGCACATCGACGGAGGTGTCCAGGCGCCCGCTGAGCTGCCACTGCCAGGCGGTGCCGGGGCGGGGCCGCCAGCGTTCGTCACCGGCCTCCGGCTTGTCGTCGGGGGCGGTCGTGCAGGCAGTGAGCAGCAGAAGCAGGGCGCACAGAACGAGCGGGCGTTTCACCGGTCGGGCTCCAAGGGGGTACATACGTACGGCAGTGTGCCCCAAAGATGATCTCCTGGGGGGCCGGTTCCGGGCACGGCGGGAGTGCGGGCCATGGGGATCCCCCTATGCGGAAGCCATGGGGATGTCCCTGTGCGGGCGGAGCCGGGAGCTCGTGGAGGCTGGAGCCACGAGCCCGAACAGCCGGACCGAAGGCTCGGGGAAGCGGCCTGGAATGTCCGGGGAGTACGCGACCGGCCCCCGCGTCCCAGGTCCGACGGGCCGCACAGGGCTAGGCTCGTTCCCGGCACTCCCGGTCCGGCCGTGGGCGCCGCGCGCCACGGATCCCCGGCCGCCCGGGGCTGCCGCGCACCGCGGTTCCCCCGGCCGGTCGGGGCTGCCGCACACGCGGATCCAGGGTCTTCCACAGGGCCGGTCGACCCATCCGTTCGGCCACTGACACTTAACCGGAAGCGAGATTTCACCACCGTGACTGCTCTCACTCTCAGCACCGCCGCCGCACCCGGCGTCCGCGCCGACGCGATCGTGGTCGGTGTCGCGAAGGGCTCTGCATCTGGGTCCGGGGACCTGGTCGTCGCGCCGGGCGCCGAGGCCGTGGACAAGGCGTACGACGGCAAGCTGGCGGGCGTCCTGAAGACCCTGGGCGCCTCGGGTACCGAGGGCGAGGTGACGAAGCTGCCCGCGCCGGCCGGCTTCAAGGCGCCGCTCGTGGTGGCGGTGGGCCTGGGAGCCGAGCCCGGGAAGGACGCGTCGTTCGAGGCCGAGGCGCTGCGCCGCGCGGCCGGTGCCGCGGCCCGGGCCCTGGCCGGTTCGAAGAAGGCCGCGTTCGCGCTGCCGATCACGGACGCCGGTGATGTCGCCGCGGTCAGCGAGGGCGCGCTGCTCGGCGCGTACTCCTTCGACACGTACAAGGGCAACTCCGACAACGGCAACGCCGCCAAGGGCAACTCCGCCAAGGCGAAGAACGGCAAGGCGAAGAACAACAAGGCTCCGCTCGCCGAGGTCGCCCTGCTCGGCGCCAAGACCCGCGACCGCGCCCACAAGGACGCCGCGGAGCGGGCCACCGCCGTGACCGAGGAGCTGAACCGCGCCCGCGACCTGATCAACACCCCGCCGAACGACCTCAACCCGGAGGCGTTCGCCGCCGTCGCGCAGGCCGCGGCCAAGGAGCACGGCATCAAGGTGCAGGTGCTCGACGAGAAGGCGCTGGAGAAGGGCGGCTACGGCGGCATCCTCGGTGTGGGCGTCGGGTCGGCGTCGGCACCCCGTCTGGTGAAGCTGTCGTACACCTCCGCCAAGGCGAAGAAGCACCTCGCGTTCATCGGCAAGGGCATCACGTACGACTCGGGCGGCATCTCGCTGAAGCCCGCCGGGCACAACGAGACGATGAAGTGCGACATGAGCGGCGCCGCCGCCGTGTTCGCCGCGGTCGTCGCCGCCGCGCGCCTCGGTCTCGAGGTGAACGTCACCGGCTGGCTCGCCCTCGCCGAGAACATGCCGTCCGGCTCCGCGACCCGTCCGGGTGACGTGCTGCGCATGTACAGCGGCAAGACCGTCGAGGTCCTCAACACCGACGCCGAGGGCCGCCTCGTCCTGGCCGACGCGCTCGCCAAGGCCTCCGAGGACAAGCCGGACGCGATCATCGACGTGGCCACGCTGACGGGCGCGATGATGCTGGCGCTCGGCAACCGCACCTTCGGGATCATGGCGAACGACGACGCGTTCCGCACCGCGGTGTACGAGGCCGCCGTGGAAGTCGGTGAGGGTGCCTGGCCCATGCCGCTGCCGGACCATCTGCGCAAGGGGATGGACTCCCCCACCGCCGACATCGCGAACATGGGTGAGCGGTACGGGGGCGGTCTGGTCGCCGGACTCTTCCTGAAGGAGTTCGTGGGCGAGGGGATCACCTGGGCGCACCTGGACATCGCGGGGCCGGCCTTCAACGAGTCCGCGCCGTTCGGTTACACGCCGAAGGGTGGTACGGGCAGCGCGGTGCGCACGCTGGTGCGGGTTGCCGAGCTGGCGGCTTCGGGGGATCTGGGCTGAGGTTTCTCCGGGCGGCGGGGCTTTCGTGCATGTGGGCTCCGTCGCCCACGAACTCGGTTCTTTCTGTCGTTGGGCGGCTGCGGGCCATATGTGCTTCGCGCCCACGCGGCGGAGCCGCAAATCGACACAGCCCCGCGCCCCTTACGCGGCGCCTCCCTACGTGTGGCGTCTCACACCGCAGCCCCGCGTCCCGGATGCCACCGACAAGTGCGAAGATGGGGCACGGCAGGACAGGGCCCCACCGAAGGGCCGAAGCAAATGAGCGGCCGGACACCAGCCGCCGACCGGTCACCGTAGACCGTCGCACGGCGCACATGCATGGAGGACGTGACGTGGCGAACGACGCCAGCACCGTTTTCGACCTAGTGATCCTCGGCGGTGGTAGCGGTGGTTACGCCGCGGCCCTGCGCGGGGCGCAGCTGGGCCTGGACGTCGCCCTGATCGAGAAGGACAAGGTCGGCGGTACCTGCCTGCACCGGGGTTGCATCCCCACCAAGGCCCTGCTCCACGCGGGCGAGATCGCCGACCAGGCCCGCGAGAGCGCGCAGTTCGGCGTGAAGGCCACGTTCGAGGGCATCGACGTCCCGGCCGTCCACAAGTACAAGGACGAGGTCATCTCGGGCCTGTACAAGGGTCTGCAGGGCCTCGTCGCCTCGCGCAAGGTGACCTACATCGAGGGTGAGGGGCGCCTGTCCTCCCCGACCTCGGTGGACGTGAACGGTCAGCGGATCCAGGGCCGTCACATCCTGCTCGCGACCGGCTCCGTGCCGAAGTCGCTGCCGGGCCTGGAGATCGACGGCAACCGCATCATCTCCTCGGACCACGCCCTCGTCCTGGACCGTGTGCCGAAGTCCGCGATCGTTCTCGGCGGCGGTGTCATCGGTGTCGAGTTCGCCTCCGCGTGGAAGTCCTTCGGCTCGGACATCACGATCATCGAGGGCATGAAGCACCTCGTCCCGGTCGAGGACGAGAACAGCTCGAAGCTTCTTGAGCGCGCGTTCCGCAAGCGCGGCATCAAGTTCAACCTCGGCACCTTCTTCCAGAAGGCCGAGTACACGGCGGACGGTGTCAAGGTCACGCTCGCCGACGGCAAGGAGTTCGAGGCGGAGATCCTCCTCGTCGCCGTCGGCCGCGGCCCGGTCTCACAGGGCCTCGGCTACGAGGAGGCCGGGGTCGCCATGGACCGCGGCTACGTCCTCGTCGACGAGTACATGCAGACGAACGTCCCGACCATCTCCGCCGTCGGTGACCTGGTCCCGACCCTCCAGCTCGCCCACGTCGGCTTCGCCGAGGGCATCCTGGTGGCGGAGCGTCTGGCCGGTCTGAAGACCGTCCCGATCGACTACGACGGCGTGCCGCGGGTGACGTACTGCCACCCGGAGGTCGCCTCCGTGGGCATCACCGAGGCCAAGGCCAAGGAGGTCTACGGCGCGGACAAGGTCGTCGCTCTGAAGTACAACCTCGCGGGCAACGGCAAGAGCAAGATCCTCAAGACCGCGGGCGAGATCAAGCTCGTCCAGGTCAAGGACGGTGCCGTGGTCGGCGTCCACATGGTCGGCGACCGCATGGGCGAGCAGGTCGGCGAGGCCCAGCTGGTCTACAACTGGGAGGCGCTGCCGGCCGAGGTGGCCCAGCTCATCCACGCCCACCCGACGCAGAACGAGGCGCTCGGCGAGGCCCACCTGGCCCTCGCGGGCAAGCCCCTCCACTCCCACGACTGACACCTTCAGTCCCCGGGCGCGACAAATGCGACGACACTGACTTCCGCAATTCCTAAGGAGCAACCGAAACCATGGCGGTTTCCGTAACCCTTCCGGCGCTCGGTGAGAGCGTCACCGAGGGCACTGTCACCCGCTGGCTGAAGGCCGAGGGCGAGCGCGTCGAGGCCGACGAGCCGCTGCTGGAGGTGTCCACCGACAAGGTCGACACCGAGATCCCCTCGCCCGCCGCCGGTGTACTGGCGTCCATCAAGGTCGCCGAGGACGAGACGGTCGAGGTCGGCGCCGAGCTGGCCGTCATCGACGACGGCACGGGCGCGCCCCCCGGTGCGAGCACCGGCTCCACTGGAGCGGCTATCGCCGCGCCCCCTGCTGCCGCTCCGGCCGCCGCCGAGGCCCCGGCCCCGGCCGCCCCCGCGGC
>NZ_VMNX01000239.1 GCF_009377235.1 Streptomyces acidicola
GTCCTTCAGGGCTCCGCCCCCGGCCCCTGCTTCGGGGCTCCGCCCCGGACCCCGTTTCGAGGGCCGGCCCCCCGGACCCCCGCTCCTCAAACGCCGGAGGGGCTGGATTGTGCGGGCGGGGCTGGGGGCGGAGCCCCCAGCGGACTACCCCAGTCCCACCCCGTCGTCCAACGCCCTCCGCGCCCGGGCCACCAGCCCATCCGCGCCGCACGCAGTCGCCAGCGTCAGACCCTTGTGGAGTTCCGCCGCGGAGCGGATGGCGATGGCGTAGTCGATGCGGGCCGCGGCGTGTTCGTACGCGCAGGGGGATGCGGACAGACAGGAGACGGCCTGGGCGTGCAGTGAGGTGGCACGCTGGCCGGTCTCCAGGGCCGCGGCGAGGCGAAGGGCCTCGCCGATGGCCGTGTCGGTGCCGAAGCGTTCGGCCTGGCGGCGGACGGCGGCCGAGAGTTCGGCCGCACGGCGCGGGTCCTCGCTCGCGAGCGCGCGGGCGAGGTCACTGCTCCAGGGCGCCACCACGGTGTTGTGGTGGCCACTGGCGACCGCGGCCTTCTCGGCGCCCTCCAGTTCGTTGATGCCCTCCTCCCTGCGGCCCGTGGCGAGCAGCAGCCGGGCACGTATGGAGCGGGGGTCGGGCAGCACGATGGTGGAGGGGTACGGCGGCGCGAAACCGTACCCCTCCGCGATCTCCCACGCCTCGTCGACATGCCCGCGGGCGAGCAGTGTTTCGACGAGGTTGCAGGTCACCGTCCAGTACAGCGGCAGCCGGCGGCCGACCCGCTCGGCGATACGCAGCGACGCGCGCAGGGAGGCCTCCGCGTCCCTGAGGCGACCCCGCCGGCGATGGCCGAGGCCGACGTAGGCGTGGGCCAGGGCGAGATGGCCGCCGCTCCAGCCTGCGGACTCGTAGGCGCGCAGGGCTTCCGTGTACAGGCTCTCCGCCCGGTCGAGCCGGTCCGCGTAGGCGTACGCGGTCGCCAGCATCAGCAGCGGTTCGATGCCCCACTCGGTGTCCGTCCAGCCGAATCCGGGCGCGAGCCGGCCGCCCACGAGGGCGCGGTCGCAGTACTCGACGACCTCCTCGGCGTTGTCGCCGCGCGTCAGCAGGTCGAAGCCGCGGAGGATGAGCAGCGCGCGCTCCGAGTTGTTCCGGCCCGTGCAGGTGGCCGCGAGGACCGCGAGCTCCTCGGAGCACTCCGGTAAGTGATCCTCACCCGGGTGGAGGCCCTCCCACATGTAGTGCATTGCCCTCAGGCGCAACTGGGCGGGGCCGGGGCCGAGCCGGGCAGCCTCCTCGTCGATCGTACGGACGGCGTCCTCCAGCTGGCCGTTGTGGACGAGGGCCTGCGAGAGCCGGACCACGGCGTCCACGCGGGTGTCGCCGCCGAGGCCCGGCATCGCGAGCGCCGACTGGAGGTACTCGATGGTGATGGCCGGCGAGGTCAGCAGCGTGGCACAGCCCAGTTCGTAGAGCACCTCCGCGTGGATGTCCGGTTCGGGCGGTTCGAGCAGGGCCCGCTCCAGACAGCGGCGGGCGGCGTCCGGTGCGCCGATGACGAGATGCTCGCGCGCCGCCGCGCGCATCTGCTCGACCACTTCCGGGTCGCCGTCCGGCTGCACCTGCAGGAGGTGGCGAGAGGCCGCGGCGGCTCCGAACCCGGAGGCGGTGACGATCGCAGCGGCCACGCCGTGCATCGCGGTGCGCATGGTGGGCGGGATCGAGTTGTACACGGCGGTGGCGATCAGCGGGTGCACGAACTCCAGGTCCCCGTCGCCCACCTGGCGGGTCGCCGGGTCGGTCTCGGTGAGGATGCGGGCCGCGCCGAGCAGCCGCACGCAGTGCACGGCCTCGTCGGGGCTCAGGGTGGCGAGCGTGGCCACGAGCTCCACGGTGATGCCGGTGCCCAGGATGGCGGCGGCCCACGCGAAGCGGGTGGCGTCGAGGCCGAGCCCTTCGAGGCGGGCGACCAGGCCGCGGCCCCGGGCCGAGTGGTTCAGCGCGCGCAGTTCGGCGGCCGACGGCTCGACCGGTTCCAGTTGGCTGTCCTGGACCTTGGCGAGGAGTTCCACGGTCTCGTACGGGTTGCCGCCGGTGACCGCCCAGACCTCGCGGCAGAACGGCGCGTCGGCGTGTTCGCCGACCGTGTCGCGGGTGAGCCCGGCCGTAGCCTCGGGGGTCAGCGCGCTCAGCGGCGCGGTGAGGCGGGCCGAGGCCGCGACCTCGTCGAGGAGGTCGGCGCGCTCCCCGGTGACATCTGCCGGGCGGCGGGCGACCACGACGAGGACGGACAGTTCGTCGAGGCGCTCGGCGAACGCGGCCAGCCAGTGCAGGGTCTCCCTGTCGGCCCAGTGCGCGTCGTCGATCAGCAGGACCAGGGGCCAGTCGCGCCGGGCGAGCCGGCTGACGGCCGCGATCAGGCCGTCGCACACGCCCTGCGGATCGGCCAACCGGTCACCCGGGGCCGCTACCCCGAGCGCGGGGCCGGCGATGTCGTACCAGTCGCCGAGGTATTCCCGCGCCTCGTCCGGCATCAGTGACAGCAGGGCCGGCTGCATCAACTGCCGTACGACGTTGAAGGGGACGGAGGTGACGGTCTCGCCGCCGCGCGCCGACCACACGGTGCAGCCTCGCTGCTCCGCCAGGCGACGTGCCTCGGCGAGGAGCGCGGTCTTGCCGATGCCCGCCTCGCCCTTGAACACGAGGAGGCCGCCCCGGGACGTCCGGTCCTGGCGCAGGGCGTCGATCGCCTCCTCGATGGTGGCGAGTTCCGCGTCGCGCTCCCACAGGGAGGCCGAGGCGCCTGCGCCCGGCCGCGCCTCCGTCATCCCGGTACCTCCCCAGATCGCCCAAACGACGTAAGGAGATCGAGCGTAGCCCTCCGGGAGCCCCTGTGGAGGGCGGTCGGGGCACGTGGTGCCGACACGGGTGACACCCGGTGTACGGGAGTGACGCGGCGCCCCCTTCACCAGCCCCGGTGAAAGTTATTGACAGTCGGCGACCGCCGCGCTGAAGCTAATTTTCCAACATCGTTCGGTCTCCCGCCCCGGAAGGAACCGGCATGACGGCCGCCCCCGAGCACGGCCCGGACCAGCAGACCGCCACCCGGCCCGGACAGTCCCGCAGGGCGCTGTTCGCGGGGTCGGTGGGCAACTTCATCGAGTGGTACGAGTTCGGCGTCTACGGCTACTTCGCCACGATCATCGCGGCCCGCTTCTTCACACCGGAGGGCGGCAGCGAGATCGAGGGCCTGGTCAAGACGTACGCGTCGTTCGCGCTCGCGTTCTTCTTCCGGCCGGTGGGCGCGGCGCTGTTCGGCCGACTCGGTGACCGGATCGGACGCCGTCCGGTGCTGATCATGGTCGTCCTGCTGATGACGGGCGCGACGACGCTGATCGGCGCGCTGCCCACGTACGCCACCGCCGGCGCCCTCGCCCCGTGGCTGCTCACCTTCCTGCGGGTGCTCCAAGGGCTGTCCGCGGGCGGGGAGTTCGGAGGCGCGGTGTCGGTGATGACGGAGTTCGCGCCGCCGGGCAAGCGGGGGCTGTACGGGTCGTGGCAGTCGTTCACGGTGGCGCTGGGACTGCTCGGCGGGGCCGGGGCGGCGGCCCTGCTGGCGACGCTCCTCACCGCGGAGGAACTCAACTCCTGGGGCTGGCGGCTGCCGTTCCTGCTGACGCTGCCGCTGGGCCTGGGCGCACTGTGGCTCCGCCTGCGCCTGGACGAGACGCCGGCCTTCCGGGAGGAAGGGTCGGCCGAGCGCCCGCCGGCGCGTGAGGTCGCGCGGGCCATCGCGCTCGGCGCCGGACGGATCATGGGCTGGGCGGCGGCCGGTTACACCTTCCTCGTGGTGCTGCCCTCGTATCTGCAGAGCAGTCTGAACGCGACCTTCCAGCAGGCCCTCGTGGCCACGGTGCTGGCGAACCTCGGCTTCGCGGTCACGATCGTCCCCGCCGGGTGGCTCAGCGACCGGGTCGGGCGGCGGCCGGTGATGCTGACGGGCGCGCTGCTGGTGACGGTCCTGGCGTTGCCGCTCCTCAATCTCCTCCAGGACGCGGGGACGTCGAACACGATGAAGGGTGTGGCCGTGTTCGTGGCGGGGGCGGTCGTCGGCCTGATGGCGGGGCCCGGCCCGGCGATGCTCTCCGAGTTGTTCCCGACGAACGTCCGCTACACGGGCCTGGGGCTCGCCTACGCCCTGTCCAACGCCGTGTTCTCGGGCTGTGCGGGGCTCGTCATCACGGAGACGATCGAGCGCACGGGGAGCGTGGACATCCCGGGGTACTACGCGGCGGTGACGTGCGCGGTGAGCGCGCTGGCGCTGCTGGTGCCGCGGAGAGACCGCTATGGGCAGAGGAGTTGAGGGGTGCGGGTGATCGGTCTGATGTCGGGCACGTCGTACGACGCGATCGACGCGGCGGCCGCGGACCTGTGCCTCGACGGGGACACGCTCACGCTGAAGCCGCTCGGGCTGGTCAGCGAACCGTACGACGACGCGCTGCGGAAGTCGCTCGCCGCGGCCCTCCCTCCGGCGACCACCACCCTGGCCGAGGTGTGCCGCCTGGACACCCGGATCGGGCAGGCCTTCGCGGCGGCCGCGCTGCACGCGAACGGCCGGCTCTGCGACGGGCGGGCCGAGTTGGTCGCCTCGCACGGGCAGACCGTGTACCACTGGGCCGACCGGGGCACCGTGCACGGCACCCTCCAGATCGGTCAGCCCGCCTGGATCGCGGAGACGACGGGGCTGCCCGTGGTCGCCGACTTCCGGCCGCGCGACATCGCCGCGGGCGGCCAGGGCGCGCCCCTGGTGAGCCTGGTCGACCTGCTGTTGCTGCGGGGCCGTCCGGGCACACCGGTCGCGCTGAACCTCGGCGGCATCGCCAACCTCACCGCACCGGACGGCACGGCCTTCGACACCGGCCCGGCGAGCGCCCTCATCGACGCGGCCGTCCGTGACTTCACCGGCGGGCGCCTGCCGTACGACGTGGACGGCGCCCTGGCGGCCCGGGGCAGCGTGCACGAGCCACTGCTGGCGCGGCTCCTGGACGAGCCTTACTACGCGCAGCCCGCGCCCAGGACGACGGGCAAGGAGCTGTTCCACGCGGGTTATCTGCGCGACGCGCTCGCCGGTTTCCCGGGGCTGCGGCCGGAGGACGTCGTCGCGACGCTCACCCGGCTCGCCGCGCGCACGGTCGCCGACGCCGTCCGGACCGTGCGCGCCACGGAGGTGATCGCCTCCGGTGGCGGCACCCGCAATCCGGTGCTGATGGGCATGCTGGGCGACGAGTTGGGCGGTGTCCCGGTGCGCACCTCCGACGTGCTGGGGCTGCCGTCCGCCGCCAAGGAGGCGTACGCCTTCGCGGTGCTGGGCTTTCTGACCGTGCATGGGCTGCCGGGCACCTGTCCGACGAGCACCGGGGCCCGGCACGCGAGCCTGTTGGGGTCGGTGACGCCGGGGCATCGGGGGTTTCCCGGAGGGTTGCCGTCGGGGGGTGGCGCCGAGCGGGGGCCGGTGCGGATGGTGTGCGAGCCGGGCGTGTTGCGCGGGTGACCGGTCGCGGAGGTGGGCCCTTCTCATCCATCTTTCACGCTCACCTCATACCGTGACCCCATGACGCAGGAGACTCCCCCCGGCTGGTACCCCGACCCCGGGCAGACAAGTGACGGCCCCGCCACCGAGCGCTGGTGGGACGGCAAGGCATGGACGGACCGGATCCGGCCCGCGGAGCCGTCCGCCACATGGGGTCCCCCGACGCACGTGCCGCCCGCGGAGGCGTACCCGGCGGCCATGGGACCGTACCCGGCGTATCCACCCGCCCCTCCGCGGCGCGGGCTGCGCATGGGCATAGCCGTCGCCGTGGCCGCGGCCGTCCTGGCGAGCATCGGCGTGGGCGTGTACGCCCTCACCAGGGACGAGGGGAACGGCAACGCGGCGGGCTCGCAGAGTCCCGGAGAGCAGAACGGCCCGGGCGACGGGCAGGGTGGTCCCGGCGGCGGCTCCGGGGGCCCGGACGGTCAGGGCCCGGGGCCCGGTGAGTCCGCGCAGCCGCGGATCGTGGACGGGTACGCCGTCGACCCGGTCAACGGCATCGGCATCCCCGTGCCCGACGACTGGACCGCCGTGTCGCTCGGGGTGGGCGTGCAGGTCACGACCAAGGACTCGTACAAATGCCCCGGCGACACCTCGAAGACCTGCACGCGCGGCGGCGCGTACTCCGCGCCCGCCGAGGCGCTGGAGCTGGACGCCGGCACTGCCGAGGCCGCCGCGAAGGCGGACATCGAGAAGAACGCCGAGGAGGCTTACGGCGGCACGGCCTACGGGAAGATCACCTCGCACGACGAGCTGGCCTCCGAAGCGGTGACCGTGGCGGGCGAGAAGGGCTATCTGGTCCGCTGGAAGGTCGCCACGAGCGAGGGCGACGACGGCTACGTCGAGTCGCTCGCGTTCCCGGCGCCCGCCAACCCCGAACGGCTCGTCGTGATCCGCTTCGGCATCGACGTCGGCTCCAAGGCACCGGAGCAGTCCGTCATCGACGAGATCACCAAGGGCATCAAGAAGATGTCGGGCGGCGGCAACGGGCAGGACGTCTGACCTGCGGACGCTTTCCCGGGTCCACGGGGGTCTCGTTCCCCAGGCGCTTCGGCCGGGGCACTCCGGAGACTCAGTCAGCCGGGTGGAGTCCCCCTCCGCTCAAGAGGGACCCCACCCGGCCGGGGAGTGCGCCGCCCCCGTCCCCACGGTGCGGCGCGGTCGGGCCGACGTCCGGTCATCCCTCGGACGACGGCCCGCGCTCTATGGCGGGCCGCCCGGCGGCCCTCCGCCCAGCCCGAGCGCCGGGAGGACGGCGGCCTCGATGAAGCGGGTCAGATAGGCCTCGTCGGCGTCCCGGCCCTCCAGGAGCGGGCGGCCCCGCAGCACACCGAGGATCTGCGCGGGCACGTATTCCGTCGCGGGATTGTCCGGGGCGATCTCGCCCCGGGTGACCGCGCGGTCGAGAAGCTCACGGAGGCCGGCGATCTCCGGCTCGACGAACGCGTCACGCATCGCCCGCCGCAGGCACTCGTCCTGTGTGATGGCGTGGGTGAGCCCGTGGAGCAGCCGGGCGTCACGGCCGAACCCGTGGGCCCCGGCGCGTGCCGCCACCTCGCGCAGGTCCCCGGCGAGCGAGCCGGTGTCGATGTCGGCGAACCGCGGACGACTGTGGGCCCGCAGCGCGGCCGCCACGAACTGCGGCTTCGTCTTCCACTGCCGGTACAGCGTGGACTTGCTGCACCGCGTGCTCGCGGCCACGCCCTCCATGCTCACGGCGTCGTAACCGCACTCGCGGATCTGGTCGAGCACGGCGTCGAAGAACTCCTGCTCACGCTCGGGCGTGATCTTGGAGCGGCGCGAGGCGGCGACCGTTTCCGGTCCGTCCGCTGCCTGCGACGTCATGCTCTCTCCCTCTTCCTCGCTCGGGGCCTGATCCGTGGTCATCGGTGGTCTTGATCGGTGGTCCGTCTCACACAGTGTATAGCGATACGCCACTGTACCGAAACGCCTTCGTATCGGTACAGTGGCGTTTCGGTACACCACCGTATCGGTACGTCCGCGTATCGATGATCCAGTACGACGTCAGCAAAGGGGCCGGGGGATGGAAGCCCGAACCGAGCCTGCAGGATCCGAGTCCGAGACGGCCATACGGCGCCGGGCCTCGCCCGACGACACCGCGCGGCCACCTCTCGTCCGCGAGCTCCTGCTCGTCGCGGGACTCTTCCTCGTCTACAAGTTCGGCCGGCTGCTGGCGAACGGCCACACCGGCGAGGCCTTCCGCAACGCCGGGCGCGTGTGGGACTGGGAGCGGGCCCTGCGCCTGCCCGACGAGGCCGGCGTGCAGTCCGTACTCCTGCACGGCGACGGTCTCGCACAGCTGGCGAACAGCTACTACGCGGTCGTTCACTTCCCGGCCACCGCGGCCTTCCTGGTCTGGCTCTATCTGCGGCGGCCGTCTCACTACGTGTGGGCCCGCCGGGTCCTGGCCGCCGTCACCGCCGCCGCTCTGCTGCTGCACCTGGTGTTCCCGCTGGCTCCGCCGCGCCTGCTCGACGGCACGGGCCTCGTCGACACCGGCCAGGTGTACGGGCCCACGGTGTACTCGGCGGCCCCGGCGACCGACTCGATGGCGAACCAGTTCGCGGCGATGCCGTCGCTGCACTTCGGCTGGGCGCTGATGGTCGCGATCGGCCTGATCGCCGCCACCCGGTCCCGCTGGCGGTGGCTCTGGCTCCTGCACCCGCTGGTGACCCTGCTGGTGATCGTCGGCACGGCGAACCACTACTGGCTCGACGCGGCCGGGGCCGCCGCGCTGCTCGGCCTCGCCCTCGCCGCGGTCCACCTGCCGTACCGCACGACGACGACCGCCGGGCGCGCCCCGGAGCTCGTGAGGACCGACGAGCCCGTCCTGGTCGGAGCGGGCCGATGAGCGCCACCCTCGTGGCCTTCGGCCTCTCGCTGTTCTCGGCCGTCGCGTACGCCTCCGCGGCCGTCGCCCAGGAGCGGCTCGCGTCCCGGAGCGGTGACGCGGGCGTGGGCCGGCTTCTGGCCAGTGGCGCCTGGTGGGGGTCGGTCGTCCTGAACGGATCCGGCGCGCTGCTGCACGTCGTGGCCCTGAAGTACGGTCCGCTGACCGTGGTGCAGCCGCTCGGTGCGCTGACGCTGGTGGCCGCGGTGCCGCTGGGTGCCCGGCTGGCCGGGCGGCGGGTCAGCGCGGTGGAGTGGCGGGGCACGGCGTTCACGCTCGCCGGTCTCGCCGCGATCCTGGTCGCCGCGTCCGGCCCCGCGCCCCATGACGTACTGAGCGTGCCGGAGGCCCTCGCGGTCGCCGGAGGGACCGCCGCAGTGATCGGTGTGCTCGCCCGGCCGGGTGCGCGGCCGGGGCTGCGGCAGGCGACCGCGTCCGGCTTCGCCTCGGGCGTCGCGTCGGCGCTCACACAGACCGTGACAGTGGCCGCGACGGACCACTCGGGCTCACTGCTCAGCGTCCAGGTGATCGGGCTCGCCCTGCTGGTCGCGGCCTTCGCCACGGGTGGGCTGCTGCTCTCCCAGACCGCCTTCCGGGGCGGCCTCGGCGCCCCGCTCGCCATGGTGACCCTGGCCAATCCGGTCGCCGCCTCGGTGATCGGCCTGTCGCTGCTGGGCGAACAGGTGCGATCCGGCCTCACGGGTGTCCCTCTGGCCCTGGCGGGAGCGGCGCTGGCGTCCTGGGGTGTGGTGCTGCTGTCACGTGCGACGCCCCCACCGCACCCCGTGGACCTCCCCGTCCCGGACGGCGACCATCCGGTGGCGGCGGTCCTGGCGCTGGAGCCCGGACAAGCCCCGTACGAACCCTCGTTGGCGCCCCGTCGGCCGACCTCTCCCCCTCCTGGGCGCCTGACTCCCTTGTGATCCCTCTCGACGTGAACCCCCGGGGCCGCCGCCGGGGCCGCTCACGGCGGCCCCGGCCTGCTGCTGTACCCGGGTGTCCTAGTACGTGATCATCGCCGGATCGCTCACCCCGGCCCGCCCGTTCTCGACGTGCCCCGCGAACCGGCGCAGGAAGCCCGCGTCGGTGTCGGAGGCGACGGTCAGGTCGTACCAGCGCTTGCCGCCACGCAGGTCCACCGTGTGCCGCACGATGGCCCCCGCCCGCACCCGGAACGCCGGGGGGCGGCCGCCGTATCCGTCCGTGAGCGTCAGGTTCGCCGTGCGGGAGCCCTTGTTGGTGAACGTCAGCTCAACGTCGTCGCCGACATGCCGCGCGGTCACCTCGGGTCCGGCCGCCTTGCCCGGGCCCCTGAAGACGCGCAGGAAGCCGTTCGGGCCGTGCACGGTCAGGTCGAACGAGCCGTTCGAGGCGGACGAGTTCCAGGTGTCCGAGATCCTCTTGCCCGCCTCGGTGGTGTAGTTCCACGGCCCTTCGGTGCGGTTGCCGGACGTGACGAGGAACGCCGCGCCCGCCTCGGGACCGGAGGCGAAGGTCAGCGTGAGGGTTCCCGCCGCCGGGTCGGCCGAGCCGTCCACCCTCGGCTCGTACTTCAGGGGGCGGGCGGGGCGCAGGCCGCGCTCCTGCTTCGGCATGCTGGGGTCGGCGGGAACCGTCGGCCGGTAGTCGGGGTGGCGTTCGCGGTCCGCCGGCTCGTACTCGTCGGTGTCCGGCAGTTCGGCCGGCCGGCTGTCCTTGCGGGAGAAGTCGAAGGCCGAGGTGAGGTCGCCGCAGACCGCGCGCCGCCACGGCGAGATGTTGGGCTCGTGCACCCCGAAGCGGTTTTCCATGAACCGGACGATCGAGGTGTGGTCCAAGGTCTCGGAGCAGACGAAACCGCCCTTGCTCCAGGGCGAGACGACCAGCATCGGCACGCGCGGGCCGAGGCCGTACGGACCGGCGACGTGGCTGGAGCTCCCCGCGAAGAGGTCCGGGCCGACGTCGACGGTGGACTTGCCGTGGGCGGCGGAGCGCGGCGGCAGCGGAGGCACGAGGTGATCGAAGAAGCCGTCGTTCTCGTCGTACGTGATGAACAGCGCCGTCTTCGACCAGACCTCGGGGTTGGCGGTGAGGGCGTCCAGGACCTGGGCGATGTACCAGGCGCCGTAGTTCGAGGGCCAGTTGGAGTGCTCGGAGAAGGCCTCGGGCGCGGCGATCCAGGAGATCTGCGGCAGCTTGCCCGCCTTGACGTCCGCCTTCAGCCGGTCGAAGTAGCCGTCACCGTTCTTGACGTCGGTGCCGGTGCGGGCCTTGTCGTACCACGGGTCGCCGGGCCTGGCGTTCCGGTACTTGTTGAAGTACAGCAGCGAGTTGTCGCCGTAGTTGCCGCGGTAGGCGTCCGGGATCCAGCCCCAGGAGCCCTTCGCGTCCAGGCCGTCGCCGATGTCCTGGTAGATCTTCCAGGAGATGCCCGCCTCTTCGAGGCGCTCCGGGTACGTCGTCCAGTCGTAGCCGACCTCGTCGTTGCCGAGGACGGGGCCGCCGCCCCTGCCGTCGTTGCCGGTGTAACCCGACCACATGTAGTAGCGGTTCGGGTCGGTGGAGCCGATGAACGAGCAGTGGTACGCGTCGCAGACGGTGAAGGTGTCGGCCAGCGCGTAGTGGAACGGGATGTCCTCGCGCGTCAGGTACGCCATGGTCGTGGTGCCCTTGGCGGGAATCCACTTGTCGTACTTGCCCCCGTTGTAGGCGGCGTGCCCGTCGGGCCAGCCGTGCGGCAGGCCCTCCAGGAACTGCATGCCGAGGTCGTCGGCCTCGGGGTGGAAGGGCAGCACGTCCTTGGTGCCGTCCGACTGGTGCCACACGGACTTGCCGTTGTCGAGGGTCACCGGATGCGGGTCGCCGAAACCGCGGACACCTCTGAGGGCGCCGAAGTAGTGGTCGAAGGAGCGGTTTTCCTGCATCAGGACGACGATGTGCTCGACGTCCTCGATGGTGCCGGACCGGTGGTTCGCGGGCAGCGCCGCCGCCCGCTCGATGCTGGTGGACAGAGCGGTGAACGCCGTGGTGGCGCCCGCGAGTTGGAGGAATCGACGCCGGTTGACCTCAGGCATGGGCGGGTGACCTCTTGTCCTGGAGTGGTGCGATGGATGTGGCCTGCGGGCAGGGAGTGTGCTAGGGCCTGTTCTGAGTTCCCCGTCGTCCGCGCGGAGCGCGGGCGCAGCGGCGTTCGGTGCGTGCGATCGGCGTGCGGTGTCGCAGGTCATGTGGCGGAGCCACCTGTCCTGCGACGCCGTGCGGCGAGCGTGCGTGCCGGGCGTCGGGGCGCAGGCGGGGAACTCAGAACAGGCCCTAAGCGCAGCCAACGTCGGGGAAGAGCCCGTGGCGCGCGTGTGACGGATGGTCGTCCGGGGTGCGAACAGCGGAGGGGCCTGATCCCCCGCTCCCCCGGGCTCCGGACGCCCACGGGGAGCGGGGGATCAGGCCACCGCGTGACCGTGGCTCCTCATCGCACGGCCCGAAACATCCCCCGCGCCCTCGGTTGAGCGGGAAGCGGCGCGGCGGGACGCTGGAGAGGGGTACCCGGATGTTGCCCGGGGCCCCCGGCTGCTCCGGCCTGGCCCCGGCCGAGCGGCACTGCGGAAGAGAAGGCCCATGAACAGCAGGGACGTCACATCCGGAGGCACCGTGGAGGGACGCACACCGGAGGACTTGGCGGTCGTCGTCGACGCCGGTGGGGCGGTCAGGATGTGGAGCGCCGGAGCTCGGGAACTGCTCGGATACGAGGCCGCCGAGGTCGTGGGCCGCACCGCGGCCGACCTGCTCGCCGACGAGCTGCCCGGGTCCGTGCGGCGCCACCTGGCCGACGGGCACTGGTGGGCCGGTGAGGTGGCGCTGCGACACCGGGACGGAGGCCGTGTCGTGGTGCGCCTGCGGGGAACACCGCTGCTGGACGCGGGCCGCGAGAGGCTCTGGCTCGTCACCGGTGACGTACCGGCGAGCATCACCGGGCGGGCCGACCCGGAAAGGGCGGCGCTGTGGGATCTCACGCTGGCGCAGCTCCCCATGCCGGTGGCGGTCTACAACCGCGAGGCCCGACTGGTGGCCGCCAACGAGATCATGACCCGGCTCATGCGCAGGTCCGAGGAGGACATGCGGGGCCTGACCCTGTGGGAGATCGAGCCCAGCCCACCGTTCGACGAGTACGACCGCCTTCAGCGGCAGGTCCTGCGCACCGGCCGGATGGTGTTCCACGAGGGCCACGGCCCCGCCTGGGGTGACGCCCGGGAGCGGGCCTGGTCGGTGTTCGTCTCGCCGTTGAAGGACGATACCGGCACCGTCCACGGACTGTCCGCGGCCCTGTTCGACACCACGGAGCAGTACTGGGCTCGCCACCGCCTGGCGGTCCTCAACGACGCCGGGCTCCGTATCGGCAGCACCCTGGACGTGACCCGGACGGCCGAGGAACTGGCCGAGGTGGCCGTGGCCGGGTTCGCGGACTTCGTCACCGTGGACCTGCTGGCGTCCGTCCTACGGGGCGACGAGCCGGAACCGATCCGGCTGGACGAGCCCGTCATCGTTCACCGCACGGCGCAGCGGTCGGTGCTGGAGGGCTGCCCGGAGTCGGTGGTCCCCTCGGGCGAGACGATGGTCTACCCCGTGGACACGCTGCCGGTGCGGGCGCTGCTCACCGGCCGGGGCGCACGGCGCAAGCCGGAGGATCCGGAGGTGCGGGAGTGGATCATGTCCTCCCCGGCCCGCGCCGAGACCGTGGCAAAGTACATGATCCACTCGGTGATGATGGTGCCGCTGCGTGCCCGCGGGGTGACCCTGGGCCTGGTGCACTTCCTGCGGCACCGGACAGTGGAGTCCTTCGACGACGACGACCTGCTGCTGGCGGAGGAGATGGTCGCCAGGGCGGCGGTCAGCGTCGACAACGCCCGCCGTTACACCCGTGAACGCCGGACGGCCCTGGCGCTCCAGCGCAGCCTCCTTCCCGAGCGGCCACCGGGGCTGGTGGCGATGGAGATCGCCTACCGCTATCTGCCGGCCGGTTCGGGTGCGGACGTCGGCGGGGACTGGTTCGACGCGATTCCGCTGTCCGGCGCCCGGGTCGCCCTCGTCGTGGGCGACGTGGTGGGCCACGGCATTCACGCGTCGGCCACGATGGGCCGCCTGCGGACAGCCGTACGGACTCTCGCGGACGTCGACCTCGCCCCCGACGAACTGCTCACCCAGCTGGACGACCTCGTCATCCGGCTCGACCGTGAGGAGGGCCCGGAGGTGCGCGGGCGGGACGAAGCGTCCGGGCAGGTCGGGGCCACCTGTCTGTACGCCGTGTACGACCCGGTGTCCCGGCGCTGCGCCATGGCCCGCGCCGGGCATCCGCCGCCCGCCCTGGTCACCCCCGACGGCAGCGTACGGTTCCTGGACCTGCCGGCCGGGCCGCCGCTCGGTCTGGGCGGCCTGCCGTTCGAGGCCACCGAGGTCGAACTGGAGGAGGGCAGCCTGCTCGCCCTCTACACCGACGGTCTGGTCGAGGCCGCCGACCGCGACATCGAGGTCGGGCTCACCCTGCTGCGCCAGGCGTTGAGCAGCCCGGCCGAACCACTGGAGGAAACCTGCGAGCAGGTGCTGCGCACCGTGCTGGCCGGCCGTGCCGCCGACGACATCGTGCTGATGCTCGCCCGCACATCCGCGCTCGACGCCGGGAGGGTACACACCTGGCAGCTGCCGCAGGACCCCGCGACCGTGGCCGGGGCCCGCAGGATGGCGGGCGAACAGGTGGCGTCCTGGGGGCTGACGGAGGCGGTGTTCACCACCGAACTCATCGTCAGCGAGCTGGTCACCAACGCCGTCCGGTACGGTGACGCCCCCATCGAGCTGCGGCTGATCCGTGACGCGACGCTCATCTGCGAGGTGTCCGACGGCAGCGGCACCGCACCGCACCTGCGCCGGGCCCGCGTCTTCGACGAGGGCGGGCGTGGGCTCCTGCTCGTCGCCCAGGTCGCCGAGCGCTGGGGCAGCCGCCAGACGCCCACCGGCAAGACGATCTGGGCGGAACAGCCCCTGCCCGACCAGACCTCAGCGCGCCCGTGACACGGGGTCCGGGCAGGGTGGGGTGGGGTGGGGTGCCTGACGGT
>NZ_VMNX01000023.1 GCF_009377235.1 Streptomyces acidicola
CCACAGCCCCCGCCCGTCCGCCCACACGTACCCAACCGATACCGCGACCCCTGTCGAGCCCCGGCCGGTCACGAGATATCTTGATGTCGAGCAATGTTGCAGACGTGGAGCGGAGCACCCGGTGACTGACTCGACCATCATCTACACCCACACTGACGAGGCGCCCGCCCTGGCGACCCATTCCTTCCTGCCGGTGATCCAGGCGTACGCCGCACAGGCCGGGGTCACCGTCGAGACCCGTGACATCTCGCTGGCCGGACGCATCATCGCCGGGTTCCCGGAGTACCTGGAGGAGGGCCAGCGCATCGCGGACGCCCTCGCGGAGCTGGGCGAACTCGCCAAGACCCCCGAGGCGAACATCATCAAGCTGCCGAACATCTCGGCCTCGATCCCGCAGCTGAAGGCCGCGGTCGCCGAGCTCCAGGGCCAGGGCTACGCACTGCCGGACTACCCGGACGACCCGAAGACCGACGAGGAGCGCGAGATCCGCGCCCGCTACGACAAGGTCAAGGGCTCCGCCGTGAACCCGGTCCTGCGCGAGGGCAACTCCGACCGCCGCGCCCCGGCCTCGGTGAAGAACTACGCCAAGACCCACCCGCACCGTATGGGCGCCTGGTCCGCCGAGTCCAAGACCGACGTCGCCACCATGGGCGTCGACGACTTCCGCTCCACGGAGAAGTCCGTGGTGATCTCCGAGGCCGGCACCCTCCGCATCGAGCTCAAGGGCGACGACGGCTCCACCACGGTCCTGCGCGAGTCCGTACCCGTGCTGGCCGGCGAGGTCGTCGACGCCTCCGTGATGCGTGTCGCCTCGCTGCGCGAGTTCCTGACCGCGCAGGTCGCCCGGGCGAAGGCCGACGGCGTGCTGTTCTCCGTGCACCTCAAGGCCACGATGATGAAGGTCTCCGACCCGATCGTCTTCGGTCACGTGGTGCGCGCCTTCTTCCCGAAGACGTTCGCCCAGTACGGTGGGGCGCTCGCCGCGGCCGGCCTGACTCCCAACGACGGCCTCGGCGGCATCTTCAAGGGCCTGGAGTCCCTCCCCGAGGGCGCCGAGATCAAGGCCTCCTTCGACGCCGAGCTCGCCGAGGGCCCGGAGCTCGCGATGGTCGACTCGGACAAGGGCATCACCAACCTGCACGTCCCGTCCGACGTCATCGTCGACGCGTCCATGCCGGCCATGATCCGCACCTCCGGCCACATGTGGGGTCCGGACGGCCAGGAACACGACACCCTCGCGGTCCTGCCGGACAGCAGCTACGCCGGTGTCTACCAGTCCGTGATCGACGACTGCCGTGAGAACGGCGCCTACGACCCGTCCACCATGGGCTCGGTGCCGAACGTCGGCCTGATGGCGCAGAAGGCCGAGGAGTACGGCAGCCACGACAAGACCTTCGAGATCCCCGTCACGGGCACGGTCCGCCTGGTCGACCAGTCCGGCAACGCCGTCATCGAGCAGACCGTCTCCGCCGGTGACATCTTCCGCGCCTGCCAGACCAAGGACGCCCCGATCAAGGACTGGGTGAAGCTGGCCGTCACCCGCGCCCGCGCCACCGGCGACCCGGCGGTGTTCTGGCTGGACAAGACCCGCGCCCACGACGCCAACCTGATCGCCAAGGTCAACCAGTACCTGGCGGAGCACGACACCGAGGGCCTGGAGATCAAGATCCTCTCCCCGGTCGAGGCGACCCAGCTGTCCGTGGAGCGCATCCGCCGCGGTGAGAACACCATCTCCGTCACGGGCAACGTGCTGCGCGACTACCTGACCGACCTGTTCCCGATCCTGGAGCTGGGCACCAGCGCCAAGATGCTGTCGGTCGTCCCGCTGATGGCGGGCGGCGGTCTCTTCGAGACGGGCGCCGGCGGCTCCGCCCCGAAGCACGTCCAGCAGCTGGTCAAGGAGAACTACCTGCGCTGGGACTCGCTGGGCGAGTTCTTCGCCCTGGTGCCGTCCTTCGAGCAGTACGCCAAGCTCACCGGCAACGGCCGCGCCCAGGTCCTCGCCGACACCCTCGACCGCGCCACGGCGACCTTCCTCAACGAGGACAAGTCCCCGACCCGTCGCGTCGGTGGCATCGACAACCGCGGCAGCCACTTCTACCTGTCCCTGTACTGGGCCCAGGAGCTGGCCGGGCAGACCGAGGACGCGGACCTGGCCAAGGCCTTCGCCCCGTTCGCCGAGACGCTCTCCGCGAACGAGCAGAAGATCATCGACGAGCTGATCGCCGCCCAGGGCCGACCGGCCGACATCGGCGGCTACTACCAGCCCGACCCGGCCAAGGCCTCGGCCGTCATGCGCCCGTCGGCGACCTGGAACGAGACGCTGACCTCGCTCGTCTGACCCACACCAGCACCACCAGCACCACCAGCGGGCCGAGAGTCCGCACCCCGCCGCCCCGGCCGGAAGCATTTCCGACCGGGGCGGCTTCTGCGTTGGGTGACCGACTTACGGCAAGCCGAGGAATCGGAACATCAACTCGACCCCGACATAACTCAATCAAATTCAGCAACGTTATTGGACACAACACGTACCGGCAACCACAAGAAACGACGCCATAACACCCCGGTCGCGGCTCACCAGTATCCTGGTCGGGCACAGTTCCGGCACTCCTCGGGCATTCCGGACCCGCACGGCACGGCCGAGGATGTTGCCAATGAGAGACGGGGGATTTTCTGTTGACGGACGTATTCCGAACTTCAAAGGTTTCCAAATTATCTCACGGTCGCGCGAGGAAACCTGTGGGACTCGGGGAACTCGACCGTAAAGTCGGTCGTGGAGCGGCGGCCACCGTATCCACGAGCACCGTCCGGGTGATCGTGTACGACCCCAACTTCCTGACCCTGGCTGGACTCGCCTCACTCTTTCGCAACGAGCCGAGCATCCAGTTGGTGGGGCAGTTCTTCGACCGGCAGGAATGCGTGAGGACCGTCCAGACCTGCACCGCGGACGTCATCACCGTATGCATCGACCACCTCTCGGCACCGGAGACCTCGGCACTCGTCGGCGACCTGATCGCGGCGGCAGCGGATGTCTCTCCGTATGTCGTGGCGATGTCCATGGCCGACACGGGAGCCTCCGCATACGAGGCGCTGCGGGCCGGTGCTCGGGGCGTGATCCTCAAGAACTGCCCCACACGCCGTCTGGTGAACGAGATCATGACCGTCGCGGACGGGGGAACCGCACTGCCGGAGAGCATGATGCAGGCCTTGCTCGACAGCAGCGCACCGAGCGATGCGGCATGGTTCTCCGCCAGGGCGGAAGGACAGACGAGGCTGACCTCCCGTCAGAGGGAGGTACTGGCGCTGGTGGCCCGGGGGTTGTCCAACTCCGAGATCGCCGGTTCTCTGGGCGTGAGCAGGTCCACGGTGAAGAGTCACGTCTCCGCCATGCTGCGCGTCCTGGACCTGCGGGACCGGACACAACTCATCGTCTACGCGCACCGAGTCCTGACATCGATCTGACATCGACTGACGGCGCGCGGGGCGGCCTGGCCGAGGGGCCGACGGGATCACACCGTCGGCCCGTGCCATCCGCCCCTCACCGGTGTCGTGGCCGCTTATGATTCCCGGACCACGACCCGGAGACGGCCGAAGGACACCGATGAATGTCGCGTTGACCGTGCTCGCCCCGGCACTCGGCCTCCTGTTCCTGTCGACCGGCGGCGTCAAGGTGCTGGGAATCCGGCAGTCGTTGGAGGTCCGCGACCAGTTGGGCCTCGTGCCCGCCCTGTGGCCCGTCATCGGTGGTCTGGAACTGGCCGGTGGCAGCGGCCTGATGCTCGGTCTGCTGGCCCCGCCGCTCGGGCTGGCGTCGTCGATCGGCCTTCTGGCGTTGATGATCGGCGCGCTCACCACTCGGCTGAGGGCGCGTGCGCCGTTCCCCACACTGCTCGTCGACGCGGCGGTACTGGTCTCCGTCGCGTCGACGGCAGCGCTGTTCGTGGCGGCCTGACGAGGGGCTCCTCGTCGCTCAGACCGTGGTCGTTTCGGACGCTGTGGCGGCCCGGCCCCGCGCGGCCGGGACTTCGGCGTTCTCTCTGATCCCGTACGTGGCGTAGAAGCGGCGCAACGGGCGCGGCGCCCACCAGTTGGCGTCACCGAGAATCCTCATCGTGGCCGGCACCAGGACCATCCGGACCAGTGTGGCGTCCACGAAGATGGCGACGGTCATTCCGATGCCGATGAGTTTGAGGAAGCTCACGCCTCCGGTGGTGAACGTCGCGACCACCACGATCAGCAGGAGCGCGGCAGCCGTGATGATCCCTCCGGTGCGCTGCATTCCGACCATGACGGACCTGGCGTTGTCACCGCTCACGTCCCACTCCTCCCGCACCCGGGAGAGCAGGAACACCTCGTAGTCGGTGGCCAGCCCGAAGAGCAGCACCAGGATCAGGACGAGATTGCTGGCTTCGACGGGCCGCGCGGTGAACCCCAGGATTCCCGCCAGGTGGCCGTCCTGGAAGCTCCACACCACCGCGCCGAATGCCGCACCGATCGACACCAGATTCATCAGGACGGCCTTGATGGGCATCAGGACCGATCCGAAGGCGAAGAAGAGCATCACCAGCGTCACGCCGACCACCGTGAGCGCCAGCCAGGGCAGCCCGTCGGCGATGGCGTCCATCTGGTCGTTGACCTGGGCGGCCAGGCCGGACACATGCAGTGAGGTGCCCTCGGGTGGTGCGAGTCGGTCAAGTTCCCGGGCCAGTGCGCGGGTTCCGGGCCCCTGTTCCCCGTCCGTTGCCTTCACCTGGAGGAGGGTCCCTCCGCCCTCGGTGGCGATCGGGGTCACCGAGGCCACGTGGTCCATGCGCTTGACGGCACCACTGACAGTTTCCGCCGCGGTACGCCCGCCTCCGTCGACCATCAGCAGGAGCGTCCCGTCGGCGCCGCCGGGGAACTCCGACTTCAGTGTCTCCGCGACCACACGGCTCTCCGTGCCCGCGGGCAGGACCCGCTCGTCCACGGTCTCGAAGGTGGCGTGGAGGAAGGGCGTGGCCGCAACGATCAGCACGGCCAGGACTCCGACCAGCCATGCCGCGGGCCTACGCATGACGGCGGAGCCGACCCTCGCCCACATGCCGAGGCCATCGCCTCCGCTCGTGTCGCCGCTCGTATCCCCGTTCGTGTCCTCGCTCGTGTCCCGGCGGCGGGGTCCGCGGCGGCCCCGAATGCTCAGAGCGTCGATGCGCCTGCCGAGGACGACCAGGACGGCCGGCAGCACCACCAGCGCGCTGACGATCGCCACCCCGATCGCGGCGCCGCCGCCCAGCGCGATGCCGTGCAGGAACGGCAACGGAACGATCAGCAGTCCGGCGAGGGCCAGGAGCACCGTCGCACCGGACACGACCACGGTCCGTCCCGCCGTGGCCATGGTGCGTACGACGGCTGTCCGTTCGTCGGCCCCGGCCGCGAGCTCCTCCCGGAATCTGCTGACGATGAACAGCGAGTAGTCGATGGCCAGACCCAGCCCGATGATGGTGATCACGTTGATGGCGAAGACCGAGATGTCGGTGACGTAGGTCAGTAGCCTGGTGATGGTGAAACCGCCGAGCACCGCGAGCACGCCCACGACGAGCGGCATGGAGGCCGCGACGACACCCCCGAAGATGATCAGCATGAGCACCGTGAGGATCGGTGTCGCGATGATCTCCGCAGTGAGGATTCCCTCTTCGGTCTTCTTGTTGAAGTCCCCGAGCGCCGCCTCCCGGCCGCCGACGAGCGTCGTCGTTCCGGGGACGGGGAGCAGTTCCTCGACCTTCTCGAACTGGTCGGCACGTGTCTCCTCGTCCGTGCCGACCAGGCTGATCACCGCGAAGGTGGAGTGTTCGTCCCGGGAAACGAATGCCGGAGCACGGGTGCCGAAGTAGGACCGTACGTCGGCGACCTCCCTGCGCTCCGCGATGGCGGAGAGCTTGTCCCGCACGGGGTCGGTGAAGGACGCGTCGTCGATCGTGGACCGGTCGGACGTGTAGACCACCACGACGTCGGCGTTCTGCCTGCCGAATTCCTTCTCGATACGCCGTTCCGCCTCGGCGCTCGGACCGTGCTCGGGGTAGAACCCGCCGTCGCTCAGCGAATCGACGACGCGTGTGCCCCAGACTCCTCCGACAGCGAGGACCCCGACGGCCAACGCGATGACCAGCCAGCGTGCTCGGACGACCAGGCCGCCCAGCCGTGCGAACATCAAACCGCACCTTTCACATGGGGACCAAGGCGGTGGGGACGGGAAACGCGGCCCGTCAAGGCCGGCTCAGCAGCGCGTCGAGCTGTCGGTCCTCTCCGGCCAGGCTCTGCTGGACATCCCCGATCTCCCTCGCGTAGTCGGCGATCCGCTCGGAGAGAAAGGCGGCGTCGAGCACCTCGAACTGCCGCTTTGTGTCGCCGGCTTGCTGAACACGGTCATGGAGCTGCCGGCCCGCCCAGAACGCGGTGTACCGGTCGAGTTCGGTACCGGTGCGGTGCTCGGTGTACTCCGTCATGGCGGACAACAGTCCCCAGCAGGCCAGCTCGCCCGTGATGCTGGCAAGAATGTGCTTGTCGCGGAGAGCGGCCCGCAGCCCCCGGTCCGCTGCGGGCAGTCCGGCCACCAGGCGGTCGTAGGTCTTTCCGAGCAGTTCCATGGTCCCCACGGCACGGTATCGGCCGGAAACGAGCTCGATGAGATTCCGTGGTTCCTTGGAGATGACGGACCCCATGTACACGGTGAGTGTCTCCGTGGCGCCCTCGAAGATGCGCAGCAGCCTGATGTCCCGGAAAAGCTGTCCGATGACGTTCGTGTCGAGGTATCCGCGCCCGCCGAGGAGTTGCACGGACCAGTCCGCGACCCGGAACGCCAGCTCGGTGGCCAGGATCTTGCAGGCCGAATACAGCTCCGGTGAGACCTCACGACCGGAGTCCAGGTCATGGGCGACCTGTTGGACGAGGATCTCGACCGCGCGGGTCGCCGCCACGCACTCGCTGAGGATCTGCTGGACGCGGCCGTTGTGGAGCAGTGTGCCCGTGGCCACGTGCCTGCGTGCGGCGAACCGGCCGGTGAGCTGCAGACAGCGCTTCATGACACCGACGCACGCACCGCCCAGCATGCCGCGTCCCCCGTAGAACGCGCTCTGGGCCACGGCCATCCCCTGGCCTTCGGCGCCGAGCAGCGCCTCGGACGGCAGTCGCAGGTTCGAGATGTCGATGCGGTTCTGCGGAAACGCCTTCATGCCGAGGGTGACGGCTTCCGGACCGGGCACGAACCCGTCGCTGTGTCCCTCCACGAGGAACGCCGACAGTCCCGTGGGCCGCCCCTGCTCGTCCGTGGTCTTCGCCACCAGGTTCACATGGCCGGCCCAGGCGCCCAGGCTGATCCAGCACTTCCGCCCGTTCACCACGTAGCCGCCGGGCACCGCGGTGGCCGTCGTCGTGATGCCCTGCACATTCGATCCGGCGCCGGGTTCACTGACCGCGAGGGTTGCCAGGCTCCTGCCCCGGGCGATCTCCGGCAGGACCATCGCCTTGGTCCTGTCGTCACCGAACACACGGATCGGCGTCACTCCGATCGCGTTGTGCACGCCCGCGATGAGCGCGAGATTGGTGTCCATGACCGCCGCCTGGGCTATGACGCGGTAGGCGTCGGCATGGGAGAGTTCCAGGCCTCCATACTTCTGAGCGACCTGGAGTCCGAACAGTCCGGCCTTTCCCAGATCGAGAATCGCGGCCGGTGTCACACTGCGCCGGTCGTCCATCAGCGCCGAATTGACGCGTCCCTCCGCGTATTTACGCAGAAATGACATCAGCCGTTCCGCACGGGCGGCGCTGCCCGTATCCGCGACGGCGGGCAGCGAATCGTGCTCTCCTTTCAGAGGAGACGGGGGCAACATCTGTTCGACGGTCATTCGTTCTCCACCGGTAGTTTCTCCTGAAGCGATTTCGCAGCTTTACGGAAAAGCTACCTGCGCGGGCAAAGGGGAATCTTCCACCGCCGGACGGAAATTCACGTAGTCCCGGCCACCGCGGAGTCGTTCGCGCGACCTCGTCCCAGAGGACAATGCGTGAGACCAGAGCACAACGCGTGAGAGCGGACGGGACCCCGGGCCATGGTCGGCCGCAGGGATACCCCGTCTCGTCCCCACGAACAACAAAGAGGCTGTTCCTGATTACTCAGAAACAGCCTCTACCGCGCATGTTCTTAAGTCGGGACGACAGGATTTGAACCTGCGACCCCTTGACCCCCAGTCAAGTGCGCTACCAAGCTGCGCCACGTCCCGATGCGCCACCGCGGGTTTCCCGCGCGATCACGTACGACGAGCGTACCTCACATGAACAGGAACTCTCGCCTCCGTCCCGCACGGGGGGGCACCCCCACCAACCGTCCGCGCCCTGGCGCTTCCGGCCGGTGAGGGGTGCCGTGTCCGGCCCGGCTGTCAGGCGTTGGGGTCGAACGAGATGCCCGACGGCTTGGCCGCCGCGAGGTGGGAGTTGAAGCTGCTGTCCTTCAGACCGAAGTTGGCGCTGCCGAAGTTGTACGCGCTCAACTTGTCGCGCAGCCCGGCGGGGTAACCGTTCCAGCCGACCAACGGCGGGTACTGCCAGGTGCCCTTGTGGTTCTCCGGCGGTTCGTCGTTCGAGTTCGCGGGGCGGAAGGCGTGCGTGCTGATGCCGTCCTTGTGGTACACGATCTTCGGGTGGTTGCCGTCCCAGCGGATCTGGTCGCGGGTGTATATGTTGAAGCTGCCGTGAGCCGAGGTGGCGACGTACTGGGCCTGGTTGTTCTGCACCCACACCACGACGTGCTCCCAGTCGTGGCGGTGGCCGCCGAGGCTGCTGCCGGCCACGGCCTGGTCCTTCTCGAAGTACAGGCCGTACATGACGGCGCACCAGCCGTTGTTGCACTTGTAGCGGGAGTAGCCGTTGGTGTTGTCGAGGTCCGAGGCGTCGCGGCACTGGCCGTTGAGGGCGCCCGTCGGGTTGAGGCCTCCGTTGACGGTTCCGTCGGGCCCGATGGCGGGCGTCGAGTAGCAGCCGTCGGTGTCGTAGTCGTACGCCGGCTGCCATGTCTGCTCGGTGGTGTCCGCGTTGGCAGGCAGGGCCGGGGGCGGGGCTGCGAGCGCGCTACCGGGGAAGGCGATCACCAGTGCAACAGCGCTGCCGGAAACGAGGGATGCTCTGCGGAGCCTCCGCGCACGCGTCTTCAATGCGTCCTCCTGGTCAATCCGTGGGGGTGGGGGCATTCAAGCAGGATTGACATGCCCAGAACAGTGTTGGTGAACCTCGTTGACGCATCGAAGATCTACGGGTGTCACGGCGATGAAGCGTCAACCAATAGGCCGGTAGACAAGTTGGACGCAGCTTCCGGATTTCACCCGGTGAGCGAATGGGCTGGGGAGGGCCCCGCCCATGACAGCACCCGTGGAGGAGGGGCGGCCGCCCCTGGTCCGGTGGCGTGCTCGCACTGGCGTGCCGACTCGGGCTCCCCCGTCGTGGTACCGCGGTTCGGGGCGGTGACCGTGAAACCCTGAGCGGAGCACCGAGCACGCGAGGAGGACGTATGACGACCCTGGCCGATCCAGTCCCCGGCGGTCGCCCGAAAGACGTCGGGCGGGCCAGGGCCCAGGCCAAGGACCTGTCCACGAAGGGTGTGCACGGTGTCGTCCTCGCCCATGTCGACACCGCGGGCATCTGCCGGGTGAAGACGATCCCGGTGTCGCGGCTCGCCTCGGCGTCGGCCTGGGGCGTCGGAATGTCGCCGGTGTTCGACACGTTCCTCGCGGACGACTCGATCGTGTCCACGGACGTGCTCGGCTCCCCTGACGGCGATCTGCGCCTCTACCCCGACCTCGACCAGGTCGTGGCCCTGTCCGCCCAGCCCGGCTGGGCGTGGGCCCCGGTCGACCGGATCACTCAGGAAGGGGCGCGGCACCCGGCGTGCAGCCGTACCTTCCTGCGCCGGATCGTCGCGGACGCGGCCCTGCGTCACAGCATCGAGTTCAAGGCGGCCGTCGAGGTCGAGTGGGCCGTCGGGCAGGCCGCTGCGCCCGACGACACGTTCGTCCCCGGCGTCACCGGCCCGGCCTACAGCGCCACCCGGCAGGTCGAACTCAGCGACTACACCCTGGAGTTGCTGACGGCGCTCGCGGCGCAGGGCGTGGAGGTCTACCAGATCCACCCCGAGTACGCGGCCGGTCAGTTCGAGATCTCCGTGGGCGCGCTGGACCCGGTGGCCGCCGCGGACCGCAGTGTGCTGGTGCGGCAGACCATCCGGGCGGTGTCGCGGCGCCACGGGCTGAGGGCGTCCTTCTCACCGGCTGTCCTCGCCGAGGGCGTCGGCAACGGCGGGCACATCCACCTCTCCGCATGGCGCAACGGGGTGAACCTGCACGCCGGGGGCGACCGTCGGTACGGCATGACGGCCGAGGCCGAGTCGTTCGTGGCCGGTCTGCTCACGCATCTCCCGGCACTGACGGCCGTCACCGCCCCGTCCCCGGCCAGCCATCTGCGGCTCAGGCCCTCGCAGTGGGCGGGGGTGTTCGCCGCCTGGGGTCGCGAGACCCGTGAGACCGCGGTGCGCGTCATCACCGGTATGACGGGACGCCAGAGCCAGGAGGCGAATCTGGAGGTCAAGCCCGTCGACCTGGCCGCCAATCCCTACCTCGCCCTCGGTTGCCTGATCGCCGCCGGGCTCGACGGCCTGGAGTCGGCCGCGCCCCTGCCCGAGGAGATCAGCGGGGACCCGGCGCGCCTCGGTGCCGAGGAAGCGGCGGCCCGGGGCGTGCACCGCCTGCCGACGTCGCTGGAGGCTTCCGTCGAGGAGTTCCGCCGGGACGAGGTGCTGCGCGCCGCGCTGGAGCCGGTCCTGGCCGACGCCGTGATCGCCGTGCGTCAGGGGGAGACCGCGGCCGTGGCCGAACTGGACGACGAGCTCGTGGCAGCGGCGTACCGGTGGAAGTACTGACCGGCGTGAGTCCCGCGTCCCCCGCCACCGGACCGGTCCACGAGGCCCTCGCCGGGCTGCCGCTCGTGGACCACCACTGCCACGGCGTGGTCACCGCCGATCCGGACGCGGAGAGGTTCGAGTCGCTGATCACCGAGGGCGCCGCGTGGCCGGACAGCGGAATCTCGCCCTTCGACACCCCTGTCGGTGTGGCGATCCGCCGGCACTGCGCTCCGGTACTGGACCTGCCACGGCACGCGCCCGCCGCGGAGTACCTGGCACGGCGGGTCGAGCTGGGCTGGCACGAGGTGAACCGGAGGTTCGTCACGGCCGCCGGAACCGGCGTGTTCTGCGTCGACACCGGGTACGCCCCGGACCGCATCACGACACCCACGGAACTCGCGGCGGCGGCCGGTGACGCCGTCGCGTACGAGGTCGTACGGCTGGAGAGCGTCGCCGAGGGCCTGGCGGCGGAGGGTGTGGAGCCCGGCGAGTACGCCACCGCGTTCCGCGCGGCCGTACGGGACACCGTCGAGCGGCGGGGCGCGGTGGCGGTGAAGTCGGTGGCCGCGTACCGCACGGGGTTCGACCTGGACCCGAACCGCCCGTCGGACGCGGACGTCACGGCGGCGGCCGCACGGTGGCTGGGCCCTGGGGGAACAGACGGCAGGCGCACAGATGGCTCGGGAACGGGCGGCAGGGGAACGGACGGCAGAGGAACAGGCGGCAGGGCGCCCGAGCGGCGCCCCCGGCTGGACGACCCGGTGCTCGTGCGCCACCTGCTGTGGACCGCCGCCGACCTGGGGCTGCCCCTCCAACTCCACGTCGGTTTCGGGGACAGCGACATCCGGATGCACCAGGTGGACCCCACCCGTCTGACCGACTGGCTGCATCGGACCTCCGGCACCGTCCCGGTGCTGCTGCTGCACTGCTGGCCCTATCAGCGGCAGGCCGCCTACCTGGCGGCGGTCTTCGAGCAGGTGTACCTCGATGTCGGGCTCACCCTGCACCACGTCGGCCCGGCCCGCGCGCGGGCGGTGCTGGAGGAGGCGCTGGAGATCACCCCGTTCCGCAAGCTGCTGCACAGCTCGGACGCCTACGGGGCCGCGGAGTTCTTCCACCTCGGTGCGCTGGCCTTCCGGCGGGGGCTGGCCGACCTGCTTCAGTCCCGGGTGGACTCCGACGAACTGAGCCTGCCCGACGCGCTCCGGATCGCTACGTGGACGGGCCGCGACAACGCGTACCGCGTCTACGGGCTCCCCCGGGACGGCCTCGCCTAGGGCCCTTCTCCGCGTCGAGCGGGATCAGTCCGTGCCGAGGCCGTCGATCAGGCGGTTGAGGAAGCGGCTGAACGTGGCGTCCGGGGTGAGGGGGCGGCCGGGTGCGGAGAGCACTTCGGCGAGTTCCGGGTGGTGGCCGTCGGCGGCGACAGCGGCCAGGTAGCGGGCTTCGGCCGCCGAGCGGTCGGGGGACCGTGCGACGGAGGCCTGCGTGATCTCGTGGGCGACGTGTCCGGCCACGAACGCGGTGAGCTGGGCGAACGCCTCCAGTCTCGCGGTGCCGTCGAGACCGGTGGGGCGCAGCGCGGCCAGTGCGCGTTCCAGGAAGGCAAGGGTGTTGGGGCCGGGGACGCGGCGGGTGGACAGGGCGGCGGGCAGCCACGGGTGTCGCAGCATGAGGTCACGCTGGACCTGGGCGATGGCCCTCAGGTCGGCGCGCCAGTCGCCGGTGTGGGCGGGCGTCGTCGGGAGTTCGCCGCTGACGTGGTCGACCATCAGCTCCAGCAGCGTCTCCTTGTCGGGGGCGTAGCTGTAGAGCGACATGACGCCGGCTCCGACCCGTTCGGCGACCCGTCGCATGGTGACCGCTTCGAGCCCCTCCGAGTCCGCCAGGACGACGGCCGTCGCTGTGATCGCCTCACGACTGAAGGCGGGCCTGCGGCCCCTGCGCGACTGGGCCGGGCCGAGCCAGAGCTGTTGGGGGTCGACGCCCGTGGCGCCGGTCCCGCCGTCACGGGTCACGGTCCTCGCGTCCTCTCCTCGCCACTGCGCCCCTTGTCGACGCCATCCAAGCATGCTCTATTCTCGTACAACGTACGAGAATAGAGGAGGGGCCATGACATCACGCGCCCATGACGCCGCTGACGCCGTGTCCAGGAGGGCCTGGACACCGCCCGCCGGTAAACCGCCGCTGTCCTCACGGCTGTTGCGGGCGACCTGGCGCGGTCTCCCGGTCAAGCGGTACGAAGTCGGCTGGGAGCCGGAGTTGACGGTCCCGGGCGCCGACGGCAGCCCGCTGGTCACGGACCACTACTTCCCGCGCGCCGAGGGCGACTTCCCCACTCTCCTGGTGCGTTCGCCCTACGGCAGGGGCCTGCCGTGGTCCCCGATGTACGGCGTGCTCTTCGCCGAGCAGGGCTTCCACGTGGTCCTGCAGAGCTGCCGCGGCACCGGCGGCTCGGGCGGTACGTTCGACCTGTGGCGCAACGAGGCCGCCGACGGCCGGGCCACGGTCTCCTGGCTGCGCTCCCAGCCCTGGTTCACCGGCACCCTGGGCACGATCGGCCCCAGCTATCTGGGGTACGTGCAGTGGGCGCTGGCCCTGGACCCGCCACCGGAGCTGAAGGCGATGGTCGTGCAGGTGGGTCTGCACGATCCCTACGCCCTGTTCCACACGAACGGTGTGCTCCAGCTGGAGAACGCCCTCGCTGTCGCCGCGGGTATGACGTACCAGCACCGGGGTTTCGTACCGTTCGTGAGAGCGACGCTGCGTCTGAGGCGCCGGCTGCGCGAGATCACCACCGCACGGCCGCTGCGCGGGGCGCACGCATCAGCCCTCGGCGGTGAAGTGCCCTGGCTGGACGATGTGATGGCGCATGCGGACGCCGAACACCCCTACTGGCACGGCGCGTCGCTGGGGGCAGCGGCAGAGGGGCTGAGCGTGCCCACCGGTCTGATCACGGGGTGGAGCGACGCGCTGGTCGACCAGACCTTCGAGCAGTACGGCCGGCTGCGCAAGGCCGGATGCGAGACCGCCCTGCTCGTCGGCCCCTGGACCCACACCTCCGCCCTGCAACAGGGCTGGCCCGACGTGTTCGCCGAGAGCCTCGCCTGGCTGCGTGCGCACCTGTGCGGCGACCGCTCAGGTCTGCGCCCCACCCCCGTGCGCGTACACGTCGGCGGCGACGACACCTGGAGGGATCTCGACGACTGGCCGCAGTCCCCGGGTGCCACCACGGCATGGTTCCCGGTTCCGGAGGGACACCTCATCCGGCAGGCCCCCACGGACCACGGTCCCGTGGCCTCCTTCCGCTACGATCCGGCCGACCCCACCCCGTCCCTCGGCGGCCCCCTGCTCTCCCCCGCCGCCGGACCCCGCGACAACGGCACCCTGGAGGCCCGGGCGGACGTCCTGACGTTCACCGGCCCTCCGCTGACGGAGCCCGTCGACGTCATCGGCCCGGTCTCCGCGCGGCTGAGCATCTCCACCGACACCGGACACGCCGACGTCTTCACCCGCCTCTGCGACGTGGACGCACAGGGCCGTTCCGTCAATGTCTGTGACGGGGTGGCCCCGGTGCGGACGACCGGCCAGGCCCCCTCCGAGGTCACCGTGCCGATGAGCGCCACCGCCCACCGGTTCGCCGCCGGTCACCGCATCCGCTGGCAGATCAGCGGAGGCGCCCATCCGCGCTACGCGCGCAACCCCGGCACCGGGGAGTCGCGGGTGGACGCCGTCGACTTCACACCGGTACACATCACGGTGCACGGGGACTCGGCCTTGACACTGCCGCACGCGTGAGGGCCCGGTCGGGGCCTGCGTAGTCGTGACGGGGGGCGGTGGGGAGACCGCGTGCCGGTACTCACCCGCCGCCTCACACGGGCCCTCGCCTACTCCGGCGGAGTCGGGGTGTCGTGGGTGCGGTACATCGCCTGGACGTCCAGCTCCAGTTGGACCGTCGGGCCGACCACCGCGATGCCGCGCGCCAGCATCGTGCGCCAGTTGAGGGTGTAGTCCTCGCGGTGCAGCTCCGCCTTGGCCAGGGCCGCGCAGCGCAACTCCTCGCCGTAGCCGCCGTTGACCATGCCCAGGTACGACGTGTCCAGCGCGACGGACCGGCTCACGCCGTGCATGGTCAGGGTGCCGTGCAGTGTCCACTTGCTGCCCCCGCGGTAGGCGAAGCGGGTGCTGTTGAACTCGATGTACGGGTAGCGTTCGACATCGAGGAAGTCGGCGGAGCGCAGGTGCGTGTCCCGGGTGTTGTTGCCCGTGGTGATGGACGACGCGTCGATGCGCACATGGACGCGGGACTCGGACACATCCTGCATGACCTGTATGCCGCCGTCGAAGCGTTCGAAACGGCCGTGCACATGCGCCATGCCGACGTGCTTGGCGATGAAGCGGATCGCCGTGTGCGGCGGGTCGAAGAGCCAGGTGCCGGGGACCGGGAGTTCGAGCTGCCGGGCCGTCTGGAGCCACACCCGCACCGGCGTCAGACTGCTGTCCGCGACGACCTCGACGGTCTCGCGGTGCGGCTCCAGGCCCTCCGCCACGATCAGCAGGCTGTAGCTGCCCGGCGGCAGGACCGCCGTGAAGAAGCCGTACGGGTCGGTGGCGCCGCGTGCCGCGACCCGGTGGCTGCGCAGTTCCGTCACCGTCACGTCGGCGGCGCCCATGGGCTGGTTCACGGGGTCGAGGACCTCGCGGACAATGGCACCCGCGCCGGCCGGGACCGGAAGCGTGCGGCCTGCGGCGCCTGCGGAGGCACCCATGAGTCGCCGCCGGAGCAGTCCGAGGGCCATGGAGTTCACCTTTCAGTTTTCATCTTTCAGGTCTCGCCAGGATGTCGGCGGGACCTCGGAGGAAGGTTCAGACTAGGTGGTCGGAGCGTCGGTGAGACGTCCCGGACCCAGGAGGAGTGGGCTCGGGCGGCCGGCCGCGGAAGCGGCGGTCACGACGGCTCCGGCGCCCGCCCCTCGTACGCCGCTCTCAGCAGGTCCAGTGCGCCGTCCACGGTGACCTTGCGGGGATTCGGGTAGGTCTGGCCCGCGGCCTGCCCTGCCGCCACCGCCAAGTCGGGCTCGGTCAGGCCGAGTTCGGCGAGGGAGCGGGGTGCGCCGAACCGGATGGAGAGGTTCCGCAGGGCGAGCGCGGGGTCCTCGGTGCCCAGGGCACGGGCCAGGGCGGCCATGGCCTCGGGGGCGGCGGACGCGTTGTGGGCCAGGACGTACGGCAGGACCACGGTGTGCGTCTCGGCGTGCGGCAGACCGAACGTACCGCCGAGGACATGGCACAGCTTGTGGTGCAGGCCCATGGTGGTGGCGCCCAGCGTTGCACCGCACAGCCAGGCCCCGTACAGGGCTCGCCCGCGCACCTGAAGGTCCCCGGGGTCGGCCGCCAGCCCGGGAAGGGCATGGGTCATCGCCCGTGCGCCCTCCTCTGCCATGAGCGCCACCAGCGGCGAGGCGTCCGGCGCGTACAGCGCCTCGGCGGCGTGCGCCACCGCGTTGATGCCGCTCGTGACGGACAGACCCACCGGCAGCGACAGGGTGAGCTCGGTGTCGTACACCACGCTGCGCGGCAGCACGGCCGGATCACGGCCCGTCCGCTTGACGCCCTGTTCGGTCAGGCCCCAGACCGGTGTCATCTCGGAGCCGGAGTACGTCGACGGCACGGCGATCAGGGGCAGTCCGGTGCGCAGTGCGATGGCCTTGCCGAGGCCGATCGCGGAGCCGCCGCCGACCGCCACGCAACCGTCGGCGCCCGCGGCACGCGCCACCTCGACGGCCCGGTCGGCCACCTCCACGGGCACATGCATACGGGCCTGAGCGTGCAGCCCGGCGCAGGTGTCACCGAGGGAGTCCACCACCGCCCGTGCGGTGGCCGCGCCCCGGGGACCGCACACGACCAGCACCCGCCGCAGCCCGAGCCGGCCCGCCTCGTCCGGCACCGCGGTCACCGAGGCTCCGGGCCGGAAGACGACCCGCATCGGCCGGGCCTCGTGGACGAACTCCATCACGACCGCTCCGGGTTCAGGACGAGATCGAAGCGTGCCTGCCGGAACGGGTTCGGAACGCCGAACTCCCGTGCCAGGGACGGGTCGTCGGTCTCGTCGAAGTCCTGGACGAGGCTCTTCTTGACCGCGAACACCGCGTCCGAGTCGAGGTGGTCGCTGCCCGCCACGAAGATGTGCGTGGTGACCGGCGCATGCCCCTCGGCCGAGACGATGAAGTGGATGTGAGCGGGACGGTAGGGGTGCCGTCCGGTCGCGCGAAGCAGGTCGCCCACGGGCCCGTCGGTGGGGATCGGGTACGGGCTCGGCACGCAGGTACGGAACCAGAAGCGGCCCTCGGCGTCCGCCGTGAACAGCCCCCGCCCGTTGCCCGGCGGCTGGACGCCGGGCTGCTGCACGTCGTAGTAGCCCTCGGCGCTCGCCTGCCAGACGTCGAGGACGGCGCCCGGCACTGGGGTGCCGTCCGCGGACCGTACCCGGCCGCTGACCACGCACGGCTCGCCGCTGCCGACCAGGTCGATGTCGGCGCCGAGCTCCCGGACCGGCGACTCGGTCAGGTGGAACGGGCCGAGAACCGTCGACTCCGTCGCCCCTGTCCCCGCGCGGTCGGCGTTCAGCGTCTCGACGAGCATCGAGACACCCAGCACGTCCGACAGGAGAATGAACTCCTGCCGGGTGTCCGTGCAGGTCTGCCCGGTCGCCGTCAGGAAGGCGATGGCGCTCTCCCACTCCGCCATGGTGGGCTCGGTCTCGCGGACGAAGTCGTGGAGATGGCGGACGAGGGCGCCGAGCACCTCGCGCAGCCGGGGGTCGGCCGTGCCCTCCAGGCTGTCGACGACCGCCCCGGTGATGTCGCTGGTGAATGCGGTGCTCATACGGCTCCCCTGGTCCCGCGGCTCATCCCGCCCGTTCCCGTCAGGCATGTCCGAGGATCCGTCGCACCGCCCCCGTAAGCAACCGCTCCGCGTCCTCGGGGGACGCGGCCGCCGTCGCGTGCCGGAAGGCGACGTAGCCGTCCGGGCGTACGAGCAGGGCTCCCCCGTCGGACACCTCGCTGAGTCGCGCCCAGTCCCCGTACGGGTCCTCGTACTCCTGCCCGGGCCCGATGACGACGGTGGCGATCTCCGGATCCTGGGCGGCGGCCGCCCGCGCCCAGTCCCCGCCGCCGATGCCGGTGATCAGGGTGAAGCGGCCCTGTCCGACGGTGTCGAGCGTCGACAGGGTGCGCGTGCCCGAGGTGATCCAGGCGTGCGGGAGTTTGGCGCCGGGGCGGGAGGTGGGCTGGTGGTACAGCTCGGGGTCGCGGTCGAAGCCGGGGTCGGGGGTGCCGTCGGGAACGATCGCGGCGGACGCGTACCGCTGGTTGAGGTCGACGCCGTGTGCGTTGAACTCGTACACCTTGAACGCTATGGCCTCGCGCAGCCTCGCCCGCTGCTTCTCCGCGGCCTGTGTGTCCTCCTTGCGGGCGGCGATGTTGGCCCACAGCTGCTCGGGGGTCTGCGGGGAGAGCCCGTCGAGCGCCTCGAAGACGGGGGCCGTCTCGCCGATGGACTTGTTGGCGCGGGTGACGATCTGCTTGCCGATCGGGGCTCGCTCGGCGGTGTAGGAGTCCAGCAGCTTCGGGGACGCCGTGCCGTCGAGGACGAGCCTGAGCTTCCAGGCCAGGTTGTAGGCGTCCTGGATGGAGGTGTTGGAGCCCAGGCCGTTGGACGGCGGGTGGCGGTGTGTGGCGTCCCCGGCGCAGAAGACGCGGCCGTTCGAGTACGTCTCCGCGTACATCTCATTGACGGTCCATGCCGAGGACGACTTGATGGTCACCGGGATCTCGTCGTCGCCGACGAGCCCCCGAACGACGGACTCGGCATACTCGGTGGTCAGGTCGGGGGCGCCCGCGGTGACGTCGTACCCCCACACGATCAGCCACTCGTTCCAGGGCCGGACGCAGCGCACCAGGCCCGCGCCGATGCCGCCGACGGTGGCGCCCGGGGCGAGCACCCAGTAGAGGGTGGACGGCCGGTGGGCGGTGTACTTCGACAGGTCCGCGTCGAAGACGATGTTGATGCTGCCGGCCACACCCATCTGGCCGCCCATCGGCAGCCCGGCGTCCTCGGCGACCTGCGAGCGGCCGCCGTCGGCGCCGATGAGGTACTTGGCGCGGATGGTGTACTCGTCGCCGCGCAGCCGGTCCTCGACGGTGACCGTCACACCGTCGGCGTCCTGGACGAACGACTTGTACACCGTGCTGAAGCGCAGCCGCGTGCCGCGGGCGACGGCCGCGTCCATGAGCACCGGCTCCATGAGGTGCTGGGGCATGTCGCACATGCGGGTGGGGCTGGCGAGCTCGTGCGCGCCCTGGACGAGCGGGTCGTTGCCCCAGGAGCGGACCCGGCCGAGTTCCTCGCCGGCGAGGCTGGTGCAGAAGGTCGTGTTGCCCATCAGGTGCTGCGGCGTGGCCTTCGCTACGACCTCCTGCTCGACGCCGAGGTCACGCAGCACTTCCATAGTGCGCTGGTTGGTGATGTGGGCCCGGGGCGTGTCGGCGAGGCTCGCGTAACGGGTGACGACGATGTTCGGTACGCCGTACGTGCTCAGGGCGAGCGCGGCGGAGGCACCCGCGGGGCCACTGCCGACGATCAGTACGTCGGTCACGACATCGGGCTCGACGGTGTGCACGGGAAACGCTCCAGGGACAGAGAACAGGCGCCGATCGTTCAAGATCATGGAGGGGGGCGCGGGAGCGTGGGTGTCTCAATTAGAGACAGTGCGGCGCCGGGGGCGGCACGGTGAACACGTACCCAGTGGGTACGGGACGGTGGGCGCGCTTGTTCAAGGTGGTGGGTACGGGGCGCGGACGACGAAGCGGACGGGGAAATCGCAGACGGTGGGTGCGGGGTGCGGACCGGGAAACCGCAGGCGGAGCGTGTGGGGCGTGAACGGGAAACCGCAGGCGGTTGTTGCTCGTTCAACCGCGCCCGGTACGGTGAGTGTCGTTGTGACCAGCACAGAACGCTTCTCCGTCCGCCCCTCCCTCGCTTCACTGCGCAGGGCCCGCGAGCTGTTCCTGACGGGGCATCAACTGCCGGACGACGTGCCGGACGACGTCGCCGCCGCGTGGAAGCGCGCCCGGTTCTTCGGCGTGCGGCACGATGTGACCGACTCGGCGCCCGAGGCGCCACGGCATCCGGTACGGCCGGCCGAATCCACCCTGCTCACCGCGGCCCTGCCCGTGCTCGAACGGCTCGCCCCGGCGCTCGGCACCGGGCAGGCGGCGCTCGTCCTCACCGACGAGCGGCTGCGGGTGCTGTGGGCGGCCGGCTGCGCTCCGGATGCCGCGTGCTGCCGTGACCTCTCCGAGCAGGAGGTCGGTCACAACAGCGCGGCCCTCGCGCTGCACACCCGCCGCCGCGCCGAGGTGCACGGCCCCGAGCACTTCCTCGACCTGTGGCAGGACGTCTCCGCGGTCAGTGTGCCGGTGCTGGCGCCGGAGACCGGTCGGACACTGGGCACGGTAACGGTGGCCTCCGGGCTCAGCCCCGAGTGCACGCCGCACCCGGGGGCCCCGCTCGCCGAGGCAGCGGCGAGCGCCGTCGAGGCGGAACTGCTCATACGGTCGCGGGCGGCGGAACGTGTGCTGCTGGACGCGTTTCTGCGGGCCACGCGGGAGCAGGGACGTGCGGTCGTCGCCCTCGACGGACGCAACCGGCTCGTCAACGAGGCCGCGGGGCAACTCCTTTCACCGGAAGGACTGGAAGCCCTGGAGCGGAACACGGTCGCACTGCTGCGGACCGTGGGCCGCGGCGCACAGCCGGAGTTCGAGGGCGACTCGGGCACGGCTGCGGAATCCGGAGACGAGGCGGAGACACGGGCGGCAACCGGAACCGGTCCTGCCGCCGGGCCCGGAGCGGCAGCCGACCCGGCGCCCTCGGCCTCGTACCGCATCCGGCTCCCGGACGGCGCAGACTGTTCCGCGACCGTCACCCCGGTACCGCACCTGGGCTCGGTCATCGGTGCGGTCGCCGTGCTTGAGCGGGTGGGACGTGCGCCTGTGGCCTCGGCCGGGCGGACCGTCGATTCGCTGGCCGGGCGGTCGGTGCCCTGGCGCCACGCGGTCGGCCGCGCGATGGAGTTGGCCCGGACCCCGGAGCCCCTGCTGCTCGTCGGCGAACGCGGCACCGGAAAGACCTCGCTCGCACGGGAGTTGGCCGCGAGGCCGTTGATCGTGGACGCGGCGGAAGGCGGGCTCCGCGGCGGGATCGGCGAACTGACGGACGGCCGTCCACTCCTCATCCGCCACGTCGAGCGTCTCGCGCAGTCCGACTCGGCGGCCCTCAACTCGCTGCTCGACGCCCGTCCCGGCGCCCCCCTGCTCGCCACCTACACCCCCGGAGCGCCTCCGGGCCCGTGCCTCCAGCGGCTCCTGGACACCCTGGCCGCACGCTCGGTGACGCTGCCCGCGCTGCACGAACGGCCGGAGGACATCAGGGAGTTGCTTCCCGCCCTGACTCCCAGGCCTGCACCGGGGCGACCCCCGCTCACCTGGACACTGGACGCGCTGCGCGCCCTGGAGCAGTACCCGTGGCCCGGCAATGTCACCGAACTCGCCCACCTTGTACGGGCGTTGGCCGAGAACCGTCGCGCAACGGGCCCCGTCAGGCGTGCCGAGCTGCCGGACCCCGTACGTGAGGGACCCGCCACCCGGCAGCTCAGCCCGATGGAGCATGCCGAGCGCACCGCCATCCTGGAGGCCCTCCGCCGCAACGGCGGCAACAAGGCCCGCGCGGCGGCGGCCCTGGGCATCGCCCGCGCCACGCTGTACCGGAAGCTGCGGGGCTATCGGGGCTGAACCCCGGCGGAAGCGGCTGACGGCGGCAACCCCGCAGCACCTGGCTTGACTCCTCCAGCGCTGATGCGACTCATCCAACCTTTCTCCCATGGCCCGAAACGACACAGCCAGTCCACCGCGTCCGGGCAGAGCACAGCGTCCTGGCCGGGACAGGCAGTGCGGAGTCGACCGAGCGACCGTCCCACCTCGATTTTTCTCAGTACAGCGACGCTCTGCGCGCTCCAGGTGACCCCTTGCGCGGAAGGTTGGAGCGGGCACGCCCGGACCGGTCCGCCATGGGAAAGTTTCGAAAGTCGCCCCCACCGTCGACAGAAGACATCCCATGAGTCGACGCTATTGGCCATGGATCGCAGACATTTCCTCGCAGTGTCCACCACCGCCGGAGCGAGCGTGGCGAGCCTCGCGTCGTCCGGGGCCGCGCATGCCGCCGACAGGGCGGACGCCGACCTGACGGTGCCGGAGGGTACGTCTGGGGCCGCCGCGGAACCCGGCGAGTTCGCGCTCTGGTACCCCCGGCCGGCCTCCACATGGCTGGAGGCACTGCCGATCGGCAACGGACGGCTGGGCGCCATGGTCTTCGGCGGCACCGACAGCGAACAACTCCAGTTGAACGAGGACACGGTGTGGGCAGGCGGGCCGTACGAGCCTGCCAGCCCGAGGGCACTGGCCGCCCTCCCCGAGATCCGCAGACTGGTGTTCGCCGGTGAGTGGGCCGCGGCGCAGTCCCTGATCGACTCGGACTTCCTCGGCATCCCCAAGGGCGAGTTGATGTACCAGACGGTCGGCAACCTGCGCCTGGCCTTCGCCGCCGAAGGCGAGGTCCACGACTACCGGCGCACGCTCGACCTGGACTCCGCCGTCACCTCCGTCCGCTGCACACTGGGCGGGGTGACGTACCGCCGGGAGGTCTTCGCCAGCCATCCCGATCAGGTGATTGTCATGCGCCTGTCTGCCGATGCCCCGGGGGCCGTCTCCTTCACCGCGGCCTTCGACAGCCCTCAGACCGTGACCGCGTCATCGCCCGACCGGATCACCGTCGCGATCGACGGAACGTCACAGACCCGTGAGGGCATCACCGGGCAGGTACGGTTCCGGGCCCTGGCCCGTGCCCGGGCCGACGGCGGAACGGTCAGCAGCGAGAACGGAACCCTCACGGTCACCGGTGCCGACTCCGTCACCCTGCTGGTCTCCATCGGCACCAGCTACACCGACTACCGGAACCCGACCGGCGACCACACCCAACGCGCCTCCGCTCCGCTCAACGCCGCCTCTGATGCCCCCTACGCGCGGCTCCGGGAACGCCATGTCGCCGACTACCAGCGCCTGTTCCGGCGGGTGGAACTCGACCTCGGCACGACCGACGCGGCGGCGCTGCCCACCGACGAACGCGTCGCGAACTTCGCCTCCGCCGCCGATCCCCACCTGGTCGCCCTGCACTTCCAGTACGGGCGCTATCTGCTGATCTCCTCGTCACGGCCCGGGACCCAGCCCGCCAACCTCCAGGGCATCTGGAACGAGTCGCTCAGCCCGCCCTGGGACTCGAAGTACACGATCAACATCAACACGGAGATGAACTACTGGCCGGCCGCCCTCACCAACCTCCTGGAGTGCTGGGAACCGGTCTTCGACATGCTCGCGGATCTGTCGGTCACCGGGGCGCGAACCGCCGAGGTGCAGTACGGGGCGGGCGGCTGGGTCACCCACCACAACACCGACGCCTGGCGCGGCACGGCGCCGGTGGACGGGGCGTTCTGGGGCATGTGGCAGACCGGCGGAGCCTGGCTGTCGACCGGCATCTGGGAGCACTATCTCTTCACGGGTGACAAGGAGGCTCTGCGCCGGCGCTATCCGGTGCTCCGGGGCGCCGTGAGGTTCTTCCTCGACACCCTCGTCACCGATCCGGCGAGCGGACACCTCGTCACCTGTCCCGCGGTCTCGCCGGAGAACGCCCACCACACGGACGTGTCCGTCTGCGCCGGGCCGACCATGGACAACCAGATCCTGCGTGATCTTCTCGACGGTTTCGTCAAGGCGTCCGAGCTGCTGGGCGAGGACGGAGACATGGACGGAGACACGGACGGAGATGGACACGGCGACGGACCAGGCGGCATGCGCGCCGAGGCGCGGGCCGCGCGCGGGAAGCTGCCGCCCATGAAGATCGGCGCCCAGGGCCAGTTGCAGGAGTGGCAGGAGGACTGGGACGCGATCGCTCCCGAGCAGAACCACCGGCATGTCTCTCACCTGTACGGTCTGCACCCCAGCAACCAGATCACCAGGCGCGGCACCCCCGAACTGTTCGCCGCGGCGCTCAAGACGCTCGAGCAGCGCGGTGACGCGGGCACCGGCTGGTCCCTCGCCTGGAAGATCAACTTCTGGGCGCGGCTGGAGGACGGCACACGCTCCTACAAGCTGCTGACCGACCTGCTCACCCCCGAGCGCACCGCGCCGAACCTCTTCGATCTGCATCCGCCCTTCCAGATCGATGGCAACTTCGGGGCGACGGCGGGGGTTTCTGAGTGGCTGCTCCAGTCCCACGCGGGTGAGCTGCATCTGCTGCCCGCGCTGCCTCCAACGCTGCCGGACGGCCGCGTACGCGGTCTGCTGGCGCGCGGTGGCTTCGAAGTGGACCTGGAGTGGGGCGGGGGCGCCTTGCTGACCGGCAGCCTGCGGTCCCGCTCCGGCAACCGGGCGGTCGTGCGGTCCACGACCGACCTGAAGGTGACCGCCCACGGCCGCCCCGTCGGGATACGGCGCCCGGAGCCGGGGCTGATCGTGTTCGCCACGGAGGCCGGGACGACGTACCGCCTGAGCACCGCCCGCTCAGCACATCCGTAGTGACTTGGCGTGACGTGGCTGCTTGCGGTCGACTCCGGCGACACCGTCGCCCCAGGGCCCGGCAACGGCCCGGGGCGACGGCGGTGAGCACGAAGGGGTGCTCGGGGGGGGACGCTCGGAGGGGTGCTCGGGGGACCTGCTCGTACGTTCCGCGGTCACACGGTGAAGCGGTGGCTTCCCGAGTCGACCTCGAACACCGCGCAGCCGTCCTCCGCGCGCACGAACGTCCCCCGTGTGTGCTTGACGCGCTCGGGGTCGTCCGTGGGAATCCACACCTCGGCGCTGGTGTTGGGCGGCACGACGCAGGACAGCACGAAGCCTCCGGAGCGGTGCTGCCACCGGGTGGACACCGGACCGTAGAGGGAGGCGAACGTGGCGTTGGCGGAGGTGACATCGCCGCCCGGGCGGGGGTGGATGACGATCCGTCGGTAGCCCGCCCGGCCCGGGGCGAGACCGGCGATGTTGGTGTACATCCACTCGCCCACCGAACCGTAGGCGTAGTGGTTGAAGGAGTTCATCGCCGGGCTCTGGAAGCCGCCGTCCGGCTGTATCGAGTCCCAGCGCTCCCACATGGTGGTCGCCCCCCGGTCGATCTGGTAGCCCCAGCTGGGGAAGGTGCGCTGGTGCAGCAGCCGGTAGGCGACATCGGTGTGACCGGTGTCGGTGAGGACGGGCAGCAGCCTCGGGGTGCCGAGGAAGCCGGTCGACAGGTGCCAGTCCTTCGCCTCGATGAGGGCGACGAGGCGGTCGGCTGCCGCCTTGCGCAGCTCGTCCGGCAGGAGATCCATGGACAGCGCGAGGACATAGGCCGTCTGCGTGTCGCCCTTCACCCTGCCGTCGGACGCGACGTAAGCCGTCCGGAACGCCGTGCGTATGCGGGCCAGGAGGTCGGCGTAGGGCGCGGATTCCTCGCCCAACTCTGTTGCGATGCGTACGGCGAGCTCGGCGCTGTGCGCGAAGTAGGCGGTCGCGATCACGTCCTTGGGTGTCTCGTCCGACACGTTGAGCCAGTCGCCGTAGCCGGCGGCCGGCCGCAGCAGCCCGTCGCTGTACTTCTCGAGATACCTCAGCCAGGCCTGGACGGACGGCCAGGCGTCGTTGAGCACCTGTCGGTCGCCGTACGCCTGGTACAGGGCCCAGGGGACCGTGACACCCGCGTCCCCCCAGCCCGCCGCGCCGCTGCCGAGGGGGCCGACGGTGGGCGCCACGTCGGTGAACGCGCCGTCCGGGGTCTGCGCGTCGCGGAGATCGACCAGCCACTTGCCGAGGAAGCGGGCCGACTCCATCGTGTACACGGCGGTGGGCGCGAAGACGTTGATGTCGCCCGTCCAGCCGAGCCGTTCGTCGCGGGCCGGGGTGTCCGTCGGGACGGAGAGGAAGTTGCCGCGCTGCCCCCGGACGATGTTGGCGTGCAACTGGTTGAGCATCGGTACGTCGGTCTCGAACTCGAACGTGAACGGCGCGGAGGTGTGCATGACCCGCCCGGTCACGGACCCCGCCGACGGCTTCCCCGGGAACCCCGTCACTTCGACGTAGCGGAACCCGTGGAACGTGAAACGCGGCTCGTAGATCTCCTCGCCGCGCCCCTTGAGGATGTACGTGTCCGTCGCGGCGGCCGACCGGAGGTTCGCGGTGTAGACCGTTCCGTCGGGATTGAGGACCTCCGCGTGCCGCAACCGCACCGTGGTTCCGGCGTCGCCCGATACGCGCAGCCGTACCGACCCGACCATGTTCTGGCCCAGGTCGACGACGAAGACGCCCGGCTCCGGCTCGGTGACCTCCTGGGCGCGGAGCTCCTGCGCGATACGCACGGGACCGTCGACCTGCGCGACGATCTTCTCCGGGACATCGTTGTCAGCACCGCGCACCGCGAGCCAGGACCGGTCGTCGAAACCGGGCGAGGTCCACCCGGCCGTCTCCTTCCGCGCGTCATAGGTCTCGCCCGACAACAGGTCGGCGGAGACGATCGGCCCCGCCGTGGCCCGCCACTGGGGCCCCGAGCTGATGCGTTCACTCGTCCCGTCGGCGTACTCGACCTCCAACTGGACCAGGAGCGCCGGACGTTCGCCGTAGTGGCGCGGACCGAAACTGGCGATGTTGCCCGCGTACCAGCCGGGGGCCAGGAAGACGCCGAGCGCGTTGACGCCCGGGCGGACGGAGCCGGTGACGTCGTAGGTCTGGTACTGCACACGCTTGCGGTAGTCGGTCCAGCCCGGGGCGAGTCGATCGCGTCCCACGCGCCGGCCGTTGAGGTGCGCCTCGTACACGCCGAGCGCCGTGGCGTAGAGACGGGCGCGGCTCACCTTCTTGCCCGGCAGCCGGAACTCGTGGCGCAGCTGGTGTGCGGCGAACGAGACCGGTACGACCCGGCCCCATGGCCCCGCTCCCCATACGGCGGCCACCTTCGCCGCCTGCCAGGCGCTGTCGTCGAAGTCCGGTGCGCGCCAGTTCCCGGCCGGTTCCTGGTTCGTGGCCTTCCAGGAGGCGTCGGTGTAGATCATCTGCTCGCCGGAGGACGTGGTCAGGGCCAGCACGCAGATCAGTCCGGCGGGCCCGGCCGTGGCGTTGGCCGCGGAGACCGCCAGGGTGTTCCGGCCGGGACGTACCTGGTCGAGAACGTCGATGACGGCCGGGCGACGCCAGCCCTCGTTGTCCGTGTCCAGGTCGGTGTGTGCCAGCTCGGTGCCGTTGAGGGAGACGGCGTAGACGTTGTCCGCGCTGATGACCAGCGTGGCCGCCCTGATGTCGTCGGGAAGGCCGACGCTGCGGCGGAACCACCGGGTGGCCGCCGGAGCGCTGCTCGCCGGGTCGCCCTCCGGGTACCAGATCCACGAGCTGCCCTCCAGGGACGGGACGTCCGTGAGGGCCGCCGGAGCGGAGATCCACTCCGCCGACCACTGCGACTCGTCCATCAGGCCGGTCTCCCACCACGACGGCGCACTCCACTCCGAGACACCGCCGTCGGCGTCCCACACCCGCACCGACCAGAAGTAGCGCGTACGGGGCTCGAGTCGGGGACCGTCGTACGGGACGAGGACGGACTCACCCGAGACGACCTTGCCGCTGTCCCACACGTCCGGGTGGGACAGACCGGCGGCGCTGGAGGCGACACGCACCTGGTAGGCGCTCTGCCGCTGCCCCGGTCTGGCCGATGCCATCGGCCAGCTCAGCCGCGGACGGGCCGCGTCGAGCCCCAGCGGTCGCTGCACGTACTCGACGGTCGGAGAGACAACCCGTAAAGCACTCTCTCCGGCAGGTCCTGCGGCAGGCCCTGCGGACTGTCCTGCGGGAGGCGTGGGCGCGGCCACGGCCGGCCCGGTTCCGGCGGCCACGGCGCCCACCGTGGCTGCGGCGCCCGCGAGGATGTTCCTTCTACTGATCACGGCGGCCCCTGAGGTAGGTAGAAGTTGAATCGATTCATCGCGGGTGAACGTAGGGGCGCATGAGGCGCGCGTCAATGACACGCGCAGGTTCTTCTCAGCCATGGTCGACAGCCGCCTTCCCCGGCCGGCCTGGGCGGCGCGGACAGCTCGCGGTGCGGGGAAGCGGCGGTCGTACGGGCCGGCATGACGCCGACCGAAGCAGGTCAATAACGCGGCCCGGCGGCGGGCCACCACCACTGGTCCCGAAGGCGAATCCGGTGGCGGCCGGCGCGTTCGGCAGCGTGAGGGTGACCGCCGTGAAGTTGCCCAGGTGCAGATCAGCGGTGCGGTGCAGTCGGCGTCGGCCCCTGCCGCTCAACGACCAGCACGAGCCCCCTGACGGGCTTGCGGACGGGCTTCCGGACGGGCTTCCGGCCAGGCAGGAAGCCCGTCCCGTCGACCGAACCGGCGCGCCCTCGCGTTACCAGTTCTCGGGTTCGGCCGAGCTGTACGAGTTCGCGATGCGTGCCGGGTCGTGGAAGACGGAGAGCTCCCAAGGGGTCGGACAGGCGGGCCCGATGCCGCGGCTCGATCCGGCGATCAGGGCCACCCGGCCGGTGTGATCGAAAGCGGAAGTCAACTGCACCTGCGTGGTGGTCTTCCTGATCAATAGAACTCGACGGTGTTCACACGGTTGAGGAGGTCGTGCCCGTCGAGGAGCCGCGTGGCGTTCGCTGCGAAGAGTTCGGCGATACGGCGGTCCTCGCCCGGATCCAGCGCGGCCGTGTGCGGGCTCACCAGGACCCGGTCGTGATCCCACAGAGGGCTGTGGGCCGGCAGCGGTTCGGTCTCGAAGACGTCCAGTACGGCCAGACCGACACGCCCTGCGTCGAGGGCGTCCACCAGGGCGGACTCGTCGACAACCGTTCCGCGGCCCACGTTGACGAGAGTGGCGCCGGGCCGTAGGGCGTCGAAGAAGCGCTTGCCGAGCAGGTGCTCGGTGGTGGCCGTGCCGGGGAGCGTGTTCACGACGGCGTCGAGGAGGGGGGCCGCCACGACGATGCGGTCGGGGTGGATCACGGCGGAGACCCCGGGCACGGTGACGTCCCGTCTGCTCGTGCCGATCACCTTCGCGCCCAGCGCGTGCAGCGCCGCGGCGACGACCCGGCCGATTCCTCCGAGGCCCAGCACGAGGACGGTCTGCTGGTTCACCTGCCCCATCGGCCAGCGGCCGCTCCATTCGCGGTCGCGCTGCTGCCGGGTGAGACGGGGCAGGTCCTTGGCTCCCGCGAGCACGCCGAAGACGGCGAACTCGGCGAGCGGACGTCCATGCACGCCGGCCGAGGTGGTGAACACGACCCGGTCGAGTTCCTCGTCACTCAGTCCGGCGGCCTTGACCTGGCCTCCTCCGCCCGCGGCCATCGTGTGCACCCAGCGCAGCCGCGGGTTGGCCCGCACCGCCCGGGTCAGGGCCTTCGGGTCCACGTCGGGAATGCCGTACAGGGCGTCGGCCGAGTCGAGCGCCTCCTCGTAGGCGCGCTGCTGCGCGGGGGTACGCCGCCAGGCCGGATCCCCCGCGAAGTCGGCGGGCCAGCGCATGGGCGGGAGCAGAGAGGGGTCCACGACGAGGTCGATGCGCGGTTCCGACTCCTGGAGGCGGGCGCGGTTCTCGTCGGAGAGCGGGGCGGCCACGGCGACACGGAGGCGGCCGGACTCGCGGATACGGTCGTTCATCGGGCCGCCGCGTTGCGCAGCGCCTCGGCCTCGGCGTCCAGCGCGGCCTCGCGGGCGACGATCTCCTCGACCGAGGTGAGCGCCTCCTGGGCCCGGTGGGGCGGGATGACGATAACGCCGTCGCCGTCGGCGGCGACGATGTCACCTGGGTTCACCACGACACCGCCGATGGCCACCGGTTCGCCGATGGCGCCCGGCCCGTTCTTGAAGGGGCCCGCTGGGGTGAGCCCGCGGGCGAAGACCGGAACGCCGAGTTCTGCGATGATCGCGGCGTCGCGTACGTACCCGTCGACGACCGCGCCGACGGCCCCGTACGCGGCGAAGCGCTGGGCGAGGTTGTCGCCGATGACGGCGCGTCCGTCGTAGCCGAAGGCGTTGATGACGACGATGTCACCGGGGCGGATGTGCTCCAGTGCGGCGATCACCGCCTTGTTGTCGCCCGCCACGGTCATGATCGGAAGCGCGGTGCCGACGGCCTTGGCCCCGTGCCAGATGGGCGCGATGCCGCCGTCGACGATGTTCAGGCGGTCCAGCGCATCACCGAGATTGGCCACGGAGTGGCGGCGGAACCGGTCGAGCACCTGCCCGTCGGCGCGTTCCCACGCGCCGGTCACGCGCACGTTGTCCTGGGTCATCGCAGGCTCCTTCGATTGCTGCGGTTGGGGGGAGCGGGGGCACGGCGGACATCGCCGGCGCCGCGCACACCGCCGACGTCCGCGGGTGGCCGGGTTTCCCCCGCACCCTCGGCCTTCTCAAGCTGGGCCAGCGGGGCATGGGTTGACCGCCTCCCGACCAGAAAATGCGAAACGTTTCGCGTTTCGCGAGAGTCAGTGTGCATCCATCCGCGGCGCAAAACAAGAGGCGTTGGGCAAGACCGCGGCAGGATGGGGGGGTGACGGGGGTGACGGGGGGCGACCCGCCGGATAGGCGCTCACGAAGAGAGGGCGACCGCATCGACCTGGGCATCGGGGGTTTCACCCAGGACTGAAAGCGACCGCCCGAGACGCCCGCAGGCCATGGAATCCCACGCCATCCGCGCTGCACAAGGGCGGAGCCGAAGGCCGAATCGCGATGGAAGCGCAAGGTTAACGTGAGGGCAACACACATCCTTGACCGCCCCAGAATGCGAATCTATTCTCATTCGCGATTCAAGCCTCGCCTCGGCTCCGCAATGGTTCCGCGGCTTCTACCGCGCCGCCCACCCCCGGCCGGACACAGCGAGCCGAGCTGGCGGTGAGCCCGGCCGGGCCACCACAAGCCCTCGACGGACGGGGTCCTGAACAGCACCCATGTCGCCCCCTCCCTCGTGTTCCGCCACCACCCCTTCCGGAACACGCGACGAACAGAGTGCGGCTCGGAACAAGAACAGCCGTTGGCAGCAGCCACGTTGAGCACACGTTTCTCAGGACACCGTTCCGGAGTCCGCGACACCGAAAGCGAACGCGTATGACAACGTCAGACCGGCTCGGCACCACACCAGATCGCCATGACGCGGAGTCGGAGCGCCCCGACGCCCCAGCGGCCGGCGTGGTCACCGCCGACGAGAAGGTCGTCCGCAAGGCCACGGTCGCGGGCGCGATCGGGTCCTTCGTCGAGTGGTACGACTACGGCATCTACGGCCTGCTCGTCACCTATCTCGCGATCAACATCATGGGCGACGCCGACTCCGGCGGCCTGTTCCTCACCAACGTCGGCTTCCTGGTCAGCTTCGTCGCCCGCCCGTTCGGCAGCGTCATCTGCGGGTACCTCGGGGACAAGATCGGGCGCAAGTCGCTTCTGGCCACGCTGCTCGTCCTCATCTCCGTCGCCACCGCGGCCATCGGCCTGATCCCCTCCTCCTCGGTCATCGGCGTCGCCGCACCCGGCCTCCTTCTCCTTCTGCGGATCCTGCAGGGCTTCTCCGCGGGCGGCGAGGTGGCCGGCGCCATGTCCTTCGTCGGCGAGTACGCCCCGGACGCGCGCCGCAACTACATGATGAGCTTCATCGCCGTCGGCTCGTTCATCGCCCTGATGTTCGGCAGCGCCTTCTCCGCCGTCCTCATCACGGTGCTCGGCGACGACACGATGACCTCGTGGGCCTGGCGCCTGCCGTTCCTCCTGGCCGTCCCGCTCGGATACGTCGGCTTCTACATCCGCCGGCGGCTGGAGGAGACCCCCCACTTCGAGGCCCTGCGCGAGCAGAACACCGTGGCGCGCAATCCCCTGCGGGAGGCCTTGACCTCTCCTCGCCACCTGAAGGCGATCGCCCTCACGATCTTCCTTCCCGCGCTCAACGGCCCCGGCTACTACCTGCTCTTCGTCTACATGCCGACCTACCTGAAGACCTCGCTCGGAGAGCACAACTTCTCGATGCTGAGGGCGCTCACCGTCACGGCGTTCAGTCTGGTCGCGATCGCCGTCTGCATCCCGCTCATGGCCCGCCTCTCGGACCGTATCGGCCGCAAACCGGTGCTCGCCGGCTCCGCCGTCGCGATGGCGGCGGTCTCCTACCCGATGTTCCGGCTCATCACCACGGGCGAGTTCGGGCTGGCCTGTATCGGCACCATCGTGCTGGCCATCGCCTTCTCGGGTCACGCAGCGGTCGTCCACACCGTGCTCGCCGAGATGTTCCCGACAACCGTGCGGTACTCCGCCTACAGCATCGGCTTCAGCATCTCGACGGTCATCTTCGGCGGCAGCGCCCCGCTCCTGATGACCGAGCTCATCAAGTCGACCGGCTCCAACCTGATTCCGGCGTACGCCTCGATCCTCACCGCCCTGATCACGCTGGTCACCGTCGCCTTCCTGCGCGAGACCAAGGGCCGTCCTCTCGCCGCCAGGTGAACCACTCCTTCACGCCGGGAGCCGTCATGGGCGCACGTCCCGAAGCAGTCACCGATCCCGGCCCGAGAACCGACGAACGCTTCGGCGGCACGGCCCCGCTCGTTCTCGTCACCTCCTCGAACATCGCCCACGGCTACCACGTAGGTGACCCGCGCATCATGGACCGCACCGTCGCCGCCCACGCGGAGCGCGGCATCGAACAAGGAGCCCACCCCGTAACCCTGGTCACCGCGGCTTTCCTGCACGGGATCGAAAGCCTCGCTGTCCGTTGAGTCATCCTCCCCACTCCAGGAGCACATCATGGGAATCAACTCCGTAGCTGTCGTCGCCGATCTCGGTGAGAGCTTCGGCAACTACACGATCGGCGACGACGCGGCCCTGCTCGGCCTCGTCACCTCCTCGAACATCGCCTGCGGCTTCCACGCAGGTGACCCACGCATCATGGACCGCACCGTCGCCGACTGCGTGGAGCGCGGCATCGAACTCGGGGCCCACCCCGGCTACCCCGACCTGGTCGGCTTCGGCCGTCGCCTGATCGAGGCGACCGAGGAGGAGATCCGCACCGACGTCCTCTACCAGCTCGGCGCCCTCGACGCCTTCGCGCGGGTGCACGGCGGCACCATCAGCCATGTCGCGCCGCACGGCCGGATGGGCTCGATCGCGCAGACCGACGCCAAGCACGCCCGGGCCATCACCGACGCGATCGCCGCCTACAACACTGACTACATCGTGATCTGTCAGCGCGGTCTGCTCGCCGAGGAGTCCCGCAAGCGCGGCCTTGAGGTCGGCTACGTCTTCCTGGCCGACCGCGGCTACGGCGACGACGGGATGCCGGTCCCCCGCTCGCACGAGGGCGGCCTGATCCACGACCCCGAGCTGATCGGCCGGCGCTGCGTCCAGGTCGTGCAGGAGGGAACCGTGCGCTCGGTGAACGGCAACGTGGTGCCGCTCGGCCACGACGCCGACATCCTTCTCCTGCACGGCGACCACCCGTCCGTCCTCGCGAACGGCACCGCACTGCGGGCCGAGCTCGACAAGGCGGACATCCGCGTCGCCGGACTGCGCGACGTCCTGGCGGAGAAGGCTCGGAAGACGGAGGCCGCGCTCGCCCGCTGAGGGACCGGACGCGGGATCAGCAGATGACCACAGCACAGTACGGCGTCATCACCGTCGAGCCTTTCGGGGACTCGGCGGTGATGGTGACCATCCCCCACACCGACCAGGCGATCCGCAGAGCCGGCATCGTCGCCTTCCGCGACCGGTTCCTGGCTCACCGCCCGCACGGCGTGCTCGACGTCGTCTCCGGTCTCGAATCCCTGCTCATCGAGTTCGACCCGTTGCAGACCGCGCTCCCGCACGTGGAGTACGCGGCCCGCCTGGTGGCGCAGTGGGCACCGTCACCCCAGGACGACGGAGCCGGCGCACGGGCGGTGCGGACGTTCGCCATCCCCGTCGTCTTCGACGACGAGCACGGTCCCGACCTGGCGTCCGTGGCCGGGGAACTGGGGATGGCGTCCTCCGAGGTCGTCGAGGCCATCGCCGGGTCCACCTTCACGATCTGCCTTCTCGGTGCGGCGATGGCGCCGATGATGGACGGTCTCAAGGTGCCCCGGCCGGTGCGCCGGCGCGCCGAGCCCCGGACGGACGTCGTCCCCGGGTCGATCATGATCGCCGGGACCAACGCGATCATCCAGCCGTTTCCCGGCCCGACCGGATGGCGGGTGGTCGGACGCACCCCGCACACCATCGTCGACATCTCCCGCCCCGACCCCGTCTCGTTCGCCGCCGGCGACATCGTGCGCTTCGTCCCCGTCGCCCCGGACGAGGCCGGAGCGGTGGACGGCCGTTTCCTGCTGCCGGTGGAGGAACCTGCATGACGACCGTGGCACTCGACATCACGAGCACCGGATGGGTCACCACGTTCCAGGACCTCGGGCGGCGCGACACGGAACAGCGCGGTGTGCCCACCGGCGGGGCGGCCGACCAGCACTCGGCGGCCGTCGCGAACCTCCTCGTGGGCAACCCCCGGGGCGCGACGCTGATCGAGAACCTCGGCGGCGAACTGGCCCTGGTGCCCGACGCCGATGTCCTGCTGGCCGTGACCGGTGCCCCCGCCGAGGTCACCGTCGGCGGTGGGCCCGTCGACGGCTGGACGCCTCTGGTGGTGCCGGCGGGCGAGGAGATCCGGGTCCGCGCGGACATGAGCCGCGGGACGCGCACCTACCTGGCCGTGAACGGCATGCTCACCGCGCCGACCCTGTTGGGGAGCGCGGCCCCGGACGCCAGAATGGGTTTCGGGCAGCTCCTCGCGCCGGGTGCGCGTGTCCTGGTGGAGACGGAGTTCCGGGGGTTCGGCCGCCGTGTCTTCGAACCGCCGCTGTTCCGGCTGGCCGTGCCCGTGCCGCGCTTCGAAGAGGACCCCTGGGTGGTCGACGTGGTCGCGAGCCACAGCATCCACACGATTCCCGGCATCCGCGAGCTGATCGAGGACTCGGTGTACGTCGTCACCCCGCGGTCCAACCATGTGGGACTGCGGCTCGCGGGGCCGGTCATGCACCCGGACAGCGACGCCGAGATCGTGTCGCACGGGGTGCCCATCGGGGCCCTGCAGATCCCGCACGCGGACGAACTGATCGTGCTCGGTCGCTACCGGAGCCTGACTGCGGGCTATCCGATCGTCGGCGTCGCCTCACGGGCCGCCCTCCCCCTGCTCGGACAGGCCGGTCCAGGACGGGAACTGCGGTTCCGCTGGACCGGGCGCGAGACCTCGCTCCGGCGGTTCGCGCGGCGCGAGGCGCAGGTGCACGCCCTGGGACACGCGGCGGCCGAGGCGTTCGGAGCCCTCGGCTTCACAGCGCCCTTGTCGCACGCAATCTGAGAATATATTCTCAGTTGCAATTGAATTCTCGAATCTGTCCAGAAAGGACGGTCCTCCAATGAGCACGTCGCCCGGCAGAACCGCGCTGATCACGGGAGCGGGCAGCGGGATGGGACTCGAGATCGCGCGTCTGCTCGCCCTGGACGGTTTCTCCGTCGTCCTGGTCGGCCGCAGGCAGGAGGCGCTCGACAAGGCCGCGGCGACGATCCGCGCCGAGGGCGGCACCGCCCTCGCCCTCGCGGCCGACATCACCCGCGTCGACGACATGGCCCGTGTCCTCGACCGGGTCCGCACCGGACTCGGCCCCGTCGACGTGCTGGTCAACAACGCGGGCAGCTCGTCGTCGGTGCTCAACCCCCAGTGGCTCCCGCACGACGAGTGGCGCCAGGTCCTGGAGGTGAACCTCACGGCGGTCTTCCAGCTCACCCAGGCCGTGCTGCCCGACATGCTCGGCCGCGGCACGGGCACGATCGTCACCGTCTCCTCGCTCGCCGCCGTCAACCCCAACCTGCTCGGCGGCGCCGCCTACGGCGCGGCCAAGGCCGGGGTCCGGAACTTCATGACGTTCCTGCACAACACCTTCCGCAACCAGGGGCTGCGCGCGATCACCGTGCTGCCCGGCGAGGCGGACACCCCCATCCTCGACAACCGCGCCCGCCCGCCGGCCCCGGAGGAGCGCGCCGGAATGGTGCAGCCCGAGGACGTGGCCGAAGCGGTCCGGCTCGCTGTGACGCTCCCCCAGCGGGTCGTCCTCCAGGAGATCGTCGTCGCTCCCACCCGACAGCGCGACACCTCCACCGACCTTGAGGTCAGCCGCTGGGCGGGCGCACCCGCCGGCACCGCACCGCAGGCCTGACCACCCCCACTGACAGGAGAAGCAGCGCATGCCGCCCACCATCACCTCGCAGCCGGCCCGGTTCGCCACCGCCGAGGCGGTCGCCCGGATCGCGGCCGCCTCGCGCCGGACGCAGCAGCCGCAGTCCCGGGGCGACCTCGTCTCCCTGGCCATGGGTGAGCCCGACTTCGACACTCCCGAACCGGTCACCGAGGCGGCCTTCGCCTCGCTGCGCGCCGGACGCACCCACTACTCGCCCCTGCTCGGCGAACCGCCCCTGCGCGAGGCACTCGCCGAGAAGCTCAACCTCACCGCGAGGACAGCGGTCTCCGCTGCCGACATCCTGATCACCCAGGGCGGAACCGCCGGCCTGTCCGCCTCGATCCTCGGCATCGTCAACCCCGGCGACAAGGTGGTCGTCCCCGACCCCACCTACTCCCTGTACGCCGACCTGGTGGCCATGGCGGGAGGCGTCGTGGTGCCCGTTCCCCTCGCCCCGGACCTGCACTGGGACCTCGACCGCCTTGCCGACGCCCTCACGGACGCAAGGCTCTTCGTCTTCTGCAACCCCGTGAACCCGACCGGCATCGTCCACAGCCGTGAGGAACTGGGGGCGCTCGCCGACCTGTTGGACGGCACCTCGACGATCGTGATCTCCGACGAGGCGTACTCCGACCTCGACTTCACCGGCCGCCCGTTCACCTCGGCGATCTCGGTCGAGGGCCTGCGCGACCGTACGATCTACTGCCAGACCTTCTCCAAGAGCTACGCGATGACCGGCTGGCGCGTCGGCTACCTCTGGGGACCTTCGGCGCTCATCCAGGCCGCGGCCCGCGTCCACAACACGTTCAACGGCTCGGTCAACACCTTCATCCAGGACGCCGCACTGGTGGCGGTGCAGAGCTGCGCCGACGACGTCACCCGGATGCGCGCCGCCTACGAGGAACGCGGCGAGCTCATGCGCAAGGAACTGGCCGCGATCCCCGGCCTCACCCTCAGCGCACCCGAGGGCGCCTTCTACCAGTTCCCGCGCTACGACATCGACTTGCCCTCCGTCGACGTCGTGGCGGCGCTGCGCGCGCAGGGCGTGGCGGTCCGGCCGGGAAGCGAATTCGGGTCGCGGGGCGAGGGACACCTGCGGCTGTCGTACGCTGCGAGCCCGCAGTCCATCATCGAGGGCGTCCGCCGGCTCGCCGACGGCCTGCTGACACTGCGATGAGCGCCGCCCCGTACACAGCGAGGAGTCGACCCATGCGCAGTGACACCGAGCGCAACCGCAGGCAGCTGATCAAGGCCGCCGCGCGACTGTTCGAGAACTCGCCCACACCGGTCAGCCTGGCCGAGATCGCCAGGCACGCCGAGGTGTCCACCGCGACGGCCTACCGCCACTTCTCCTCCGTCCAGGAGGTCCTGCACGCCTTCCGCGCCCAAGTCGGTTCCGAACTAAGGGACTTCAGCGAACAGCAGACCACGCGCGGTATGGCTCGACTCGACGCGGTGTCGCGGTACTGGGTGTCACTCGTCCTTGAACACGGCGGTGCGATGGCACAGATGCGCTCGCACCGCGGCTACCTGGAACGACTCCGCGAGGACACCGGCTATCTCAAGCCACAGGCCGAGGCACTGGCCGAACCGCTGCGGCAGGCAGCCGAGGATCTCGGCCTCGGGGATCTCGGGGACGAAGCCCTCTACCTGTGGAACGCGCTGTTCGACCCTCGGGACATCCTCGACCTCATCAAGAGCGGCCACACCGAGGACGACGCCGCCACACACCTCATCGCGGCACTGCGGGGCGCCCTGATCGGCTGGTCCACGGCGGACCGGCATCAAGCCGGATAAGCCGGACAGCGCCTCCGCGCCCGTTCCCGCCGCCGGTGCCGACGCACCGCGCTCTCCACGGCCGCCCGGCGGCTCGGTGACAACCGGGCTCGGGCGGGCCTCGCCCTACCTCACCTCATTCCCTCCGGCCGTTCCCGCTTCGCCGCCGGCGGAGACCGTACCGGCCGTCGGTACGTCCGGGCGGCCAGGTACCCGAACAGAAAGACAGCACACATGGACGTCAGCGCCCACATCGAGGCCGTCTACGCGGACATCTGCCGACGGGACCCCGGGGAGGTGGAGTTCCACCAGGCGGCACAGGAGGTCCTGCACGCGATGGTCCCCGTACTCCGGGCCCACCCGGAGTACGTCGAAGCCCGGATCCTGGAGCGGCTGTGTGAGCCCGAGCGGCAGATCCTGTTCCGTGTCCCGTGGGTGGACGACCGGGGAACGGTGCGGGTCAACCGCGGGTTCCGGGTGGAGTTCAACGGAGCCCTCGGCCCGTACAAGGGCGGTCTGCGGTTCCACCCCAGCGTCAACCTCGGCATCGTCAAGTTTCTCGGCTTCGAGCAGATCTTCAAGAACGCGCTGACCGGCATGGCGATCGGCGGTGGCAAGGGTGGAGCGGACTTCGACCCGAAGGGCCGCTCGGACGCCGAGGTCATGCGCTTCTGCCAGGCCTTCATGACGGAGCTGTACAGGCATCTCGGCGAGCACACCGACGTGCCCGCCGGGGACATCGGGGTGGGGGGCCGGGAGATCGGCTACCTTTTCGGCCAGTACAAGCGGATCACCAACCGTTACGAGTCCGGTGTCCTGACCGGCAAGCCGGTCGGCTGGGGCGGCTCGCACGCCCGTACCGAGGCCACCGGCTACGGTGCGGTGTACTTCGCCCAGGAGATGCTCGCCACGCGTGGCCTCGACCTCGGCGAACGGCGGGTCGTGGTCTCCGGATCGGGCAACGTCGCCGTCTACGCCGTCGAGAAGGTCCACGCCCTCGGCGGACGCGTGGTGGCCTGCTCCGACTCCTCCGGCTACCTGGTCGACGAGGACGGCATCGACCTCGGCCTGCTCAAGGACGTCAAGGAGGTGCGCCGCGAGCGGATCTCCGCCTACGCCGACGCGAAGCCGACCGCCCGGTTCTCCGCGCGGGGGTCGGTGTTCGACGTGCCGTGCGAGATCGCCCTGCCGTGCGCGACCCAGAACGAGTTGCGGCAGCAGGACGCGGTGGCGCTGGTGAAGAACGGTGTACTCGCCGTCGCCGAGGGCGCGAACATGCCCTGCACACCCGAGGCGGTCGAGGTGTTCCGGGATGCGCGGGTGCTCTTCGGCCCCGGCAAGGCGGCCAACGCCGGCGGCGTCGCGACCTCCGCCCTGGAGATGCAGCAGAACGCCTCCCGCGACAGCTGGACCTTCGAGCGGACGGAGGACCAACTCGCCGCGATCATGCGCCAGGTCCACGCCCAGTGCCGCACCACCGCCGAGGCCTACGGCGCTGACGCCGACGACTACGTGCTCGGCGCCAACGCGGCGGGCTTCCTGCGCGTCGCCGAGGCGATGACGGCCCAGGGCGTCGTCTGAGGGGCATGGGGGGGGCGCGCTCGCTCAATATCGGGGGCGGCTCCGCCACCCAGCGTCCCGGTTGCCAGCCGGTGCCGTCGATCGAGGAGCACGCCCGTCCGATCTGTGCGCCCATCCTCTCGGCGGTCGAAGAGATGGGCATCGCAACGCCCGCACTGATCTGTGAACCGGGGAGGTGTCGACGATGTTGATCCGGCCGGACAGCACCCGGTCGATCGCCATCGACGTCGAGCCCTCGCGGCTCGGCGGTCGGTGCTGCCCTCCGTCCATTGCCCGACGAGCCCGTTGAACGCCGGCAGCAGGGCCTTCTTCATGTTCTTGGTGTCCGGGCGTGCGGCGGTGTAGCGGAGGGAGCCGATGACGTCTCGGTACCTTCCGCGTCCGGGACCACCCCCGGCAATCTCCCCTTCGTACGCGGCGGTCGCGGAACCCACCGATACCGGCCGCCAAGCCCGCGGCCGCGCTCCGGAAGGATCTGCCCGGACTGGTCCGCACGGAGCAGGCCAAGCGCGTCGCGACGCGCGTGCGCCGGCCGGCCGAGCAATCGGATTGCCCTATCCGGTTTCCGTGCTACGGTGGTCGCAGTGAATCGGAAAGGCTTATCCGGATCAAGACTGGATAGACCTATCCAAATTTCCCTCCCTCACCAGGTTTCGCGAAGGGATCGTTATGCCCGCCATCGCCATCGTCGGAGCCGGCCCCCAGATGGGCCTGGCCATCGCCCGTACCTTCGGTACTCAGGGCTTCGATGTCGCCCTGATCTCCCGTAACCCCGAGAAGCTCGAAGCAAGCGTCGGCAAGCTCGCCGCCGAGGGCATCACCGCCGCCGCGTTCCCTGCGAACGTGCTCGACCGCGCCGGCCTCACGCACGCGCTCAAGGAGGCAGCCACGAGGTTCGGCGGTATCGACGTCCTGGAGTACTCCCCGGTGGGGACCTTCGGCATCACCGCACTGACCTCCCCGTCCGGGACCCAACCGTCCGATGTCGAATTCGAGATGAACTTCCAGCTGTACGGAGCCATAGCCGCCACGAACGCGGTACTGCCGGCCATGCGTGAGGCCGGCTCGGGCACCCTCCTCTACACCACTGGCGCCGGTTCGATCTGGCCCGACCCGCGGGTCGCCAACGTCAACGCCGCCGCCGCGGCACTGCGCAACTGGGTGATGAACCTGCACAAGGAGCTGGCCGACGCCAACACCGGTATCCAGGCCGCCCACGTCGGCATCGACGCATCCATCGGCGTCTCCGTCATCCCCGGTGTCGACCCGGTCCAGCCCGAGCAGCTCACCCCCATGTACTGGGACCTGCACACCACCAGGCGCGACGAGGCCGAACTCGTCTTCCGCGTCGGGGACCAGGGCGTCCCCCGCGGCTGACACCGCACCAACGCCCTCGTCGAACCATGATGGCGGCGCAGCCTGCCGCGCCGCGGCGCGATCACCGGACGCGCCCGCACGTCTTCCGCGTCGACTTCGACGCCGTCGGCGTCGGCGTCGGCGTCGGCGTCGGCGTCGGCGTCGGCGTCCCATACGGAGCGAAGTGGCCGGTAACCCCAGGAGATTGCCGACACGACCCTGACCGAGCAAACGCCGGCAGGGCCGACGGCAACCCAGCAGACCGGCGTCCCGGCTTCACGCACGTTCCCGACCCCCCGACTTCCGTGGCCCGCTGACGCCCGATCAGCCGGGCTCGCCTTCGAGGAGCAGACCGCAATGACCACGACCACCGATCCGTCCTACGTCGACCCGGCGCTGATCAACCCCCGCGCCGTACGTCTCGTCGCGGCCTTCAAGGACGCCCTGGCCCGTATGCGCGACGAGGAGGGACTGACCTTCGACGACCTCAACGCGGCCGCCACCCTGATCCAGAAGATCCACACAGCCACCGGCGTCCCGCTGGCGCTGGCCGCCATGCCCCTGTACAGCGAGGTCTTCCAGGGCGGCCGCGACGGCTACACCCCGTCCGAGGACGTCAACAGCCCCACCTACAGGGCCGGTTCCCGTCGTATCGACAACCCCGGCACCCTTCCGATGCGGCCGGACGAGCCCGGTACTCCGCTGATCGTCTCCGGCAGGGTCCTGGACGGACACGGCCAGCCGCTCTCGGGCGCCAGGCTGGAGATCTACCACGCGGCCAACAACGGCAACTACTCCGGGATGTTCGACGACGGAGTGCCCGAGGACAACCTGCGTGGGCATCTGTTCACCGACGACCACGGCCGCTACACGTTCACCACCATCACCCCGGTCGCCTACGCCGACTCCCACACGATGGAGATCGACGGCGTCCCCGAGGCCGTGGCAGCTCTCGGACGCAGCCTTTACCGCCCGGCCCACATCCACTACGAGATCCACCACCCCGACCTGATCACCTCCTGGCGCGGCGAGATCTACTTCAAGGGAGACCCCGTCATCCCCGTCGACTTCGTCGGCGGAACGCTGGCCCCTCCCGCACTGCAAGCCGACACCGTCCTGCACGAGGACACCGACGCCGTCACCCCACACGGCCTCCAGGTCCCCTTCAGGACCATGGAGTTCGACTTCCTCCTCAAGACCCGCACCAGCCCCGACACCATCACCCCGAAGGCCAGGCCGGCATGAACCCCGAGGACACGACGGCCTGAGCGCCGGCCCCGCTCAACACCGCCCTGTACCACCACCTAGGACCGTCTTGAGTACGAAGCGGTGCTCGAGTTCTTCGCTCCCGGCGCCGCGTACGAGCTGCGAGGACAGAGGCTGCGCGGCCACGCCTAGATCCTCGGGTACGGCGGCCCCACACCCACCGAACCTCCCCGACTGACGTTCACGCGCCAGACCGCCCCATGGCAGGCGCTTCCCGCCGTCGTGGGTGCCACGGTTCAACCACGCAAACCACGCCTTGAAGGGTCACCGTCATGGACAAACTCAGCGGCAGGACCGCTCTCGTCACCGGCTCCAGCCGGGGCATCGGCCGGGCCACGGCCGTCGGCCTGGCCCGCGAGGGCGCCCTGGTCGCCGTGCACTACGCGCACAACAAGCAGGGCGCCCAGGAGACAGTCGAGCTCATCGAGAAGGACGGCGGCCGGGCCTTCACGGTCGGCGCCGAACTCGGCGTGCCCGGCGACATCGACCAGTTGTTCCGCGGTCTGGAGGCCGGCCTGAAGCAGCACACCGGGAAGACCACCCTTGACATCCTGGTGAACAACGCCGGCGAGACCCTGCCCGGCGGGGCCGCCCCCGAGGCGGTCTCGGCCGAGCAGTTCGACAAGCTGTTCGCGGTCAACGCCAAGGCGCCCTTCTTCATCGCCCAGCGTGCCCTCGGGCTGATCCCCGACGGAGGACGCGTCATCAACATCTCCTCCGGCCTGACCCGGGTCGCCAACCCCTCGCAGATGGTCTACGCGATGACAAAGGGCGCCGTCGAACAACTCTCACGGCACTTCGCCCGCCACCTCGCCCCCCGGGGGATCACCGTCAACACGGTGGCTCCCGGCATCACGGACAACGGGAACGCGATCTTCAAGATTCCCGAGGTCCGGGAGCAGATGTCCCAGCTGTCGGCGTTCAAACGCATCGGCGAGCCGGAAGACGTAGCCGACGCCGTGGTCTTCCTCGCGACCGACGAAGCACGCTGGATCACCGGCGCGTTCCTCGACGCCACCGGCGGCAGCCTCCTCGGCTAGGCGACGCATGGTTCAACTCCACTGCTGTCGTCGAGCGTTCCCATGCAGCCTGCAACCGCCCCCGGCTGTTGCGGGCTGCCGGCCATCTGGTGGCCGAACACGGCGCCGAGCACGTCACCATGGAGGCCACGCGAAGGAGACCGGAGTGGGAGAGGGCACCCTTTTCCGCCGGTTCGGCGACCGAGGCGGACCTCTCCTCGCTCTCCTCTCCGAGGCCGACTTCCAGGAAGCGTGCACGTCCGGGCCGCCTCCCCTCGGTCCCGGGGCTCCGATGGGAGAACGGCTCACGGCATTCGGCTGTGCACTCATCGAGCGCACGGCGACCGACACAGATCTGCGTACCGCGTTGGCACGCCAATGGTCCGGCGAACGTGGATACATCTCCAGGACTGCGGCTGCCTATCACCGCCATGTGTCAGCGCTCATGTGTGAAGCGGGAGTAGACGGCGACCCTGAAATGCTCGCCCACCCCTGCTCACCTTCCTGAACATCAATGCAGTGGACCATCTGCGCCACGAGGGCCACGTTCCCGTTACCCGCCTCCAGGTCACCTGGGCAGATCTGGTGCGACATGCCAACTCCGCCCCGTGGACGGCGGCCTGACCGGCTCGGGTGCCGACGGCGCGGTGATGCTCGGCGACCGCGCGGAACCAGTAGTGCCAGGTGACCTGCTCGGGGTTCTCGCGGACGGCGAGCAGCAGGCCCGGTTTCTCCGTGAGCACTCTCGGGGGTGCGGCGCCCGGCGTCGTGCATAGTTCCCGCGGCCGGGTCGGTCTGCAGGTCGGGCAGGGAGTGAAGGTCGAGTTCCACCGTCAACTGCGGTGCTCGGTAGGGCAGATGGACTGGAAGGAGCAGACAGGGGACGGGTTCAGAAGGCGCGGGGGCCTGCAACGGCCCGACAGGGCCATCGCGTGAGCACGGTCGCGGTGTCCAGTTGTCCGCCCTGACAGAGGCAGCACTGCTCGCGGGGCTAGGGGGCTTCTGATGGATCTCCGTGGAATCGGAGCGGAAACCGGTTCCTTGATCGCACCGCGGCGCAGCACACCACGGCGCGATCAAGGGCCGACATGGGAGCCGAGGCGGCCTCAGCCCTTGACGACGATTTCGCCCTGGTCGCGCTTGGCGGTGTGCAGCTCCCAGTAGACGGGGGCGACGTCCTCGGCCGTGGCCGACTTGAGCGTGGGGTCGATGGAGACTCCGCCGAGCGCCACGTCGATGGCCACGTGGGCGGCCTGGACGCCGGTGCCGTCCAGTTCCTTGTGCAGGTTGACCACCCAGTTCCGCAGCGCCGCGGCGGCCGCGTTGACGTTCCCGACCACCGGCAGCGGGTCGAGGGAGCCGGCGCCGGTGGTGTAGAGCAGGGTGCCCGCACCGGCCTCGCGCATCGCGGGCAGTACGGCCTTGGTGGCGGCCATGGCCCCGTAGAGCTGGAACTCGATCTGGTCCTGGATGTGGGAGGGGTCGCTCTCGGCCGGAGTGGCCAGCGCGGTCGATTCGATGGCGAGCGGGGAGTACTCCAGGACGTCGATCCCGCCGAACCGGTCTGCGGCGTCCTTGAGGGCCTGAGTGAGGGCGTCGTGGTCGAGCACGCTCGCAGGGAACGCGGCGGCGGTGATGCCCTCGGCGGCGAGCTGGGCGACGAGCCCGTCGAGCTTCTCGCGGCTGCGGGAGATCAGGGCGACGTCGAAGCCCTGCTTGCCGAAGGTACGGGCGATGGCCTGGCCCATCTGGGGGCCGGCTCCGACAATGGCGATGCTGGTCACAGCGATCCTTTCGAAATCTCAGTGGCACGTGGATGAATTCGGATAGGACTATCCAATTCAAGAGCCGGATAGGCCTATCCGGTTCACCGCGACCAGAGTACCATTGAAACTGGATAGGGCAATCCGATTGGTAGGGTGACCGGCATGACGCCCGGCTCACAGCATCCCGACGGCCCCGCCCCCCAGCCGCTGCGCAGCGACGCGGAGCGCAACCGGGAGCGGATCATCGCCGCCGCACGCAAGGTCTTCGCGCGCGATGGGCTGGGCGCCTCCATGGCGTCCGTGGCCCGCGAGGCCGGGGTCGGAATCGCCACGATGTTCCGTCGCTTCCCCACCAAGGAGGAACTGGTCGCCGCCGTCTTCGCCGACCGCATGGACGCCTACGCCGACGCGGTCGCCGTCGCCCTCGACGACCCCGACCCCTGGCACGGCTTCATCGGCTACCTCGAGGCCGCCTGCGCGATGCAGGCCGCCGACTACGGCTTCGCCGACGTACTCACCACGTCCTTCCCCACCGCCAAGGCCATGGAGGAGCGCCGCAACGAGGCGTACACGGGCATGGTGCGACTCATCGACCGCGCCAAGGCCGCAGGCCGACTACGCGAGGACTTCGACCCCTCGGACCTGGTCCTGATCCACATGGCCAACGCCGGCGTCGTCAACGCCACCGGTGACGCCGCCCCCGACGCCTGGCGCCGCGTCGTCGCCCTGTTCATCCAGTCCTTCGAGGCCCCCGCCCGCGGCCCCCTCCCCGCCTCGCCCGAGCACGACGCCCTTCACAGGGCCATGCTCCGCACCAGCCCGGCCAGCCTCACCACACCGGAACCGGACACGACCAGCTGACACCCAGGTCGGTGACACCGCGCCCGGACGAGCAGTGGTACGACTCCACGACTCCACATCCAGAACGCGGCCTTGCCAACACTGCCCGCCCGGCGAGCCCGGGTCGCCGCAGTTCCACGGTCCAGCAGAGACTGGGAAGCCCAACGAGAAGCCCAACGAGCCACGGTGACAGCGGCGCATACTCGCGGGGACAGTCGTCAGCCCCTGAAGATGCGTTCGGCCTTGTCGCGATCGGTGGTGTGCAGCTCCCAGTAGAGGGGGGAGAGCTGATCGGCTGTGGCCTTCGGCTGTCCGTAGAACGTAGAGGTGCCGATCGTCACATCGAGGGCGACGTGAGCCGCCTGGACACCCGTCCCGGCCAGCTCCTTGTGCAGGTTGACCGCCCAGTTGCGCAGGGCCGCCGCAGCGGTGCTGACGTTGGCGGCCTTCGGCACGGGGCCGGTCGAACGGGCATCCGTGGTGTAGAGCAGGGTGCCCGCGCCGGTTTCCCGCATCGCGGGCAGCACCGACCTGGTGGCGGTGCTGGCCCCATAGAACTGGAAGTCCAGCTCATGCTGCACGTGAGACGGGTCGGTCTCGGCCGGAGTGGTCACGACGGTTGAGCCGGGACTCTCGGCCGGGGAGTACTCCAGGACATCGATCCCGCCGAAATGCGTGGCGGCGCTCTCGAGCGCCTGGGTGAGTGTGCCGTGGTCGAGCACGTCCGCCGGGAACGCGGCGGCGGTGACGCCCTCCGCGGTGAGTCGGCCGACGAGACCGTAGAGCTTCGTACGATTACGTGAGATCAGGGCGACGTCGAAGCCCTGGGAGCCGAAGGTACGGGCGATGGCCAGACCCAGCTGGGGGCCGGCTCCGACGATGGCGATGCTGGGCACAGCGATCCTTTCGCAAAACCTCACGGGAAGACGGCGTCGGGCGACGCGGCGAACGACCTCGCCGAGGGCGCCGACGCCGAACGCCTCGGCTGCGTTCCATGCAGCCGTACGCAGCCTGGACACCCACACCACCCGAGATCCGGATAGACCTTTCCGGTTCACCGTGACTACCGTACCATCAACCGGAAAGGGCAATCCGATTACCCGTCGGAGAGCATGGCCACGCTGGTAAGGAAGCACGCCGAGGACGGCCCGCTCACCCCCGAGGGCCAACGTGGCGTCGGACCCGTACACGTTCCGCAAGGGGTTCGTCGAGTGCGGCTCGGTGCAGCGGCAGGCCGGTCGGCAGCCGGTGGATCTGTTCGGGCCGTACCGGGACGGGCTCGGCGAATCCGCAGTGGATGTGCGGGTTGGTGGAGGCGCTGCCCATCTACGTGCCACCCGGCAGCCGGCTCAGCCCGGTGCTCACCGTCGTGCCGACCGACCGCGGCGGCCGTGCGGGGTGTACGACGACCGGCTCACCGGGCCGGAAATCCCCCTCGACCGCCCAGCCGATCCCGTCGATGAGCCCGGATCCCTGTCTCGCTGATGTGCGAGGTGGACAGGTCATCGACCCTCAGATCGCACGCCCCGTGTGCGATCCACGCTTTCATGTCCTGCCCCTACCACTCGGTCAGTGATCCGTCGGTGTTGCGCCACAGGGGATTGCGCCAGCGCTGGCCCACCTCGGCGGCCTTGCGTACGGCGGTCTCGTCGATCTCAATGCCGAGCCCCGGCGCGGTCGGCCGGCTGATGTGGCTGTCGGCGAAGTCGAAGACGCTTTTGTCGACCAGATAGTCGAGGAGATCCGAGCCTCCCCCGGTGTTGTAGTGGATGCCCAGGCTGGTCTCCTGGATCAGCGCGTTGGGGCTGGCGAAGTCGATCTGGAGGCTGGCGGCGAAGGCAATCGGGCCGAGTGGGCAGTGCGGGGCGAGGGCCACACCGTACGCTTCCGCCATCGCGGCGATCCGGCGGACCTCGGAGATGCCGCCGGCGTGGGACAGGTCCGGCTGCGCGACCGCGATCCCCGAGCCGAGCAGATCGCGGAAGTCCCACCGCGAGTAGAGCCGCTCCCCGGTGGCGATCGGCACGGTCGTGGAGGAGCAGATCCGCCCGAAGTCCGCGGTCAGTTCGGGCACGATCGGCTCTTCGACGAACAGCGGGTGCAGCGGTTCGAGCAGGCGCAGCGCCTCGCGGGCGACGGCGGGGGAAACGCGCCCGTGGAAGTCGATGGCGATGTCGGCGGTGTCGCCGATGGCCTCGCGTACGGCGGCGACGCGCCCCACCAGCAGGTCGAGTTCGGCCTTGGACTCCAGTGCGCGGGCCCTGCCGGTCCCGTTCATCTTGACCGCGTCGAAGCCCTGCTGCATGCGTTCCAGCGCGTGCTCGGCGACGCCGTCCGGCTCGTCACCGGCGATCCACGAGTAGGTGCGTACCCGGTCGCGTACCGCACCGCCGAGCAGTTCGTACACGGGGACGCCGAGGGCCTTGCCCTTGATGTCCCACAGGGCCTGGTCGATGCCGGCCACCGCGCTGGAGAGGATGGGACCGCCCCTGTAGAAGCCGCCCTTCGTCATGACCTGCCAGTGGTCCTCGATACGGAACGGGTCCTGGCCGATGAGGTAGTCGGAGAGTTCCTCGACGGCCGCGGCGACCGTCGCCGTACGTCCCTCGACGACCGGCTCGCCCCACCCGGTGACGCCCTCGTCGGTGCGTACGGCCAGGAACAGCCAGCGGGGTGCCACGGAGAAGGTCTCCAGAGCCACGATCTTCATCGTTCCACCTTTCCTGTGATCGCCTCGATGAGCTCGGGCAGGCGTGCGAACTGGTCAGGGTCGGCCAGGGCCGACCCGAGTGACACGGCTGCGGCCCCGGCGTCGAGGAATTCCACGGCATTGGCGAGATTCACGCCGCCGGTCGCGACGAAACGCGCCTCCGGGAACGGCCCGTGCATCGAAGTGATCCAGCTCGGACCGAGGTCGGCCGCGGGGAACGCCTTGAGCCAGGTGAGCCCGAGAGCCTCGGCCTGCTGGATCTCCGACGCGGTCGCGACACCCGGCAGGTGCGGCAGGCCCGCCGCGAGCGACGCCTCGGCGACGTCGCGGGAGAATCCGGGAGCCACGGTGAAACGCGCGCCCGCCTCCACCGCCCGCTCGACCCGCTCGACGGTGGTCACCGTGCCGGCGCCCACCACGGCTCCGCGCTCCTCGCCGGCCTCGACCGCCGCACGCAGCGCGGCCTCCGCGGTCTTGCTCTGTATGGGCACTTCGACGAGCCGGATACCCACGTCCCATGCCCGTCGGCTCACCTCCATCGTGCGTGCGACGTCGAAGCCTCGCAGGATCGCCATGAGCGGCAGCGTGTCGAATGCGTCCTGGAACAGTTGTCCGGATGCGGTGTTCATTGGGTCCACCCGAGTGTGCGAGAGATGGCCTGTGCGGTGTGCCTGATGGCCGGCAGATGCGTGTGCAGGACGGTGAGGTCGGTCTGTGCCTTCAGCGCCGTCACCGAGATGGCCGTGCGTACGGTTCCGGTGCCGTCCCGGACGGGAACGGCCACGCAGTTGACGAACGGCTCGTACTCCCCGTCGTCCTCGGCCCAGCCGCGCGCCCGCACCTCGCGCAGCCGGGCGGCGAACGCTTCGGCCGTGGTCACTGTGGTGTCGGTGAACCGCTCGTAGACGTAGCCGTCCAGCAGTCGATCGCGTTCACCGTCGGGCATGAAGGCCAGGATGGCCTTGCCGACACCGGAACTGTGCAGCACGACCGGCTTTCCGATCTCCGAGTACAGCCGTACGGTTCCCTGCGGTTCGATCTTGTCGACGTAGATCACCCGGTCGTTCTCGACGGTGGCGATGTGCACCGTGAGCCGGAGCTTGTGACCGAGCTCGGCGAGGAACGGGTGTGCGCTCGCGCGCAGATCGAACTGTTCCAGGGCGGCCACCGCCAGTCCGGCGAGGCGGTAGCCGACGGCGAAGGTGCCGTCTTCCCGTTTACGGGCGAGACCTCCCTGGCAGAGGTCCTGGAGCAGGCGCAGTGCGGTGGTCCGGTGCACGCCGAACCGTTCGGCGATCGCGGCCGGGTGCTGCGGACCTTTGCTGAGCATCTCCAGGATCTGGATGGCTCGCTCGACGGCCTGGCTCACCGGGCCGTTCCGTCCAGGTCGAGTGCCGGGCGGCGCAGGGACGTGGCGTCGGCGTGGTCCTCGACCGAGCCGAGCGCGAACGCGGCGACGCGGTGCCCCAGGCGCAGTCTCTCGGCCGGGGCGTCGTCGCGCAGCCAGGCCGACAGGTAGCCCGCCGCGAAGGCGTCTCCCGCTCCGACCGGCTCGACCACCTCGACCGCTTCGGCGGGGACGAACGTGCCCGGGCCCGCGCCGGGCTCGAACAGGACCGCGCCGACCTCGGCGTTCTTCACCACCACGCTCACCGACGGCCCGATCAGGTCGCGTACGTCCTCGGCGGTGGTGGTGCCCCAGACCTCCGCCGCCTCGTCGAGCCCGACGAACACGATGTCGGCCTGCCGGGCCAGGGCGAGCAGCGGCGCGGACGCGTCCTGCGTGCTCCACAGCGCCGGGCGGTAGTTGACGTCGAACGAGCGGAGGACCCCGGCCTCGCGGGCACGGCCGAACAGGGCCGTGGCCGTCTCCGCACAGCTCGCCGACAGCGCGGCGGTGATTCCCGACAGGTGCACCAGACGTGCCGAGGCGATCGGGAGGGTGTCCAGGTACGCGGGGGTGATCCGGGACGCCGCGGATCCGGTCCGGTAGTAGTGCACCCGGGTGCCGTCCTCGCGCGAGGGGTCCTTGAAGTACACGGCCGTGGGGGCGGACGGGTCCCGCTCGACGTGGCGCACGTCCACCCCGGGCCGGGCGACCGCGGTGAGCACCCTGTCACCGAGCGGACCGCTGCCCACGCGGCTCGCCCAGGCCACCCGGTGTCCCAGATCGGCGAGGTACTGCGCCACGTTCGACTCGGCACCCGCGACCGAGAGGGTCGCGTCGCGGGCGGTGGCGAGCGGCTGCGCCTGCCGGGGCGTCACCAGGACCATGGCCTCGCCGAGGCACAGGACTTCGTGATCCGACACTTCTTCTACACCTCTGCGTATTCGACGTCGATCGGAGTGCTGCCGTCACTGGCCCCGGAGTTGATCGCCTTGCGGCGCAGCGCGCGGGGCGCGGTTTCCGGTAGCAGCAGCACCGAAATGGCGGTGATCACACCCGAGAGTGCCATGTAGCCGGCGAGCAGCCACGGGCTGCCCCCACCAGCGTGGACCAGAAGGGTGGCGATGAACGGAGCGGTGCCGGAGAACAGCACGGCCGTGGTCTCGCGGGCGAGCACCAGACCGCTGAACCGCACCTCGGTCGGCAGCAGTTCGGAGAAGAAGGAGCCTGCGGGACCGAAGATCATCGAGTTGAGTATCACGGCGAACGCGAGGCTGACCGCCATGGAGATCATCGGCAGCGACTTCGCCCCGACGAGGAGCCAGAACGGCACGGCGAACAGAGCTATCGCGATCCCGCCGCCCATCATCAGGGGCCGCCGCCCGACCCGGTCGGAGAGCCAGCCGCCGAGCGGAATGCTGAAGACGGAGACGGCCGCGGCGATGGTGATCGCGATGACCGCCACATTCGCCGGCATCCCCAACTGCTGTGTGGTGTAGGCCGGGAGATAACCCTGGATGGAGTACGAAGCGACGGCCGTGGCACTGCCCGCGCCGATCATCAGCAGAATGGTCCTGCCATGGCCGCGGACGGCCGCGGTCAGCGGCGCCTTCTCCTTCTTGCCCTCCGCGACGGCTTCCTTGAACGTCTCGCTCTCGTCGGCCATGTGGCGCAGCACGAAGCCGGCGATCACCACGACGACCGAGGCGAGGTAGGGAAGGCGCCAGCCCCAGCTGAGGAACTTCTCCTCGTCCATCGACGACACGATCGCCATCGCGCCGGACGCGCACACCACACCCAGGAACTCGCCGCCGCCGGGCAGCGCCGCGTAGAAACCGCGCTGGGTGGGCTTGGCGCTCTCGGTGGTCCACACATACGCGCCACCGAGCTCCGCGCCGACGCCGAGCCCCTGGAGGATGCGGCAGAACACCAGCAGGACAGGTGCCCAGATGCCGATCTGCTCATACGTAGGCAGCAGCCCGATGGCGAGCGTGCCCACCCCCATCAGCACCAGCGTGATCTGGAGGACCGGCTTTCGGCCCCACCGGTCGCCCAGGTGGGCCAGGATCAGCCCACCGATCGGTCTGGCCGCGAACCCCACCGCGAACGTGGCGAACGACGCCAGCGTCGCCACGTACTCCGACTCACCGGAAAAGAAAATCTTGTTGAAGACCAGCGCCGCGGACGTGCTGAAGAGGAAGAAGTCGTACCACTCCAGTACGGATCCCACTACGGCTGCCAGGGCATTGCGCTTGCGGGAGGCCGCCTGGGGATCGGCGTCAGGCGCAGTGGTTGGTCGGAGGTCTGCCATGCGTGCTCCTTTGCACGGGACGGGGCATGGCCGCTCGTACGGCGCTATGGCGCCGCAAGGGCCTGTGCCGCCCAAGAAGTTTCGGCCACATTAACCTCACCCAAAGCGCTCTACGCACACCCTGTGCGCATGTTGCACAGGCGCGAGATCGCCGAGCGCACCCGCCCATCCATCGCACTCGTCGACCACCGGTTCGCCGAGGACATGTACGCCCTGCGGGACTCCGTCCTGCCGTCGCTGACTCTCCTGGTTTCCACGGAATGCCTTCGGCTCGGGCGATCACGTGTCTCGGGCAAGCCTCAACCCGATGTGCGTCGTGGCGGAGTCCTCGCTCTGGGCCGACCGGGCGGCGGGGCGGTAACGCAGGCAGTACTCGGGTGAGCAGAGGTGGGATCCACCCTTGAGTACGCGGTTGACGGACTGCCCCGCCGACCCGTGGCACCGGCTCTCTGCGATGGTGTCCCGCTGCGGGGCGCAGCAGTGTCCGTCCGAGGTGCCGCGGCGTTGACGGCCGGCGGGCTCAGTCGGCGGACGGTGCCTGTCGACCTGGTGACGGTTGCTCCACGGCGTCGATGTCCATTCCCACGTGTTGCCGGTCATCTCGTGGAGGCCGTAGCCGTTGGGCGGGAAAGAGCCGACAGGGGCTGTGTACACCCATCCTCGTGCGCCTCTGTTCAGGTACGGGAACCGGCCCTGCCAAGTGTTCGCGCGACTGCCGTCGTTCGGTTCCTCGCCCCAGACGTAGGTCGCTCCGCCCATGCCGCCGCGCGCGGCGAACTCCCACTCGACCTCCGTCGGCAGCCGGGAGTCCGACCACTCGGCGAATGCGAGGGCGTCGGCGTACGCGATCTGCACGACAGGGTGATCTTCGCGTCCTTCGAGGTCGCCGGCCGCGCCGCGCGGGTGCCGCCATGAGGCGCCGGGGACCCAGCGCCACCACTGGCGCCAGTCGCGCAGGTCGACCGGCCTCTGCGTGGGCGTGAAGACCAGCGAGCCCGGTTCGACGTCCCCGGCGCCGGGGAACGCCGCCGGGTCGATCGGGCGCTCCGCGACGGTGACGTACCCGGTCGCCTCGACGAAGGCCGCGAACTCCCTGTTCGTGACGGCATGTCGCGCGATCTCGAACGGACCGGTCCAAGCATCGTGCTCAGGTCCCTCTTCCGGATAGAACTGATCGGCCCCCATCCGGAAGTGGCCTCCTCGGAGTCGGACGAACTCGCTCATCCCATCGCCCCGAAGAGCAGGTGGGCGGCGCCCCCGACGCCGAGTACAGGGGCCGGGCCGTAGGCGAGCGGCAGGCTGCCCCGCCCGCTGGTGTCCGACTGCGGATTCGGAGTGACGGGCGTATCGAGCGAGCTCATACGGCCGTTCCCGTCATGACGAGGGCGACGCCGGTGGTCATTCCCACGACGAGGACTCCGCCGGCGTGGGTGTCGTCCATCCGCCGCCCCCGTTCCGACCGGGCCGCTGCCTGGGGTCGGCTACCGCGGCGTCCTCCAGTTCCAGCAGGTGGCTGCCGGCCGGAAGGAGGCGTCGTTCACCATGCAGTGGGACGAAGGCCACGGGTACCGGGCTCGTGACCTCCACCAGGCCGTCTTCGACCGTGAGCGCGAGAACACCGTGCGGGGTGGGCGTGCGACCCGTGATCCGTCCCAGACCGTACGGGCGGGGCGCGACTCTGGCGACGGTGAATCCCGGAGCGTCCGGGGTGACGCCGAGGACGTACCGCGTGAGGTCTTTCGTCGGTGTGGCGCTCCACCCGTGACAGGGTGTGCCCCATCCCCACGCCTCACCGAAGGTGTCGAAGCCGTCGTGGAGGAACACCGTCCAGTCCCGTACCGACGCGAGCAACGCGTCGGTGCGTTCGGCGAGCGCGTAGGCGTCGTGCACGACGTAGCTGAAGAACGGCTCGGCCCGCACGATCCGGGTGTGCGTGTCCCAGTCGATCTCCCATGGGCCCGCCGAGACCCGGTTCCACTTGGCCGTGTCGAGCCCGCCGCCCACGGCGCCGAGCCAGGATCGGACCACGAGCCGCTCGGGGTCACTGATCCGGTCGATGATCCCGTTCCAGCGCGCCTTCGGTGCGATGCCGGAGACGATCGCGGCGGCGTTCGTGGCCTGGGACGCGGGAGACAGCGGCCGGCCGTCGGCGACGCAGTCGACGTAGAGTCCACGCCCCGCGTCCCAGAAGTCGGCGAATCCGCCTGCGGCGTTCGCGTAGAGGTCGTTCGCCCAACGTGCCGAGTCGGTGTCGCCGACGTGGGTGCAGACCTCGGCGTACTCGCGCAGCGCCCGGCACCACAGCGCGGTGATCGCGGCACAGCGTCCTTCCGTTATGACGCTGGACCAGTCGATGAGATTCCAGTGGGGCACGTCGTCGAGTGTGCCTCGGTCATCGACGTAGTCCGTGAACCATTCGAGCACGCCCCGCGCGGTCGCCAGGCCGCGTCGCACCTCGGGCACGAGACCCGCGTACCGGAACAGCGTGTGCAGTCCGTGGATCCAGTGCAGGGACCACGACGGAATGGTGCTGCCGCCCGCCTGCTCGAGGTCCCCGGCGACGCTCATCGGCAGGAGACCGTCGGGCCGGGGCGAGCGTGCCAGGTCGACGTAGGCGCGGGCGGCACGCCAGTCGTGGTTGGCGACGAGGTGTACGGCCTGGTGTACGACGCCGTCGCCGACCCACGCTCGCTGTTCCCGGCTCGGGCAGTCGGTGAAGGCATCGCTGGAGTTGGCGTGAACGGTACGTACGCCCGCCTGCCAGAGCGCGTCGAGTTCGGGGTCGTCCGACGAGAAGGACGCGTCGCCGGCGATGGGCTGGAGGCGTTCGGCCAGGTGTGTCCCGGCGATCGAGACCGGGCCCGGCCGAACGGGCCGTACCCGGATCGTCGCCGAGCGCATCCCACCGGTGTCGGGTGACCGGTACGTGTCCGCCGATCCCCGGGCGATGTAGCGGAAGCCGGAGCGTGGCGTGAGTGCGTCGGTGGTGTGCGCGAAGCGTTCGTGGAACGCGACGTCCACGACCGTGCCTTCGGGTACGTCGAGTGTGTAGGCGAACGCGCCGACGACCACGCGGCCGAAGTCGACGGCCACCACGAGGTCCTCGCCGGCGTCCACGTGGATGGCCACCGTTCCGTCGGCGTCGGGGGAGACCGACTTCCGCCACCGTTCGCCGTCAGTGGCCGTCTGCGCCGATGCGGCCGAGACAGCGGGGTGCGTGGTGTCGTCCGGTTCGCCGGTCACGGCGCGTGGAACCGTGAACGCCGAGACGGTGACCGGGCGGACCGTCTCGCCGCCGAGCGGCGGGATGCTCCTGGGCAACGGCCGGAAGTACGGCGCCACCGGTGGCACCCACCGGCCCGCCGCGCCACGATGGGCCGCCGCGAGGGGCGCTGCGGGCGGCCACTCCGCGTCGGGGAAATCCGTCCTCGTCCAGTCCGCCGGGAGCCTGCGCGCATCGCAGCACGTCGCCGGGACACCTTCGACGCCCTGCGGGGAGAAGGGCACCCACGCGTCGCACCGGACGGCCCGCCAGGCCGGTCCGGAGTCGACCGGGACACCGCCGATGGTTCCGGCGACGAGAAGCGCGGGCGCCGCGCCGAGACGCCCGCTCGCGACGGGACGCTGCCAGATGGCGTTCGACTCGCCGAAATACGTGACGAGCACGGCGAGCGTGTTGCGTCCCTCCGTCAACTGCTCGGCGACGTCCCATTCGTCGTAGTGGATGCGGTGCGGCTGGGACCGCTGCGGCCCTCGGGCCATCTCCGTGCCGTTGACGAAGAGGATGTACCGCGAGTCGCCGGTGATCCGGACGACCGCATCCGGCGGTGTCCCGGTGAGGTCGAACGTCCGGCGGAACAGCACCCGGCCGAACCGTCCGTCCGCCTCCCCCGCGGCCGGCCCGATCCAGCCGCCGGGCCACTCCCCTCTCTCCGGCGGTTGCGCACGTGTCCCGTCCGGGACGCGGCCCTTCGCGGGGATCGACCAGACGGTGCCGTCGCGGTGCCGTGCGCTCACGGGACCGGGACCATCATCGACTGCCACGCCCCGTCGGGGCCCTTGCTGCTGCCCACCGGGGTGTTCACCTCGGAGTAGTGCTCCAGCCCGTCGCGTCGCAGGTACTCCTCGGCCGGGAGGAACTCGTCGCCGAGTTCGGCCAGCCGGCGGTCGAGTTCGCCGTCCAGTTCCTCCACCAGCGTGGCGTATGCCGGATCCGCGCAGAGGTTGTTCAGCTGCAGCGGGTCGTCGACGTTGTCATAGAGCAGCCACGGGCCCTGGAGGGAGCGGATGTAGGTGTGCCGGGTCGTGCGCAGCCCGCGGTACTCGCCGATCCCGTAGGTCCGTGCCCACAGGATGGGCACCGGCATCCCGATGAACGCCGATCCCGGCGGGGTCGCGCCGAGGACGTCCGTGCCCCGTACCGTCCCGGGAACGGGGATGCCGCAGAGGCCGAGCAGCGTCGGCATCAGGTCGGGGGTGTTGACGGGAACGGGGTTCCTGCTGCCCGTCGCTCCGAAACGCGCGGGGTAGCGCAGCAGAAGAGGCACACGCACCGACTCGTCCCACGGGCAGACCTTGACGTCGTGCCGGATGCCCTGCGATCCCATCATGTCGCCGTGGTCCGAGGTGAAGACGACGATCGTGTCCTCGGCGGACCCGCTGCGCTCAACCGCCTCCAGCAGACGCTCGACACATTGGTCCAGTGCGGCGATGTGCGCGTAGTAACCGCGCAGGGCCTCGGTCGAGGCATCGGCGAGCTCGTCCGGGACATTGCCCCGCAGCTCGATCGGCGCGTCCTCGTAGAGGCTGCGAAAGCGCTCGGGCGCGGTGTGCAGGGGGAAGTGCGGTGGCCCGTAGGAGACCACGAGCATGTACGGCCGCTCGTCATCGCTGTCGGCGATGAACGCGCAGGCGTCCGTCGTCTGGTCCTCCGCGTCGTACCCCTCCCAGAACTTCCGCTCCGTACTCGCGCCCTCGAAGTAGAACGAATCGTTGTAGTCGTGCGTGCACTCCGCGGCCTTCCAGTGCTCGAAGCCGAACTGCTTCTCGACCGGTACCGGATCGGTGCGCCGCCCGTAGCGACCGTCGGGGCTGCCGTAGAGGTGCCACTTGCCTATGTAGCCGGTGCGGTATCCCGCGTCGCGGTACGCCTCGCCGAGCGTCGTCCCGTGCGGCCGCAGTTCCACGTCGTTCATGTAGACGCCGTGCTCCAGCGGGTACTGGCCGGTGAGCAGGCTCGCGCGCGCCGGGCAGCACACGGGGGCGCCCGAGATCGCGTTCTCGAAGTCGACCGACTCCGCCGCGAGTTCGTCGATGCGCGGCGTCCTCGCATTGGGGTCGCCCGCGTATCCCACGGACTGGGCGCGCCACTGGTCGGTGAGGACGAACAGCACGTTCGGCTTCCGCTCGCTCATGCGGATCCTTTCTGTGGGTGGTGGCCCCGCGGTCGCAGGGCCACGATCGTGCTTCTGCGCGGGTGGTCGCCGTCAGCGCGCGGACGAGGCTGCGGCGGTCTCCCCGGCGACGGCGGCCGCCTCGGGGGCGTATTCGTCCGCCGTACGGAGCCGGGGCATCCAGAACAGCAGCACGACGGTCGAGACGACGGCGCACACGAAGATCCCGGTGAACACCGCTCGGGGGCTCGAAGCCAGCAGGGACGGCACCACGAACGCGAGGATCGCCGCGACGACGCGGGCGAACGCCATGGTGACTCCCTGGGCCGTGCCTCGCAGCAAGGTGGGGATGAGTTCCTGCGACCACACCTTGTAAAGGGGTTCACCGGCGAGACTGCTGGCGAGACCGAAGAGGAAGACGAGGACCAGGATCGAGGCCCGGGACGGCCCGAGGAACGTCAACGGAGCCCAGCTCACAAGGATGAGCACGGTACCGATCACGGTCAGCGGCCGACGCCACCGTGTGTCGACAAGGGCCATGAACAGCGCACTCGCCAGGAGCGACAACACCAGGGCGATGAGGGCCAGACGCGAGATCGTCTCGACGTCGCCGCCCGCGAGCGTCGTCCATATGTAGGTCTTGTACTGGCCGTTGATGCTCGCCCCGACATTCCAGGCCGCGTAGAAGATGCCGGTCGCGAGTACCGCGAAGACCACGGGGCGACGGAAGATCTGGCTGATGTTCCGGAACTGCACGGCGGGTGCCCCGGTCCTGCCGTCGCGGTCGGCGGCGCGCCTCGCGTCGAGCCACTCCTGGGATTCGGGGAGGCTGATGCGCAGCAGAAGGACAAGGACCGCGATTCCCACCAGGCCCCAGAAGATGACGCGGGCGCCGGTAATGCCGAGGTGTCCGACGAAACTCACCACCAACTGCACGGTGGCGATCCCCAGCGCCCACAGCAACGCCGAGAGGCTCACCATCCGGCCCTTGCGCCTGGGCGGGGCGGCCTCGTTGGCGAGTGCCAGTGCGACGGGCAGGTCGGCGCCGATACCGAGACCGGTCAGGACCGCGCCGGGGATCAGCATCCACGGCGCCACCGCGGTTGCCAGCAGGACGGCGCCCACGGCGAACACGATCAAAGCAAGGGTCAGCACACGGCGTCGGCCGAACCGGTCGCCGAGCCGCCCCCCGAAGAGCGCGCCGAGGGCGAAGGCGAACTGCTGGCACGCGAGCACCGTGCCGATCATCCCCGGGGTGAGCCCGAGCGGGTCGGCGTAGAGCACGCTGATCCCGATCCCGGACCCGACGAGGGCGGCGGAATCGAGGTAGGACGCCATGCCGGCGAGAATGGCCGTGCGCCACGGGCGCTGCGCCGGGACAGAGTGCACCATACGAACTCCTCGTTGAGTCGCAACCTTAGTGGGGCGATCATTTTGCGCCACTTGTAGATCGATCTACACATGGCGGGAAACGACCGCTGTAGATCGGTCTACGATGCTCGGGGCGGATCGGCCCCATGTCAATACCCGACCAACGAAGAGAAGGGATGCCCGCCGCCCTCTCGATAGGGTGGCAGCACGGTCCAGAAGCCGCGGTGCCGGCGAAGGGGAGGTGCTGTGAGGCCAGGTAAGGCCGTCACGATGATGGACGTCGCACGCGAGGCCGGGGTGTCACGCGCGGCGGTTTCCAAGGTCATCCGCGACGCCTACGGCGTGAGTCCCGACATGCGCAAGCGGGTCGAATCGGCCATCGAACGCCTCGGATACCGGCCGAGTGTCGCGGCACGGGCGATCCGCGGGTCGAGCTTCACGATCGGGTTCGAACTCCACGAGATCGAGAACCCGGCGCTCAGCCGCATCCTGCGCGGAGCCGCCGAGGGGATCGAGGGAACCGGATACCGGCTGGTCATCGCTCCCGGCGACCCCGAGGGCCAGCATGCGATCGACGCGCTCGTCGACCTGCGGGTCGACGGCCTCGTCGCGATCGCCCCGCGCGCCACACCCGCTTGGCTGGAGAACCTGGCGTCGCGGATTCCCCTGGTGCTGGTGTCGCGCCACGACCCGTCGGTCAACTACGACACCGTCGCGGGCGGCGACGACGAAGGGGCACGCCTCGTGATGCGGCACCTCTTCGACCTGGGACACCGCAGCATCGCGCACCTCACACGGAGCGAGGAAGCCACGGCGCAGGAGGGAGGGGCGCTCGCGGTGAGACTGGGCGCCTACCTCGACGAGATGGCCCGAAACGGCCGGGAGTCCCGCATCCAGGTGCTGCGGACGCTCTCGACGAGCGACGCCTACCACGCCACGGTCGGGCTGCTGGACTCGGCCGACCCGCCGACCGCGCTCTTCGCCTCGCACGACGACCTCGCGTTCGAGGTACTTCGCGCGGTCAGGGAGCGCGGCCTGGACGCGAGCGACCTGTCCGTCGTGGGCTACGACAACGTGCGCTTCGCAAGCCATCCCGGGCTCTCGCTCACGACGGTGGACCAGTCCGGCGACGACCTCGGCCGACGTGCCGTACGCCTGCTTCTGGAGCGGATCAACGGCCGCACCGCGGCGAAACACGAGGAGACCGAGCTGCGGCTGGTGGTACGCGGGTCGACCGCTCCCCCACGGCGCTGACACGTTCATGGGCGAGGCTCACCCGCTGCCGAACACGGGCATCGAGCGTTCGGACCCGACCAGGTCTTCGACAGACCCGCAGTGATCTTGCCCAGGTCCAAGAGCGGAATCTTCGCCGGCCTCCGAGTAAAGGTGCCGATGAGCGGCAGACTCAACCTCGAAGATCGGAAACGACCCATACGAAAAGGGCCCTCACAGGCTCTCGCCTGCGAAGACCCTTCGCACCGTCGGGACGACAGGATTTGAACCTGCGACCCCTTGACCCCCAGTCAAGTGCGCTACCAAGCTGCGCCACGTCCCGATGCGCTTCCGCGGGTGCCCCGCGTGATCACGCGATGAGAACTTTACCGCACGCCGGGAGCCGCCTCGACGGGGGACGTGGGCGGGGGAGAATCGACTCATGAGCGGGACGCGACGCACAAATGAGACAGAGCGGACGAGTGGCGCATCGGAGGGCCGGGCCGCCGAGAGGCGGGACCGGGACGCGCAGGGGCGGGCGCGGAACGCTCGGCCGCGGGACGGGCTGGGGCGGCCCCTGCCGTACGGCGCGGACGGTGTGGAGCGGCAGCCGGAGGGCGTCGTACGCGGCCCCCAGGACACCGTCGCCGAGGCTCAGGCGCTGCTCGACGCGGGCAAGCCGTTCCATGCGCACGAGGTCTTCGAGGACGCCTGGAAGTCGCGACCCGACGACGAACGGGGCCTGTGGCGCGGGCTCGCCCAGCTCTCGGTGGGCCTCACGCACGCCGCTCGGGGAAACGTCACGGGC
>NZ_VMNX01000240.1 GCF_009377235.1 Streptomyces acidicola
GGCGGGGCGAGGGGTGCCGGCGGTGCCGCGTGCTGTGGTTCGTCCACGGTGATGCCGAAGTCCGTCGCCAGTCCTTCGAGCCCGGTGCTGTAACCCTGCCCGACGGCCCGGAACTTCCAGGCGCCCTGGCGGCGGTAGAGCTCGCCCAGGACGAACGCGGTCTCCACGCTCGCGTCGGTGCTGTCGTAGCGCGCGACCTCGGTGCCGCTGCGGTCGTCGACCACTCGGATGTACAGGCCCGGCACCTGCCCGAAGGAGCCGCCGTCGGCGGAGGCCGCGAGGACCACGGTCTCGACCGCGGGCTCCACGCGCGCGAGTTGGACGAGCAGCGTGTCGGTCACCTGGCCGCCCACGGTGCGCTTGCCCTCGTGACGGACCGCGCCGGAGGAGTGCGCGGGCTGGTTGTAGAACACGAAGTCCGCGTCGGAGCGCACCTTTCCGGAGACCAGCAGGAGCGCCGAGGCGTCCGCGTCGGGCACGCCGGGGCCGGCACGCCAGCCCAGTTCGATGCGCAGCGCGGTCGTCGGCACCGCGACATTCGATCCCTTGGGCATTGACATGTTCGCCCCCATGCTTGCCTGCTCACCGCCGGGCCACGCCCAGGGCAGTCCGATCCGTCCGTGCCAAACCTATTCCCTCGGGGTCGTCAACCCCCAGAAGCCGTACGGGACGAGGCGGAGCCCAACCCGTCGGTAACCCGCCCGGAACTCGGCCTTTACAAGAATGTCGTGAGAGGCGCTGCCCTTTTTCTCCGAGTTCGCTCGCATTGGGGATCCGGAGTCACTGCCCACACGGAAAACAACCCTCTTATCGGTCTCCCCAACCAGCACATCGTGGGCTTAACTTATGTGCCATGACCTCCCCCCGCTCCTATGGCGGCGGCTACTACTCCGCCTCGTCCTTCGGCGACACGCCCATCTACGACTCTCTCGTGGCCGAGCGGGGCACCCCGCAGATCGCCCCGATCCGGGTCCCCGCGGCGTACGACACACCGGGCAGCAACCTGCCCGCACTGCCGTCGGCGCTCCCCGCACTGCCGGCCGGCCCCTCGCAGTCGGCTCCCTCGTACGGCTATCCGCCGGCCCAGCAGCCCTCGCCGCTGCAGCAGGCCCCGGCGGCGTACGTCCCTCAGCAGACCGCGGCCCCGCGCGGATACCCGGGCACCCAGCCACAGCAGCCGCGTCCGGCGGCGGGCGGCACGGGCTACGAGGCGATGCGCCCCGCGGCCCCGCGCCCGGCGCAGGGTGCCCCGTACCAGGACCCGTACAACGGTCAGCAGTACCGCGGGTACTGAGGCGCTCCGCGCGGGGCTGTCCGTGCCTGGTGGCAGGATGGCCCCATGGGGAATCCGTCGCTGCACTCGATCCATGTCCACCCGCTGAAGGCGGCCCGGGGCGTCGCGCTCCACGAGGCCGTGGTGGAGCCCTGGGGGCTGGCGGGGGACCGGCGTTGGGTGCTGGTCGACGAGGCGGGCAAGGTCATCACGCAGCGCCCGCATCCGCGCATGGCGCTGGCCGCCGCCGAGCCGTTGCCCGGCGGTGGCCTCGTGCTGTCCGCGCCCGGCCGTGAGCCGCTGACCGTCACGGTGCCCGACCCGGCCGGCACGACGACCGTCGAGATCTGGCGGGACAAGGTGGAGGGGGTCCTCGCGGGCTCCGCGGCGCACTCCTGGTTCAGCGACTACCTGGGGCTCGACGTGCGTCTCGTGCACCTCGACGACCCGGCCACCCGTCGCCCGATCGATCCGGAGTACGCGCGTCCCGGTGAGACCGTGAGCTTCGCCGACGGGTACCCCCTGCTGCTCACCACGCTGGCCTCACTCGACGCCCTCAACTCCCTGATCGCACAGGGCGACCACCCCGACGAGGGCCCGCTGCCGATGAACCGGTTCCGGCCGAACGTGGTCGTGGCGGGTACCGGCGCCTGGGCCGAGGACGACTGTCGGCGGATCGCGATCGGCGAGGTCACCTTCCGGGTGGCCAAGATGTGCGGGCGATGCGTGGTGACCACCACCGACCAGGGCACCGCCGAGCGGGGCCGGGAGCCGCTGCGCACCCTCGGGCGCCACCGCCGTTTCGGCGACAAGCTGGTCTTCGGCCAGAACCTCGTTCCGGAATCCGTCGGTACGGTCCGGATCGGCGACCCGGTGCGCGTCCTCGCATGACCGGGCCGGGCCCGGCGGCGGGATCTCGTTCCTCGAATCACTTGACGTGGGGAACACACGCCAGGCCCACACTCGTTGAGACTTTGTGAGAAGTTCATGAGAGGCCTCCGGGAAGGGTGACTTCGCTCTCTCTTCGCCGGACTACCGCGTGGACGGCTCCCACTGGGGATATCACGGACGCAGAAGGGGGTGCGGGACGGTGCGAGCAATCGGCGGGCTCTGGAGCTGGCGGCACAATCCGCTGCGCCGCACGACGGATCTGGTCGAGGCCTGGCTGGCCCTCGCCGCTCTCGTGCTGATCCTCGTGGCCGCGCCGGTGATCGGCGCCGTCGTCGGGTCCGCCGCCCAGGATGCCCTGCAGCGGTCCGTGAGGGAGCAGCGCAAGGCCCGGTTCGAGGTGCCGGCCACCGTCGTCAAGAAGGCCGACAGTTCTCCGCTGGATCCGGACCCGGAGACCGCGACTGCCCGTGACCGAAGCAGCCGTGTGGTCGCCGACTGGACCGCCCCGGACGGCACCCAGCGGCACGGCACGGTGCCGGCGAGCCTCAGGGACCCGCGCCCCGGCGACCGCTTCAAGGTGTGGACCGACGGTCAGGGCCGAATAGTGGGCCGCCCGCTGGACTCCGCCACGGCGGCGACGCATGCGGCGCTGGCCGGTTTCGGCTCCGCGGTGCTGGCCGCGGGGAGCGTGGAGGGTGCCAGGCGGCTGATCGTCTGGCGCATGGTCCGCCGCAGGTACGCCCGTTGGGATCAGGCATGGGACAAGGCGGGCCCGGACTGGGGCAGGACGGGCACGGGCAGCTGACGGCCTTGCTGCTCTGGTCAACCACCCGTCCTCGCGCACGCTACGGTGGACCGGCCGAACTGTTCGGCAGACGACCCGCGTGCGAGGGAGCCGTCGGGGCTGAAGCGCCCCGAAGGCGAACGAGCCATGAGTACCACGAGGTGGGGGCACAGCAGCGCCATGGCACAGGGCACGGTCCAGGTGACGCACACCGGAACATCGAGGTGGCGGCGCCGTACAGGTGAGTACGCATCGCTCGCCGCGGCTCTGGAGGCCGCGAGCGACGGCGACGTACTCACCATCGCTCCCGGTACGTACCGGGAGAATCTCGTGCTGCAGCGGTCCGTGACCCTGCGGGGCCCCGAGGGCTCCCCGGGCTCCGTGCGCATCGCCCCGGTGGACGGGGTGCCGCTGACCGTGCGGGCCTCCGCGGTGGTGCAGGACCTGCACGTGGAGGGCCAGGACTCGGCCGCGCCCGCCCTGCTCGTCGAGAGCGGTGTGCCGGAGCTGCTGGACGTGCGGATCGTGACACGGTCCGCGGCCGGCATCGAGGTGCGCGGCGAGGCGCGTCCGACCGTGCGCCGGTGCACGGTCGACAATCCGGCCGGGATCGGCATCGCCGTGGTGGACGGCGGCAGCGGAGTGTTCGAGGAGTGCGAGGTCGTGGCGGCCGGGCAGGCGGCCGTCGCCGTCCGCTCGGGCGCCCACCCGCGCTTCGAGCGCTGCCGGGTCCACCACGCCTCGGGGGTGGGCCTGTCCGCGACCGGCGAGAACTCCTCGCTGGAGGCGGTCGGTTGCGAGGTGTACGAGGTCCGGGGCTCCGGTGTGCAGATCACCGGGCGGGCCGCGGCACACCTCACGGACTGCGATGTGCACCGGACGAGCTCGGACGGGGTCACCCTGGACACGGACGCCGTGCTCACGCTCGCCGACTGCCGTATCCACGACATCCCGGAGAACGCGATCGACCTGCGCTCCCGCTCGGTCCTCACTCTGACACGCACGACCGTGCGACGGTTCGGGCGCAACGGCCTGTCGGTATGGGACCCGGGCACGCGTGTGGACGCGAACCAGTGCGAGATCTTCGACAGCACCGGTGACTATCCGGCGGTCTGGGTCAGTGACGGCGCGACGGCCGTGCTGGAGTCGTGCCGTGTGCACGACGTACCCGACGCCCTGTTCGTCCTGGACCGCGGCTCGCGCGCGGACGTCATCGACAGCGACCTCTCACAGGTCCGCAACACGGCCGTGTCCGTCAGCGACGGGGCGACCGCGCAGCTTGACGACTGCCGCATCCGGGAGGCCGCGACGGGCGCCTGGTTCCGTGACCACGGCAGCGGCGGCACGCTGTCCGGCTGCACCGTGGACGGCACACAGACCGGCGTCATCGTCACCAAGGGCGCCGACCCCACCATCGAGCGCTGCACGGTCACCTCGCCCGCGGAGGCCGGCTTCTACGTCTCGGCCGAGGGCCGCGGCAGCTTCGTGGGCTGCCGGGTGACGGGCAGCGGCGGCTACGGCTTCCACGTGATCGACGGCTGCCGTACGACACTGCGGAAGTGCCGTACGGAGCGCTGTGCGCGCGGGGGCTACGAGTTCGCGGACGGCGGCCCCGGCGACACGGGCGGCGGGCCCGTGGTGGAGGACTGCACCAGCGACGAGAGCGCCGGGGTACGGACTCCGGCGGCCCCGGCGGCGCGGGAGACGGCGGTGCAGACCGCGAGCCAGTCCCCCGGCCTGCTGGGGGCGATCCCCGGCCAGCGCACCACCGAGCAGGAGCCGCTCGTCACGGCCGCCCCGGAGCCCGAGCGGCCCGCACGGTCGTCGCAGGACGTGCTGGGTGAACTCGACGCGCTGGTGGGCCTGGACAGCGTCAAGCAGGAGGTGCGCGCCCTCACCGACATGATCGAGGTGGGCCGGCGCCGTCAGCAGGCGGGCCTGAAGGCGGCCTCCGCCCGGCGCCACCTGGTCTTCACCGGCTCCCCGGGCACCGGCAAGACGACGGTCGCCCGCCTGTACGGCGAGATCCTGGCCTCCCTGGGCGTCCTGGAGAAGGGGCACCTCGTCGAGGTGTCCCGGGTGGACCTGGTCGGCGAGCACATCGGCTCCACGGCGATCCGCACTCAGGAGGCCTTCGACCGGGCGCGCGGCGGAGTGCTGTTCATCGACGAGGCGTACGCGCTGTCGCCGGAGGACTCGGGCCGCGACTTCGGCCGCGAGGCGATCGACACGCTGGTGAAGCTGATGGAGGACCACCGGGAGGCGGTGGTGGTGATCGTCGCGGGTTACACCGCCGAGATGGAACGGTTCCTTTCCATCAACCCCGGTGTGGCCTCCCGCTTCTCACGGACCATCAGATTCGGTGACTACGGTCCCGAGGAGCTGCTGCGGATCGTGGAGCAGCAGGCCGAGGAGCACGAGTACCGGCTGGGCCCGGGCGCCTCGGAGGCCCTGCTGAAGTACTTCACGACGATCCCCAAGGGGCCGACGTTCGGCAACGGCCGCACCGCGCGCCAGACCTTCGAGGGGATGGTCGAGCGCCACGCGGGCCGCGTCGCGCAGGTCGCCGAACCGAGCACGGACGACCTCACGCTGCTCTACCCGGAGGACCTGCCGGAACTGCCGTGACGGCGCGGCACGGCGAGCCCGCCCGGGTGTGACCGGGCGGGACCTGCCGTCCGCTCGCCGCGGCGCTCGGCGGGCCTCACACCCCGCCGCTACTCCCCGCCCGCGGGACCGGTACCTCCGGCCCGATCCGGTCCAGCAGCCGCTTGCGTTCGACCGCGAAGGCCGGGTCGGCCTGGTAGTCGGAGTGGCCGAGGATCGGGGCGGGCAGCGGATGAGCCCGGGTCCGGCCGTACGCGAGGGGGTCCTGGAAGGGCTCGGCGTCGACCCCGGGTCCACGGTCGCCGGGCAGGCGCACCGGGCCGCCGATGGGGTCGGTGACGCGGTACAGGTTGCGCCAGCAGTCCACCTCGCGGTGCAGGGAGCCGAGGGCGCGCGGCCCGAAGTGGGCCGGGAACCAGCGTCCGTACAGCCGCTCCAGCGGTGAGCCGTAGGTGAGCAGCGCGATCCGTTTGCGGACCGACGGCGTCAGCTGCCAGGCGGCGGCCGCCGCGAGGACGCTGCCCTGGGAGTGCCCGGAGATCACCAGCCGCCCGCCCGTGGCCCGTGTCCACGTCGCCATCCGCCAGGTCAGGTCGGGCACGGCACGCTCGGCGTAGCAGGGCGGTGCGAAGGGGTGGGCGGCGCGCGGCCAGAACGTGCCGACGTCCCACAGGATGCCGATGGTGCGCCGCACTGAGGCGTCCTTGTAGGCGCGGCGGCCGGAGGCGACGAACAGTATGAATCCGAATCCGATCAGCCAGGACCCGAGGGCCTGCGCGGTGTCGGCGGCGCCCTCCACGAAGGGGTAGGTGCCGAGGGCGGCCTCGCCCGGCGTCTTCTCGGTGATCGTCGCACCCACCAGGGCGCCGAGGCCCAGGAGCAGCGTCACGGTCGAGATGATGCCGACCACGAGAGGTGCCCGGTCGGTGAGGGTGGCCATGGCGCGCGTACCGGCGATACGGCGGGTGAGGGCCGTGTCCTGCCGCTCCGGCTCCTCGCCGGACCGTCCGGCCGAGTCCTCCCCCGCCCTCAGCCCGTACTCCCCCTCCACGACACCCAGTTCGCCGCGTCGCAGGACCCAGGTGCGCCACGCCAGCCAGCCGACGAGCACCACGACGACCAGCAGCAGCGCGGGGATCACGGACGCCTGCCAGGTCAGCAGCACCGGCGGGCCCAGGAATGCGTCGCCGCCGCCGTCCAGCCAGTCGGCGACGCGCTGGGCCACCCCGCCGGACATCACTCCGCCGAGGGCGCACGCGAGCATGGCGACGGCGGGCCCGGCCAGGCCGCGCATCGCGGTACGGGAGTCGGGCTGGGAGCGGTACAGGACGTGGGCCACCACGGCGAGCACGATCACGAGCAGGCCCTGCACGAAGGCGATCCCGCCGAACGTCATGTCGCCCGGCAGCCGCCCCTGCGACTGCCACTCGGGGCGCGACCAGCCCGCGTACAGCATGGCGAGGGCCAGCACGACGATGGAGGCCAGGGGCAGCCGACGCACCAGGTTGCGGTCCAGCTCCTTGTCCAGGCGGTTCTCACTGCGGCCCCGTCGGCACACCACCCACACCACGAGGACCGCGCCCCCCACGAGCAGCGCGTTCACCAGCCAGCCCAGGCTCTCCAGCAGGACAGAGCTGCCGGGCCCGCGGTCGTGGCGGGCCGCGGGGGAGCCGACGGCCGCCGCGACCGTCAGGAACCCGGCCGCCGTGTGCGCGGCACGCAGCCGGGCCACCAGACGGCGGCCGTACCAGAAGCCGGGGCGGCCGAGTGCGGTGCGGCCGGTGGTGGCGTCGTCGTCGTGTTCGTCCCGGCGGTTCATCGGCTTCTGGGACTCGTACGCGCTCCAGGTGCGGTGGGACAGGTACCACAGCAGCCCCGTGAGCGCGGCGGGCACCAAGGAGGCCAGTGCGAGGCGGCGGCCGGGCCGGCTCCACCAGCCGCCGCCGGACGCCTCGGGCGACAGGAAGCCCAGCCACGCGTGGTGCTCGGCGCACGCCGGGGTGCCCGCGCACTGCCAGGCGGTCAGGTCGAGGGCGACCTCGCAGGCGGCGGCGACGAGCAGCACGGTCAGGGTCAGCCCGGCCAGCCGGACGAGCAGTCCGTACAGGCGGACGGCACGCCCCCGGGCCCGAGCCGTGGGGCGCATCCAGTGGGCCAGGTTGACCACCATGAACGGCAGCAGCAACAGCCACAGGGCGCGGGAGCCGTTTCCGGAGGTCAGGTTGGACCAGACGTACGCCTCGGGCACCGGTTCGCCGCGGTGGTCCTCGGGGTGGTCCTCCGCGTCGGCGTCGTCGACGCGCCGGAAGACGGCCGCGGTCCCGTCGCCGGTGATCCGCACGGTCCGCGGATCGTTCAGCATCTCCTCGGGCGTGGTGCCGCCCACGCCGTGCACCAGCAGTTCGAGGGCCGCTCCGGCGGGTTCGGCCGGCCGGTCCGGTCCGTGGTGCTCCCCTGTCGGGGCATGTTTGGTCGCACTCGCCACTGTTCTGCCCTTCCCCCGTGATACGCCTATGGCAGGTGTGATGTGCAGGCCCATGATCTCCGCTCCGGACACGGCGTACACCCATGGACACGGAATCTCCCCCGAACCGGGCACGATCAGGGCCCGGAGTCGAACAGCGTGACGTGTTCACATCGGTACGGGCAGTGGCGCCCACGGTGCCGGAGCGTGCGAGTATGGGACGTCCTCAGGAAGAGCGACGGGGAGAATGTGCTCGTCGGAGGGGGTATGGAGGCGTGATGGGGCGAAAGGACCGGAGCGGGCGTGAGTGAGAACCAGAACCTCCTCGCGGAGCAGCGTCGCGCCCTGATCCTCGACGAGGTGCGGCGGCGCGGCGGGGTCCGGGTCAACGAGCTGACGCGCAAGCTCGGCGTGTCCGACATGACGGTCCGCCGGGACCTCGACGCGCTGGCCCGCCAGGGCGCGGTGGAGAAGGTGCACGGCGGCGCGGTGCCGGTGGCCGAGGCGAGCACGCACGAGCCGGGCTTCGAGGCCAAGTCGGGGCTGGAGCTGACCGCCAAGGAGGACATCGCCCGGGCCGCGGCCGAGCTGGTCGCGCCGGGTACGGCGATCGCGCTGTCCGGTGGTACGACGACGTACGCGCTGGCCCAGCGGCTGCTCGACGTGCCGGATCTGACCGTGGTCACCAACTCGGTGCGCGTGGCCGATGTCTTCCATACCTCGCAGCGCAGTTCGGGACAGCGGCAGGGCGCGGCCACCGTCGTACTGACCGGTGGGGTGCGGACCCCGTCCGACTCGCTCGTGGGGCCGGTGGCCGACCAGGCGATCGCCGCGCTCCACTTCGACGTGCTGTTCCTGGGGGTGCACGGGATATCGGTCGAGGCGGGCCTGTCCACACCGAACCTGGCGGAGGCCGAGACGAACCGGCGGCTCGTGCAGTCCGCACGACGCGTCGTCGTGGTGGCCGACCACACCAAGTGGGGCACGGTGGGCCTGAGTTCGTTCGCGTCCCTGGAGCAGGTCGACACGCTGGTCACCGACGCCGGGTTGCCGGCGGGGGCGCGTGCGGAGATCTCGGAGCATCTCAGGGAGCTGGTGGTCGCGGGCGAGTCCGGGGAAGACGGTACAGACACCTGACGGCTCGCCAGCTAGGGTGACGCTGCCCGGTCCACCGCCCATTGCCGTCCGGGGCATTCGTCCCGCGAGGGGGTCACGTCCATGGTTCGCCGTCTGCGTCCGGTGGGGCTCGACTTCGTGGGAACCGCCCCCGTGCGGTTGGTGTTCACGCGCGAGATGTCCGCGCCCCCGGAGGCCGTGTTCCGGGCCATGGCCGAGGACGTTCCGGGCTGGAGCGAGTGGTTCACGGGCGTGACGTACGCCCGCCCGGTCGGGGACGGCACCCGGCGCGAGGTCCGGCTCAAGGGCGGCACCCGTTTCCTGGAGACGATCGTCGCGGCCGAGCCCTCCACGGTGTACGCGTACCGGGTGGACGAGACCAACGCGCCCGGGGTGGGCGCGTTGCTGGAGGAGTGGCGACTTGCCCCTGCCGGGACGGGGACCCGTGTGCGGTGGAGCTGGGCCGCTGATGGTTCCGCGGTCCTTCGGTTCGCTCTGAGGCTTGCCCGGCCGGGGTTGCAGCGTGCGTTCCGTGACTCGGTGGTGGCGTTGGACCGCCGGTTGTCGGTGGGTTAGCCGCGGTCGTGGAGAGTTGGGTCAGCCGCGGTCCTGGAGAGTGTTGAGTTGCTCCTGGACGTTCTCGGCTTCGGGAATGCGTTGTTGCGCCCGATAGAGGGTGAGGGCCTGCTGCCAGGCGTCGCGGGCGTGACCGTACCGGCCGAGAGCGTGGTGGGTCTCGCCGATGTAGGACAGGGTGTTCGCCTCCTCGTAGGTGTCGTTGAGCAGACGGCGCAGAGCCAGTGCCTGGCCGTAGTGCTCCAGGGCCAGTTCCAGGTCTCCGCAGCGGCGGGCGGTGTAGCCGAGGCTGTCGAGGGTGGCGGCTTCGCCTTCGCGGTAACCGACCTTGCGGCACAGCGCCAGGGCGTCCTGGCAGCGGGCGCGGGCCTGCTCGTAGGCGCCGAGCCTGGCCTGGAACCAGCCCACCGTGTTGGAGGCGCTCGCCTCCCACACCGTGTCCTTCAGCTGCCGGTAGATCCGCAGTGACCGCTCGGCGTGGTGCAGGGCCTGCCGGTCGTCGCCCGTCTGCTGCCACGCCTGGGCGAGGGCTTGATGTGTGTGGCCCTGGTTGAGGAGGTCGCCGGCGTCCTCGAACAGGGCCAACGCGTGCCGGAGGTGGTCCCGCGCCGTGTCGTCCTTGCCGACCCGCAGGTCGGCCGCGCTGACCCGTCGGTGGGCCAGGGCACGGGCTCCCGGATCGCCGAGCCGTTCCGCGGCGAGGATGCCGGTTCGCCAGACGGCGAGGTGGTCGTGGATACGGCCGCGTCGCCACAGGAAGGTGTCCACCGACCAGGCCAGCTGCCAGGCCCTGCCGTACCAGCCCCGCGTCATGGCCGACGTCTGGGCGGCGAGCACGCAGGCGTACTCGGACTCGAACCACGCCATCGCCGACTCCGGTCCGTCCGGTGTGTACGGCACGCAGCCCTCCGCCGGGGGTTCCGCCTCGGTGGGCACGGCGTGCGGGTCGAGTATGACGTCACTGGCTCGGGCTGTGTGGACGTAGAAGTCCACCAGCCTCAGCAGCGCCTCGTCGCTGTCGCTCGCCGGGTGCTCCCGCGCCCGTTCGGCTGCGTAGAGCCGGGTCAGATCGTGCATGCGGTAGCGGCCCGGGGTGTGTTCCTGGACCAGGTGGGCGGCCCGCAGTCTGCGCAGGAGCGCGCGTGCCTGCGCGGTCGGGAGGGCGGTGAGGCCGGCGGTGGCGGACAGGCTGATGTCGGGGCCCGGTGCGAGGCCGAGCAGCCCGAACCCGCGGGCGCTGTCGGGGTCGAGGGCGCGGTAGGAGGAGGCGAAGACCGCGCGCAGGTCGGCGGTGATGTCGCCGGTGTCCAGGGCGTCGAGTCGGGTCTGGGTCTCGTGGAGTTCCTCGGCCAGGGCCGCCAGGGGCAGGTCGAGGTTCGTGGTGGCACGGGCGGCCAGGATGCTGATCGCCAGGGGCAGCCCCGCGCAGTGTTCCAGCAGGGTGGCGACTGCTTCGGGCTCGGCGCCCGCTCGTTCGGCGCCCAGGTGACGGGTGAGCAGGTGGTGGGCCTCGCTGTCGGTGAGCACGTCCAGGGTGAGGGAGCGGGCGCCGTGGGCGGTGGACAAGCCCGTGAGCAGGCTTCGGCTGGTGACCAGGACGGTACAGGTGGGACTCCCGGGCAGCAGGGGAACGACCTGGGTGGTGTCGCGGGCGTCGTCCAGCACGACCAGCATGCGCTTGCCCGCGGTCAGACTGCGGTAGAGCGCTGTCTGCGCGTCGGGGTCTGCGGGGATCTGCGAGGGGTCGGTACCGAGGGCACCGAGGAAGCCGCGCAGTGCCGTGTGTGGTGGAACGGGTTCGCCGGTGGGGTCGAAGCCGCGCAGGTTGGCGTAGAGCTCCCCGTCAGGGAACCGGTCCTGCTGTTGGTGGGCCCAGTGCAGGGCGAGCCAGGTCTTGCCGATGCCGCCGGATCCGTCGATCGCGGAGATCACCACCGCGCGGTCCTCCTCGCTGTGGGGGTCCAGCAGACGGTCGAGGAGCGCGAGCTCGCGGACCCGGCCGGTGAACCACCGTGGTGCGGCGGGCAGTTGGCGCGGCACGATACGGTCCCGGGACGACAGGCTGCCGGAGGCGGCTTCTCCACCGGCCACCGGGACCACGGTGGGTGCGTCACCGGCGGTGTCGATCGCCGGGTCGCCTGCGAGGACGCTCTGGTGCAGTCGACGCAGTTCGGGCCCCGGGTCGCTGCCCAGTTCCTCGGCGAGGGCGCGCCGGACCCGCTCGAAGCAGCGCAGGGAGTCGGCCGTGCGGCCGCTGCGGTAGAGCGCCAGCATGTACTGCGCGGCGAGGCGCTCGTCCAGCGGATGGCTCCCGTGGCAGTCGGCCAGCTCGGTCAGCAGCACGCCGTGGTGGCCGCGGCGCAACTGGACGTCGTTGCGGTCGAGTCGGCAGGCGTACAGCTCCCTCAGCAGCGACTCCCGCAGCGAGTTGAACCACGGTGTGTCCACCCCGGCGAACGGTTCGCCCCGCCACAGCCCCAGCGCCCGCTCGAACAAGGCTGCGGCTCGGCCGTCGTCGTCAGCGGCGGCGCGGGCCTGCCCGGCCAGGTCGCGGAAGACGTGCACGTCCACCAGGCCCGGATCGGTGAGCAGCGCGTACCCGCCTGAGCGCCGTTCGATGGAGGTCGTGCCGGCCAGGGAGGCGTCCGCCGCCGTGCCCAGTGCCTGCCGCAGCCGGGACAGATAGCTGTACAGCGTCGACTTGACGCGCTGCGGCGGGCGGGCTCCCCACACCCGGTCGACCAGGCCGTCCACCGGCACTGTGCGGCCCAGGTCCACCAGCAGTGCCGCGAGCACACAGCGCTGCCTGGCCGGACCCAGGTCCACGGCGATGCCGCCCCTGTGCGCCTGAATCTCTCCGAGCACGCCGAACCCGATCGTCACCGCGCCCCCAGTCCCCCTGTGCTCCCGGTCGCGCCCAAGTCTTGGCCCAACCCGTCCCACCAGCCAATTCAAGATCTGGCCAAGGTTTGTCCGTACGAGGGCACCCGCGATGGCCTTGCTGATCCGGACGACGGACAGCCCGAGCACGGCCAACACCAGGACGTCCTCACCACAGTGGACGTCCCCACCACAGTGCCACCACTGTGAAAGGACATGCCATGCGTCAGTGGCTGCAGAATCTGTCCGACTCCCTGGTCGACCGCCTGGTACCGAGGGCGAAGGCCGTTACGGTGCCGGGCATCCCTGGGTGCTGCGTGGCGTCGACCTGGTGATCCCCGCGGGACAGGCCGTCGGGCTGGTCGGCCTCAACGGGGCGGGCAAGTCGACACTGGTGAAACCGCTGTGCCGGTTCTACGACCCGGATCACGGACAGATCCTGTGGGACGGGGTGGATCTGCGGGAGCTGTGTCCGCGTGAACTGCGCCGCCGGATCGGAGCGACGTTCCAGGACTTCATGGAGTACGACCTCACGGCACGGGAGAACATCGCCCTCGGCGACCTCACAGCCCTTCAGGACGACGCCCGGGTGGAGCACGCGGCCCGCCTAGCCGACGTGCACGACAAGCTCGCCACCCTGCCGCACGGGTAGGACACACTGCTCAGCCGAATTCTTCTTCAGCGAGGCGGACAAGGAGGAGACGGACACAGGTCTGGTGCTCTCCGGCGGCCAGTGGCAGCGGATCGCCCTGGCCCGTTCCCTGATCCGCTCCGGCGCCGACCTGCTCATCCTCGACGAGCCCAGCTCAGGGTTGGACCCGGAGGCCGAGCACGCCGTCCACCAGCGCCTGCGCCGGCACCGGGCGAGCCGTGCCGGGCTGCTCGTCTCGCACCGCCTGAGCACGCTGCGCGACGCGGACGTCATCGCCGTTCTGCAGAACGGCCGGATCACCGAGACGGGTCCGCACCAGGAGCTCGTTCACTGTGGCGGCGCCTACGCCCGGCTCTTCCGTCTCCAGGCCAGCGGCTACCAGACCTCCGACCGGAACTCACCGGCGGCCGAGCAGGAGAGGGCATCATGACCGGACTCATCCGCCGCCTGGTGCGCGGACGTCTCCTCGCCGTCACCGTGACCGGCTCCAGCATGGAGCCCTCCCTCCGCGACGGCGACCGGCTCCTCGTCCTGCGCAGACGCCCCTGGGCGTCTGACGCGCGGCCAGGTCGTCCTGCTCAGACCGCCGCGGCACCGGCCTGTCGCCGTGCGGCCCCACAGGCACGGCGACGTACTGGTCCTGCGTCAGGGATGGCGCCCCCCGCAGGGCTCGCCGAGCCTCGTCATCAAACGGACAGCGGCCGCTCCGCATGACCCCGTCCCGGCGGACCTGGCCTCGGCCCTCGACTCCCGCCCCGGCGGCACCGTACCGCGGGACCACTTCGTGGTCCTCGGCGACAACCCGGCCCGGAGCATCGACTCCCGGCACTTCGGCTACGTGTCCGAGGACCGGGTGCTGGGGGTGGCGGTGCGCCCGCTGCTGCGCTCGGACGCGTAACGCCGCCCCGATGTACGCGATCGGGGGCCCGAGGTGACGCGTCCCCTAGGCCCTGTCGTCAAACTCCCGTCGTCCGCCCGAAGGGCGGGGCCCCGCGGCGTCAGATGCGTGCTCTCGGCGTGCCGGGCGGAAGTCCTCGATGGGGGTGCCCCCGGTCGAACGGAGTTGAGACTGGGGGAGGAGCTACTTGGGCTTTCGTCCGGTGCGGCGAGTGGGGGGTACCTCCCACGCCCTTGAGGCAGTGGGGGAGCGTGCATGGCGCCGCGAGGCAGACGGGAGTTTGACGACAGGGCCTAAGCTTGACTCTGTCGGGGATCTTGGTGCCGCTGAGGTCAGCTGCCCAGGGTTCGCCAGGACTTCGGCCGGGGTATCTCGCGCTGGTCGAGGTAGTGCTGGAAGGCGGTCGGTCGGCGGGGCGTG
>NZ_VMNX01000241.1 GCF_009377235.1 Streptomyces acidicola
CGCCCGCCCCGCCGGCCCATCGGATCCACTCCTCCAGCAGCGGATCGTCCGCGAACGCCCGAGCGGGCACGGCCCGCAGCTCGGCGACGGGCCCGGACCCGCCACCCGCGTCGGCGGTGACGAGCCCCACCAGCCGGTCCCCGGCGAACAGCGCCGCACCGGACATTCCCGCCCAGCCGCTACCGGGCGTCCGCCGCGCGAGCGCGCCGGTCGAGATGACCCAGTGCCCGGACCGCACCCCCGACAGCGGATGCACGACGCCGCTGAACTGCCGCGACTCGCGCACCCTGTCCACCACGTCGTGGTCGGGGAATCCGACGGCGGTGACCTCGACCGGGTCGGCGGAGGCGAGGTCGGCCCAGTACGTCGTCGACCAACCGGCGGGCGGTGCCGGATGGCCGGCGTCCTTGGTGACCAATAGCAGCGCCACATCGCACTCGGGCCGCCACCACACGGCCACGGCGTCCCGGAACGGCCGGCCGGCGGAGGCGTCCGCCAGTGCCCGTACCCGGCACGGCTCGTGGCCACGGGCCAATTCGTCCAGCACCGCCGGCGACAGGGGGCGGCGCGGTGGTGGCGCGCCGGGCGCGGGCTCGTCGGCCGGAGTGCTGCCCACAGCCGCGTGCCACACCGTGAGCACGAGCTGCGGCGTGACGAACCATCCCGAACCCGCCACGCGGGCCCGCGGGTTGTAGATCTCCGCGACGCGCTGAGCGGTCAACGACACGGTTCGGTCCCCCTCAGAACCTGCGCCATCCTGCTCAGCGCGGCTCGCCGTCGACGTCCGCGGTCACCCGCACGGGACCGTCGCCGCCCGCCGAAACCGGGTTGAGTGTGAGCGACAGCCGGTGAGTCGTCTCCGACGCGGCCTTCCCCGCCGCTCCGAACGACACCACGCCGAAGCGCAGCCCACCGCTCCCCGAACCTTCCCGCATGATCGCGAGCGCCAACTCGACATCCACCTGCCCGAGTTCGAACTGCAGCGGCTCGCCGCTGCCCCGCGCCATCGCCGCCGTCAGTTCCGCCCGCAACGCCTCGATGGTCTCGGCCAGCCCACCGGCAACGGCCCCGCTCTCACTGCCCATACAACGACCCCCGTGACTCGGCCACAGCACCCTGAACACCGACCATGATGACACCGTGTCTGCCGGAACTCCCTCGTCCCCGCGGCGAGTCGAACACCGCCGGGCGCTACGCCGAGTCCGCGTTCGAGGGAGGATACGGCGGTCGCGCCGGGATCGCCGGACCGGGGGAGGGCAGCGGCGGCAGCGCCGTCTCGTGCAGCCAGGACGCGAACAGGTCGTCCAGCGGCTCGCTCGCGTACCTGGCCACATGCGTCTGGAAGGCCGCCGTGGTGACCGTGCCGCCCCGGTGCGTCGAGGCCCAGCCGCGCAGCATCCGGAAGAACGCGTCGTCGCCCAGCGCACAGCGGACGGCGTGCAGGACGAGCCCGCCGCGCTGGTAGAGCCGGTCGTCGAACATCAGCTTGCGGCCGGGGTCGGCCAGGCGCAGGTCCTGCGGCAGCGAGGACAGCAACCGGTGGGCGGCGGAGGCGAGTTGCTGGGCCGTACGACCACCAGAGCGCTCCGACCACAGCCACTCGGCGTACTTCGCGAACCCCTCGTTCAGCCATATGTGCCGCCAGTCGGCGAGGGACACACTGTTGCCGAACCACTGGTGCGCCAGCTCATGCGCGATGAGCCGCTCCGAACCCCGCACCCCGTCCACGTGGTTGGCGCCGAACACCGACAACCCCTGGGCCTCCACGGGGACGTCGAGCTCCTCCTCGGTGACCACCACGGCGTAGCTGCCGAACGGATACGGCCCGAACAACTCCTGGAACAGCTCCATCATCGCGGGCTGCCGCGCGAAGTCCCGCGAGAACTCGGGCAGAAGACTCGCCGGAATGTGCCCGTGCTGCGGAACGCCACCCAGCCCCGGATCGCCCAGCAGCACCGCCTGGTACTTCCCTATCGACAGCCCCACCAGATAACTCGACGTCGGCGCCGACTGCTCGTACACCCACGTCGTCGTGGACGCCTTCGTCGTCCGGGTCAGCAGCCGCCCACCGGCCACCACCTGGTACGCGGACGGAGTGGTGACCGAGATCTGGTACGAGGCCTTGTCGGCGGGCCGGTCGTTGCACGGGTACCACGACGGCGCCCCGACCGGCTGGCTGGCCACCAGCGCCCCGTCCGCGAGCTCCTCCCAGCCGAGACCGCCCCAGGGACTGCTCACGGGCCTGGGATTGCCCGACCAGTGGACCTCGACGGTGAACGCGGCCCCGGCGCGCACCGGCTTCGCGGGCCGGATGCGCAGCCTGCCGCCCCGGTGCGTGTAGTGCGGCGCCCGGCCGTCCACCTTCACCCGGCCGATCTTGAAGTCGGCGAGGTTCAGCTGGAACTCGCTGAGCGCGGCACGCCCCGCTATCGCGTTGATCCGGGCCGTCCCCGCCAGCCGGTTCGGCCCGGGACGGTAGTCCAGCGCGAGCTCGTACCGGTGCACCCGGTAACGGGGATCGCCGTTGGCCGGGAAGTACGGGTCCGGACCCACTGACTGCTGAACCGCCACTGCTGCGTCTGCTCCCTGCGCTGCTCTCGTACGACGTCCATCGTCCCCACCCGACGCCGTGGAGGCCACGCCCGGCGACGCCGTGCCCGCCGGCACCATGTTCACCGAAGTCATGACTGCCGACGCCATGCCTCGATCGGGTTGCCCAGCCAGCGTGTGCCGTCGGGCACCGACTCCGCGGCCATGACCAGGGACGCCGGCCCCAGCGTCGTACGGGCCCCGACGGTGCTGCCGGGGAGGACGATTCCGCCCGGGCCCAGCGTTGCGCCCTCACGGAGGACCACAGTATCCGTCCGCAAGATCCGGTCATGGAAGAGGTGGGTCTGGAGCACACAGCCCCTGTTCACCGTCGCCCCGTCGCCGAGTGTCACCAGATCGCTCTCCGGCAGCCAGTAGCTCTCCACCCACACGCCCTTGCCGATCCGGGCGCCGAGCCCGCGCAGCCACAGGTTCATCAGGGGCGTACCCGGCACGGACGCGGCCAGCCACGGCACGGCCACCACCTCGACGAACGTGTCGGCGAGCTCGTTGCGCCACACGAAGGCACTCCACAGCGGATGCTCACCGCTGCGGTGCCGCCCCACGAGCGCCCACTTGGCGACCACGGACAGCACACACCCGGCCGCACCCGCCGCGAGCAGCACCACCCCGCACAGCAGCCACGCCCAGCCGCCCAGCGCACTCAGCGCCGCCACCGTCAGCACGGCCAGCGCGGCCGAGCACAGCACGGGCACGACCCGGCACAGTTCCACCAGACCGCGCGCCCACAACAGCCGGGCCGGGGGCTCGTACGTCCGGCTCTGATCACCGCCCGCCGCGTTGCGGGGCAGCCTGACCGGCGGCAGCCCCAGATACGAGCTGCCCTTCTTCGCCTTCTTCGGCGTCGCCGACAGCACGCCGACCAGACCGCCGTCCGGCACGCTGCGCCCCGGCGCGGTCATCCCCGAGTTGCCGAGGAACGCCCGGCGCCCGATCTCCGCCCGACCGATCCGCAGCCAGCCGCCGCCCAGCTCGTACGGCGCGGTCAGCGTGTCGTCCGCGAGGAACGCGCCGTCGCCCACCGTGGTCAGACTCGGCAGCGCGAGCACGGTGGACACCTCGGCACCCCGGCCGACCCGCATCCCGAGCAGCCGCAGCCACACCGGCGTGACCAGCCCCGCGTACAGCGGGAACAGCATCTCCCGGGACCGGTCCATCAGCTGCGTGACCGTCCAGGCCTGCCAGCCGACCCTGCTGTGCGTGGGATGCGTACCCTCGCGCAGCCCCAGGCTCAGCAGCCGTACGGCGACGAGCAGCAGCAGCGCGTACACCACCCCGAAGGCCAGCGTCGCCGGAACCAGCGCGAGCACCGCGCCCCGCAGCGCCTCGCCGAGCCCGGCGCCCGGCGCCACGAACAGGCTCACCGTCAGCAGCGCGGCGAGTCCGGCGAGCAGGGGCAGCGCTATCAGCCCCACACCCGTCACGCCGTACAGCGCCCGCCAGAACACGCCCCTGGCCGGCCGCTCCTTCGGCCAGTTCCGCTTGGCCTTGCCGAGCTTCACGGCGGGCGCCCCGGCCCACCGCTGCCCGGTGGGGACCTGCCCGACGACGGCGGACCCGGGCGCGACCTCGGCCCGCTTGCCCACACGCGCGCCCGGGAACAGCATGCTCCGCGTCCCGACCACCGCACCGGCACCCACCTTCACCGGCCCGATCTCCAGCCGGTCACCGTCCAGCCAGTGGCCCGACAGATCCACCTCGGACTCCACGGCCGCACCCCGCCCGAGCTTGAGCATCCCGGTCACCGGCGGCAGCGAGTGCAGATCCACCTCGGGCCCCACCTTGGCGCCCAGCGCACGGGCGTACCGCTCCAGCCAGGACCCGGTGAGCGAGGCCGCACCGCTGAACTCGGTGAGCCGCTCGGCCGTCCACAGCCGCAGATGTACGCTCCCGCCACGCGCGTACCGGCCCGGAGTCACCCCGCGCAGCAACAGCCGCGCCCCGCCGGCGGCGACGGCCAGCCGCCCCGGCGGACTGAAGAACAGCACCGCCCCGGCCGCCACGGCCCACCAGGGAGCGGTCGGCAGCCAGGTGTACGACCCCGTCGCCCCCAGCACGTTCCCGAGGGCGGCCAACGGCACCATCCAGCGCAACCCCAGCAGCGTGAACAGCGGGACGAGCAGCAGGAGTTGCAGCACACCGGCCCGCACCGGCACCGGCTCGACCACCCGTCGGGAGCCGTCGTCCTGCGCGGACTCCTCCAGGTGCCGGGCGAGCTTGCGCAGCGTCTGGTGCTGGTAGACGTCGAGGACGGCCGCGGTGGGATAGCGGCCGCGCAGCCTGGTGGTGAGCTGGGCGGCGGCGAGACTGCCGCCTCCGATGGCGAAGAAGTCGTCGGAGGCACTGCCGACCGGAATCCCGAGGACCTCCGCCCACTGCTCGGCGAGCCAGGCCTCGGTCCCGTACAACTCCTCGGCCGGCCCCCCTCTCTCCAGTCCCTCCAGCGGCCAGGGCAGAGCGTTCCGGTCGACCTTGCCGGAGGTGCGGGTCGGCAGGTCGGCGACCGGCGCGAGCAGCGGCACGAGCGCGGCGGGCAGCTCGGCCCGCAGCTTCTCGACAGCGGCGGCGTGATCCCATCCGTCCTGGGTGACGACGTAGCCGACGAGCAGCTGATTGCCGCTACGGGCCGTCCGCACGGCCGCGGCCGCACCCGCGACACCGGGCAGCGCCTGCAGGGCCGCGTCCACCTCGCCGAGCTCGATCCGCCGCCCGCCGAGCTTGATCTGCTCGTCGGCCCGCCCGAGGAAGACGAGCCCCTCGGCGTCGGCGCGCACGAGATCGCCACTGCGGTAGGCGCGCTCCCACCCCAGCGACTTCAGAGGGGCGTACTTCTCCGCGTCCTTCTCGGCGTCGAGATACCGGGCGAGCCCCACCCCGCCGATCACGAGCTGCCCGCTGCCGCCCATGGGAACGAGTTCCCCGGCCTCGTCGACGACGGCCAGCTCCCACCCGCCCAGGGGCAGCCCGATCCGGACGGGCTCCTCCCCGCTCATGAGCGAGGCGCAGGCGACGACGGTCGCCTCGGTGGGCCCGTAGGTGTTCCACACCTCGCGCCCCTCGGTCACCAGCCGCTGGACCAGCTCGGGCGGGCACGCCTCCCCACCGAAGATCAGCAACCGCACGTCGTTGAGGGTCTCGGGCTCCCACAGCGCGGCGAGCGTGGGCACTGTGGACACCACGGTGATCTCCTGCTCGACCAGCCAGGGCCCCAGATCGGCCCCGCTGCGCACCTGCGAGCGCGGCACGGGCACCAGACAGGCCCCATACCGCCAGGCCAGCCACATCTCCTCGCAGGAGGCGTCGAAGGCCACGGACAACCCGGCCATGACCCGGTCACCGGGCCCGATCGGCTCCTCGGTCAGGAACAGCGCGGCCTCGGCGTCCACGAAGGCCGCGGCACTGCGGTGGCTCACGGCCACACCCTTGGGCTTCCCGGTGGACCCGGAGGTGAAGATGATCCAGGCGTCGTGCTCGACACGAGGCCGGGCGGCCGGGGTCTCGCTCCGCCCGTGCACGGTCAGCTCGTGCCCGGCCCCGACGACGGCCCGCACCCCGGCCTCCCCGAACACCAGCTCGGCCCGCTCGTCCGGGTCCTCGGCGTCCACCGGCACATAGGCCGCACCCGCGGCGAGAACGGCCAGGATCGCCACGTACAGATCATTCGTGCCCGACGGCACCCGCACCCCGACCCGGTCACCGAGCCCCACCCCGGCAGCGGCCAGCCGCCGGCGCAGGCCCTCCACCTCGCCGGCCAGGGCGCGGTACGTCAGACAGGTGACACCGTCGTCCAGGGCGGGCTCGTTCGGATACGACCGCACGGAGGCATCGAGGACGTCGACGAGGGTGCGGGGGGCGGGGGCGGGTCCGGCGACGAAGCGCGCCACGGTGCCGAACCCGTCACCCAGCCCGTCGTCGAGCAGCGTGAGTGCAGGTGTTTCGTGTACGGCCGCCATCGGTCCTCGCGTCTCGAACCCGGTCGATCCGGGGGCGCCGACGGACCGCAGGGGTGCCTGGGGATGTTCCGTACCGGCGCCGAACAAGCCCAATACTCTAGTGCGCTGGGAACTTCGGCCTGTCGTGTCGGCCAAGCAGCGGCATCCACGACACGACACGCGAGTGCGGGCCAACCACCGTGACCTGGGACTTTTCCGGCACGGGGAGATGTACCCCACATTTCGCCGAGGCAACGAGAAAGGGCCGCGACCTGATGGTCACGGCCCCTGCTGTGAGAGAGAGTGTCCGAGGGGGGACTTGAACCCCCACGCCCGATAAAGGGCACTAGCACCTCAAGCTAGCGCGTCTGCCATTCCGCCACCCGGACAAGGTGTCTGTCGCGCGGGGTTTCCCCCGTGGCGACAGAGGAAACACTACCAGGCTTTCGAGGGCCCCTGATCACAGCCTGTCCCCGCGTGAACGGTGTGTGACGGGCCGGGCCCGGTCTTGGGGCGGACGGGTGCGCGGAGAGAGTATGAGGGAGGTACACCGGCAGTGACAGCGGGAGGAAGCAGCGTGAGCGACACGGACACGACCAGGCACGTCACCGGCGAGGACGAGGTCGTGGACCTCTGCCGTGAGCTGATCCGGATCGACACCAGCAACTACGGCGACCACTCGGGTCCCGGCGAGCGCAAGGCCGCCGAGTACGTCGCCGAGAAGCTCGCCGAGGTGGGGCTCGACCCGAAGATCATCGAGTCGCACCCGGGCCGCGCCTCCACGGTGGCCCGCATCGAGGGCGAGGACCCGTCCCGGCCCGCGCTCCTCATCCACGGCCACACCGACGTCGTACCGGCCAACGCGGACGACTGGACCTACGACCCCTTCTCCGGCGAGATCGCGGACGGGTGCGTGTGGGGGCGCGGCGCCGTCGACATGAAGGACATGGACGCCATGACGCTGGCGGTCGTCCGGGACCGGCTGCGCAGCGGGCGCAAGCCCCCGCGGGACATCGTCCTCGCGTTCCTCGCCGACGAGGAGGCGGGCGGTACGTACGGCGCGAAGCACCTCGTCCGGCAGCACCCCGACCTGTTCGAGGGCGTGACCGAGGCGATCGGCGAGGTCGGCGGGTTCTCCTTCACCGTGAACGAGAAGCTGCGCCTGTACCTGGTGGAGACGGCCCAGAAGGGCATCCACTGGATGCGGCTCACCGTGGACGGCACGGCCGGGCACGGTTCGATGACCAACACCGACAACGCCATCACCGAGCTGTGCGAGGCCGTCGGGCGGCTGGGGCGCCACACGTGGCCGGTGCGGGTCACCAAGACCGTGCGGTCCTTCCTCGACGAGCTCTCCGACGCGCTCGGCACCGAACTCGACCCCGAGAACATGGACGAGACCCTCGTCAAGCTCGGCGGCATCGCCAAGATGGTGGGCGCGACGCTCAGGAACTCCGCGACGCCCACCATGCTCGGCGCCGGCTACAAGGTCAACGTCATCCCGGGTCAGGCCACCGCCCACGTCGACGGGCGCTTCCTGCCCGGATACGAGGAGGAGTTCCTCGCCGACCTCGACCGGATCCTCGGCCCGCGCGTGAAGCGTGAGGACGTGCACGCGGACAAGGCCCTGGAGACCGGCTTCGACGGCAAGCTGGTCGACGCCATGCAGAGCGCGCTGGGGGCCGAGGACCCGATCGCCCGCGCGGTGCCGTACATGCTCTCCGGTGGCACCGACGCCAAGTCCTTCGACGACCTCGGCATCCGCTGTTTCGGCTTCGCTCCGTTGCAGCTGCCGCCGGAGCTGGACTTCGCGGGCATGTTCCACGGCGTCGACGAGCGGGTGCCCGTGGACGGGCTGAAGTTCGGGGTGCGCGTGCTGGACCGTTTCATCGACGCGTCCTGACCGACCCCGGTATTCGGCAGGGTGTACGGGGATCGACCGGGTCGGGTGAATGCGACCATAAGCTCGTAGCTCGATTACATCCTCCTCGTTACAGGTGATGTGACTCGCTGATTGGAGTCGCTTTGCCAACAAGGAGGAATTAATGATCAAGAAGGTCGTCGCTGCTGCCGCTGCCACTGGCGGACTGGTTCTCGCGGGTGCGGGCCTGGCGGTTGCCGACTCGGGTGCTCAGGGTGCTGCCGTGGGCTCTCCGGGTGTTCTGTCCGGCAACGTTGTTCAGGCGCCCGTTCACGTCCCCGTGAACTTCTGCGGCAACACGATCTCGGTGATCGGGCTGCTGAACCCCACCTTCGGCAACACCTGCATCAACAAGTGACGTTGTGCCTCACCCCGTGAGGGGCCTCACCCCATGAGGGTCTGAGTCCGTCGGCCCCGGAGTGCACGCCATGCACTCCGGGGCCGACGGGTTTTTCCGCAAGGTCCAGGACAACGTCGAAGGCAGGGAATTCAGCAATGCGACAGGTCACCCGCAAGGGCCTGATGACCGTGGCGGCGGCGACGGGCGTCATCGCCGCGACCGGCGGCTATGCGAGCGCCGACTCCGGAGCCCACGGCTCCGCCACCAACTCGCCCGGTGTGCTGTCGGGCAACTCGGTGCAGGTACCGGTGCACGCCCCGGTCAACGTCTGCGGCAACACGGTGAACGTCGTGGGGGCGCTCAACCCGTCGGTGGGCAACAAGTGCGCCAACAAGAGCGGCGACAGCGGCTCGCACCACGGCGGCCACGGCGGCGGCTCGCAGAGCGGGTCCGGGCACGGGGCCCAGGCCGACGGGGACTCCGCCGGCTCGCCCGGCGTGGGCTCCGGTAACAACGTTCAGGTGCCGGTGGACGTGCCGGTCAACGTCTGCGGCAACAGCGTGAGCGTCGGCGGCATCGGCAACACGACGACGGGCAACGAGTGCGACAACGGCTCGGGAGGGGGCCACCACACCCCTCCGGGCGGCGGCCACGAGAACCCGCCTGGCAAGCCGGGGGAGCCCGGACACCCAGGGAATCCGGAGCACCCGGGGGAGCCCGGAAACCCGGAGCAGCCTGGCCAGCCGGGGGAGCCAGGACAGCCCGATGAACCCGGCAAGCCCGGCCACCCGAACAACCCGGGCACACAGACCGTCACCCAGCCCGAGGGCGTCGAGCAGCTCGCCCAGACCGGCAGTGAGCTGCCCCTCGGCCTCGCGCTGCCCGTCAGCGCGGGCGCGATCCTCGGCGGCGCTCTGCTCTACCGCAAGGTACGGGCGACCTCGTAGCCCCTGTGGCGTGTGCAACGGAGCGGGCCCCGCACCGGCGGGTCCCGCTCCGATTCAGTCGCCCGCCCTCACCACGTGGCGCGCACCTGGCGGATGATCCGCCGGCGCAACCGCACCCTGCGGCTGCCGTCGCGCAGCAGGCTGAGGCGATCCAGCTCCCAGTGACCGTACTCGGCGTGGTCCGTCAGCAGACGCGTGGCTTCCTTGCGGGAGACCCCGCGCGGTACGTACACGTCGACAAATTCGTATTCCGGCATCGCATCTATTGTGCGGGCAGAGGCCCGGTACGGATAGCGTCTGCACTATGTCTGATGCTGCGCAGCCCACCGCTGCCGAGGTACGTGCCGCCGCCGAGGCGGTCAAGACCGCGCTCGACCGTCACCTGGCCGCGGTCGAGCGGAGGACGGGTGAGGACGACCCGGCCGTCTACGAGGCGTTCAACGAGCTGGCCGCGGCCGCCGAGGAGTACGACGAACTGCTCTACGACCGTTACGACGAGGTCACGCCCTTCGAGATCCCCGGCACGGTGCCGCCCTACGCGGGACCGGAGCCGGAGGCCATCAGCGTCCTGATCCGCAGGGACTACACCGTGGCGGAGCCCCAGCGGCTGCTGGCACAGGCACAGCGCGTGGAGGCCGTGGAGGAGGACCGGAACGGAGCCGGTGGTTCCGCCGACTCCCTCGGCACGGCTCATGCCCTGGACATCGTGTTCGGCGAGTTCGAGGCCGATGAGATCGCCTCGCGGCACAAGGAGTTCGGACTGGAGGAGGGCGACTCCACGCTCTGGGTGACGGCTCTGGACGCGCCGACCGAGCCGGGCGAATGGCTGGAGGCCCCCTTCGAGCAGCCCGACGAGGACCAGGTCATCTGCCGCTTCGACGCCAGCACCAGCTTCGAAGAGGGCGACGGCGACGACCTGGACGACGAGCTCGTCCCCGAATCCGAACTGGACGACGACGAGGACCTGGAGCCCCTGGACGCCGATCGCTGAGCCCCTCCGGTCACGGCGACGAGCACGGTGTGGTGGCGGTCACCTGACAGCAGGTGACCGCCACCTTCCTTTGGCGGCGCGGGCCGCCACGCGGCTCGCGTGTCTCAACCGGCCGCCGGGACCTGCGCCTTGAGCAGGGCGGGCAGACGGGTCGTACGGGGCTTGGCCAGGACCTCGGCCACAGCCTGGGGCAGCGCCTGCTCCACACCGTGCACCACGGACAGATGGCGCTCGGCGCGGCCGAAGGCCGTGTAGACCCAGGGCCGGCTCAGGGCCTGGGCGGCGTCCCCGGGCAGCACGACCACCGCGGCCGGCCACCGCTGCCCCACGGCCTGGTGCGCGGTCAGCGCCCACCCGTGCCGCACCGACTGCTCCACCCGCTCCTTCGGTACGACGACGGGGGCGCCCGCGCACTCCAGGTGCAGCCCGTCGGCGTCGGCCTTCACGACACGGCCCGGCACCGTATGGCCGGGCGTGGGGGAGTAGGCGACGCGGTCGCCGGGGTCGAAGCCGCCGAAGCGGCCCGGACCGGGGTTCAGCCGCTCCTTCAGGGCGGCGTTCAGCGCGCGTGTACCGGCCGCGCCGCCGTGGCCCGGCGTGATCACCTGCGTTTCCTCGGCCGGGACCCCGATCGCCCGCGGCACCGAGTCCGCGACGAGCTGCACGGTCCGGTGGACCGCCTCACCGGCGTCCCGCACCGGCACGATCACGACCTCCTTGCCGGGCGCCTCGACCTGGTTCAGCTCGCCGATCCCGATCCCGGAGACCAGCTCGCCGATGGGACCGGGGTCGGGCGTGCGCGAGGCGACCTGAGGGCAGACCCGGGCGGCCAGCAGGTCCGCGAAGACCCGACCCGGCCCCGCGGACCACAGCACCCCTGGATCGCCGCTGAGCACCAGCCGCGCCCCGTCGGGCAACGACTCGGCGAGCACGGCCGCGGCCTCCACGTCCAGCTGCGGGGCGTCGAGCACGACGAGGAGGTCGAGGTCCAGCGCCCCGTCCACGTCCCGCCCGGGTCCTTCGGCACCGGACAGGAGCCCGGCAACGGTCACCACGGTCGCGAGGTCGTCGTCAAGGACGGTCCGCTCACCCTGCTGTGCCGCAGGTCCGTCCTGACCCTGCCGCTCACCCCCGGCCACCGCACCCGCGGTCGCGTCGGCGAGCAGTGCCGCGAACCTCCGTCGGCCGTCCGTGCTGTACGTGGCCGCGTACGCGCGCAGGCCGAGTGTGCACGCGGCGGCGACCAGGGCCGCGGGCTCCGCGCGGGATGCCTCGCCGCCGGTGTGCAGGACCAGGCCGTGCCCGGCGACCGCGCCGATCAGCTCCGCCGCGGAGCGTGGGGCCGAGGCGGTGGCCTGCTCCCAGCCGGCGGCCGAACCGTCCTCCTTGGGCACCGAGTTGATCACCCGGGCCAGTCCGTCGGCGAGGCTTTCCTCCGCGAGGGCGTACTGCTCCAGGCCGAGCAGGACGCGGACCGGGCGCTCCTCCGTCTCCTCGCCCTCGCTCTCCTGGGTCGGGGCCGAGGCCGGGGAGTCGAGGGCGTCCTGGAAGACCAGGGCGTCGCCCTCCGCGATCGTGCTCTGCACGGCCGCGTCCGGGTCCGGCACCGAGCGCCGGCTGAGCGCGGCGGTCAGGGCAGGGATCTCCAGGGCCGTGTGCCCCGCGAGCGCCGCCTGCTCCAGGAGCCAGACGGTGACCGCCCGGGCCCGTCGTTCGTCATCGGGGCCGCACTCCGCGCCGAGCAGCGCCCGCGCGAAGCCGTCGGCCTGCTCGGGCCGCACGCCGGTGATCCGCAGCAACTGCCAGGGGTCCGCGCGCAGTTCACCCGCCGCGCCCTCGCCGAGCACGGCGGCGACCTGCGGTGCGAGGGTCTGGGGGGCGCCGCCCTCGGTCAGTACGGCGTGCACGGCCTCGACCGTCTCGCGAGCCGGAGCCACGGGGCCCGCAGGGGTCGGGGGTGTCACGGGTGCCGTGGGCTGTGGGCGCCGAACCGGCTCGACCGCGGGCCTGCGCGGTGCGGGCTCCGGCCCGCTGAACACCGGGGACGCGGGCTTCTGCCCGCCCTCTACGGCCCGTACGGCCGCGAGGAGGTCGGCGGCCGTGCCAGTGAGCCTGCCCCCGCTCTCGACCGGTGCCGTCTTCTCGGCCTTCCGACGCTCGATCCGCTCCCGCTCGACCTGCTGGGCCGCCAACTCGGCCTCGGCCTCGGACCGATCGGACACGGCGCCGCCTTCGGCCCCGGCCGCCGCCGCACCTCCCAGGGTCGCCTCCGCACCCCCCTGGGTCGCCTCCGCACCCCCCTGGGTCGCGTCCGTGCCGCCCTCGGGGGCATCCGTTCCGCTCTCGGGTGCGTTCTCGTCGCCCGGGTGCCCCGGCTCGGCCGTCTCCGTGGGTTCGGGCTCCGTGCTCACAGCGTGCTCCAGTCGTGATCGGGATAGCGGTGCAGGGGCGCCGACACATCGTCGAGAGCCCTGCAGATCTCGTCAGGAAGAGTAAGGGCCTCCACTGACAACGCCGCCGTGAGCTGCCGCGCGTTGCGCGCGCCGACGATGGGGGCGGCCACACCGGGGCGGTCGCGGACCCAGGCGAGGGCCACCTGGAGTGGGGTCGAGGCGAGACCGTCCGCCGCCGTCTGCACCGCGTCCACGATGCTGCTCGCCGTCTCGTCGAGGTACGGCGCGACGAACGGGGCCAGGTGCTCCGAGGCGCCCCGTGAGTCGGCGGGCGTGGAGTGACGGTACTTGCCCGTGAGGACGCCGCGGCCGAGCGGTGAGGACGGCAACAGGCCGACGCCCAGGTCCAGGGCGGCGGGGAGCACCTCGCGCTCCACGCCGCGCTGGAGCAGCGAGTACTCCATCTGCGTACTGGCCAGCCGCGTGCGTATGCCCGGGGCCGCGAGCTGCCACGTGGCCGCCTTCGCGAGCTGCCACCCGCAGAAGTTGGACACCCCGGCATACCGCGCCCGCCCGCTGCTGACCGCCAGGTCGAGTGCGTGGAGGGTCTCCTCCAGCGGGGTGCCGGCGTCGTAGGCGTGCACGTGCCACAGGTCCACGTAGTCCGTGCCGAGGCGGGCCAGGGAGGCGTCGAGCGCCGAGAGCAGATGGCCGCGTGAGCCGTCGAAGCGGCGGTCGGGGTCCGGCACGCTGCCCGCCTTGGTCGAGATGATCAGGTCCCGCCGTGGCACGAGCCCCTCCACGAGCTGCCCGAGCAGATACTCGGATTCCCCGTCCCCGTACACGTCCGCCGTGTCGACGAGGGTGCCGCCCGCCTCCCAGAACACCTTCAGCATGTCCGCGGCGTCGTGCTCGTCGGTGTCACGCCCCCAGGTCAGGGTGCCGAGCCCGATCCGGGACACACGCAGGCCGGTACGGCCGAGATGCCTCTGCTCCATGAACGCGACACTACTGTCCGGAACTCGCCACGTGGGAAGCCTGTGGACAACCGATTTCCGCAGGCCCGCCTCCGCGAGGTGGTTCGCTGGGGGCTGCCGCCTCCAGACCCCCGTTGTTCGGCAGGGGCGGGCGGGTCACGCGCGGGTGGGCTGTGTGGTCCACGGGCCTGAACGGCCCAGTCCTCAAACGCCGGACGGGCTGGAAATCCGGCCCCGCCCGCACAAACCAGCCCCTCCGGCGTTTGAGGAGCGGGGGCGCGGGGGCCGGCCCCCGAAACGGGGTCCGGGGCGGAGCCCCGAAACCCGGGGGTTCCAGGGGGCGCAGCCCCCTTGGCCGGGGTTGAAGGGGCGGAGCCCCTGAGGGATGGGACGGGTAGGGGCGGCGGGGGCGAGAAAACCCACCCACGCACCCAC
>NZ_VMNX01000242.1 GCF_009377235.1 Streptomyces acidicola
TTGTTTATAAGAGACACGTTCAGCCCACACGGAAAGCACCGATTTTCTGATCCTCCGTCAGCCCCACTTCCCCGGCTGACCAGGCAACTCCCCGGAAAATTCGCGGTTCCCCCGGCATACGCATGCAGATCGGGGGAACGCGTGCCCCCGATGGACCGTCTGCGCGAGCGAGGCGGCCCATCATCTGCCCACAATGGCGAAGACCCTCGCGCAGTGTCCGTGCGGGCGAGACTACGATGTAAGCCTTCACGTCACAGCACCCACTTCGCCAACCCGAAAAGCCGTCAGTGCTCCACTTTGGGAAGGCCAGACGAATCCTGATGGGGAACTCAATGTCGTTCATCGGCCGTGACATGGCTGTCGACCTCGGGACCGCCAACACGCTGGTGTACGTCAGGGGTCGCGGGATCGTACTCAACGAACCGTCCGTCGTCGCGATCAACACCAACACCGGTGGCATCCTCGCGGTCGGCGCGGAAGCGAAGAAGATGATCGGTCGGACGCCTGGCAACATCGTCGCCGTGCGCCCGCTCAAGGACGGCGTCATCGCCGACTTCGAGATCACCGAGCGGATGCTCCGTTACTTCATCCTGAAGATCCACAAGCGGAGGTATCTGGCCCGGCCCCGGGTCGTCGTCTGCGTGCCCTCCGGTATCACCGGTGTCGAGCGCCGCGCCGTCATCGAGGCGTCCTCCCAGGCCGGCGCCCGCCAGGTGCACATCATCGAGGAGCCCATGGCCGCGGCCATCGGCTCCGGCCTGCCGGTCCACGAGGCCACGGGCAACATGGTGGTGGACATCGGCGGCGGCACCACGGAGGTCGCGGTCATCTCGCTCGGCGGAATCGTCACAGCACAGTCCATCCGCGTAGCGGGCGACGAGCTGGACAACGCGATCATTCAGCACATCAAGAAGGAGTACTCGCTGCTTCTTGGTGAGCGGACGGCCGAACAGATCAAGATCACAATTGGTTCGGCGTACGACCTCGACTCTGACGAGCACACCGAAATCCGCGGCCGGGACCTCGTCTCCGGGCTGCCGAAGACCGTGGTCATCTCCACGGGTGAGGTGCGGAAGGCCATCGAAGAGCCGGTCAATGCCATCGTCGATGCCGTCAAGACCACCCTCGACAAGTGTCCGCCGGAGCTCTCCGGCGACATCATGGACCGGGGGATCGTGCTGACCGGCGGCGGTGCGCTGTTGCGCGGCCTGGACGAGCGGCTGCGCCGGGAGACCGGGATGCCGATCCATATCGCCGAGGACCCGCTGGACAGCGTGGCGCTCGGTTCCGGCAAGTGCGTCGAGGAGTTCGAGGCGTTGCAGCAGGTGCTCGACGCCCAGCCCCGCAGATGACATATAACTTCGGCTCCGCCGTACGAGACGAACCCCTCTCGTACGGCGGATCGTTGATATTGAGGCATAAGCTCCCCCATAACACCCGTGAGTGCCCGCGCGCTCGGGACCCCTTGGTGAGCTTTTCGAACTGACCATTCCGACAAGGAAGGGCACGGCCGCCGCACGTGAGGGACACACGAGAGAGCCGACTGCTCCTGGTGCTGCTGATCGCCATCGCGTTCGCACTGATCACGGTGGACATCCGCGGTGGGGAGGACTCTCCGGTCGACGGTGCCCGGCAAGCCGCGGCCACGGTCTTCGGTCCGATCGAGGACGGGGTCTCGACCGCCGTCGACCCCATCGGGAACGCCGTCTCCGCCATCCGTGACTCCGGCGAACGGCATGACCGGCTCGCCGCACTGGAGAAGGAGAACGCCGCGCTGAAGGCCGAGCTCGGCAGCGACGACCGCAACCGAAGCCGCGTCAGGCAGCTCGACAAGATGCTGAAGACCGCCGCCAACGGCCAGTACGGCATCAAGGGCGCCGAGGTCATCGCCATCGGCGCCGCCCAGGGGTTCTCGTGGACCGTCACCATCGACATCGGCTCCAAAGAGGGCATCAAGCGGGACATGACCGTGCTGAACGGCGACGGGCTGGTCGGTCGGGTCACCACCGTCGCACCGAACACCGCCACCGTGCTGCTCGCCAGCGACCCCGACTTCACCGTGGGCACGCGCATGGAGGCCACCGACGAGCTCGGCTTCGCCTCCGGGCAGGGTGACCGGCCGCTGCGCGTCGAACTGCTCAACGGCAAGGCGAAGGTGAAGAAGGGCGACCGGCTCGTCACCTTCGGGTCGGAGGCCGACAAACCGTTCGTGCCGGGTGTGCCGGTGGGGGTCGTGTCGCGGGTCGATCCGTCGGGCGGTGACCTCACCCGCACGATCTACGTCAGGCCGTACGTCGGTTTCACGAAGCTCGACATCGTCGGTGTCGTCGTCGAGGCGCCCCGCAGGGATCCCCGTGACACCGTCCTGCCGGACAAGCCGAAGCCCACGCCCACGCCGACCGTGACGGTGACGGTCACACCGTCCGCCGCGGCGCCCACCGACGGACAACCGCAAGAGCAGTAGGAGCTGAACCCCCATGCGCTTCAACCGGATGCTGCTCTCCACGACCCTCGTGATCGTGGCCCTGGTCGTCCAGGTGAGCATCCTCGCCCGACTCCATCTTCCGGGTGCCGTACCGGACTTGGTGCTCCTCACGGTTCTCGGCCTGGCACTGGTGTACGGCCATGTCGGCGGTGCCTTCATCGGCTTCGGCGCGGGCCTCCTGGCGGACCTCGCCCCGCCGGCCGACCACGCCGCCGGGCGCTACGCCCTCGTGCTCTGCGTCATCGGCTACCTCGCCGGACTGGCCAAGCCCGACAACGGGCAGCTCAGGTCCGCGACCGGGCCCATGGCCGTCGTGGTCGCCGCCGCCGTCGGCACGACCCTGCTGTACGCCGGTGTCGGCGCTCTTGTCGGCGACACGGCCGCCCGCCATGTCGGCCTGCCCAGCCTGCTGTTCACCGCCGCCCTGTACGACCTGCTGCTCGCCCCCTTCGTCGTCCCCGGGATCATCGCCCTGGCCCGCCGCGCCGACCGCGACCCGCTCGCAGAGACCGCCTCCGCCAAGGCCGCCGACGTCTCCCCGGGCTGGCTCTCCGCCGGCACCGGCCTGCGCATCGGCAGCCAGCGCGGTGGCCTGCGCATGAAGGCCGTCAGAGCGCGTATGGCCCGCGCCGGACGCATCAAGGGGGTCAAGCGGCTGTGAGGGCACGGCAGTCGACCACGCGCGCGCCCGCCGCCCGCGCACACAGCTTGTCGGTGTACTCGTATGCCCGTACGTACTCGTATGCCCGTACGTGCTCGTATGCCCGTACACGCACCGATGCCCGTACGCGCTCTGAGAGGGGGAGGCAGCCGCAGTGACCAATATCCCCGAGACGGGCCGGACCCCACGGGTCCAGATCCGGCTCGTCATCATCCAGATCCTCGTCGTCTCCCTCCTCGGCACCCTCGGCGGCCGCCTCTGGTACCTCCAGATCCGCGAGGGCGAGGCCTACGCCAAGGAGGCGTCCGGCAACCACGTGCAGAAGGTCGTCGACCCCGCCGTGCGCGGCTCGATCCTCGACGCCCGCGGTGTGCCGATCGCCGACAACGAGACCCGGCTCGTCGTCTCCGCCTCCCGCACGGACCTGCTGAAGATGAAGGACGACGGCAAGGCGGCCCTCACCAAGCTCGCCGGCGTCCTGGGCATGAAGCCCAGGGAGGTCATGAACAAGGTCCGGCTGTGCGACTCCAAGACGCCGCAGCCCTGCTGGAACGGTTCCCCGTACCAGCCGATCCCCATCACCGACGAGGCCACCGCCAAGCAGGCCCTGCAGATCCGCGAGCGCTCCGAGGACTTCCCCGGCATCACCGCCGAGCCCCAGGCCGTGCGCCGCTACGCGAGCCCCGGCGAGTCCAACACCGCACAGGTTCTCGGCTACCTCTCGCCCGTCACGGACGAGGAGATCCAGCAGGCCCAGGACACCGACTCGCCGTTCCTGCGCTCCGACCAGGTGGGACGCAGCGGCCTTGAGCGCCAGTACGACAAGCAGCTGCGCGGCAAGGCCGGCGTCACCCGCTACGAGGTCGACAACCTCGGCCGGGTCATAGGGCGTGCGCAGGCCGACCCGGCCGAGCCCGGCTCGAACCTGGTCACCAGCGTCGACGCCCGCGTCCAGCGCATCGCCGAGTACGAGCTCGAAGAGGCGATGAAGGCGGCCCGCAAGGAGCACGACCGGAACACCGGCACCAACTACAAGGCGGACTCCGGCGCGGTCGTGGTGATGGAGGCCAAGACCGGCCGCGTCGTCGCCATGGCGTCCAACCCGACGTACGACCCGAACGCCTGGGTCGGCGGCATCTCCGGCAAGGACTACGCCCGGCTCACCGAGAAGAAGTCCAACTACCCGCTGCTGAACCGCGCGATCCAGGGCCAGTCGGCCCCCGGCTCCATCTTCAAGGTCATCCCGACGGCCGCCGCGGTCAACGCCGGTTACTCCTTCAACGGACCGTACGACTGCTCCAGCTCGTACTCCATCGGCGGCCAGGTCTTCAACAACTTCGAGTCCAAGGGGTACGGCCCGATCAGCCTCGGCCAAGCCCTGGAGGTCTCCTGCGACACCGTCTTCTACCGGCTCGCCCACGAGGAGTGGAAGCGCGACGGCGGCACCAAGCCGAAGAAGAACGCCGACGACTGGTTCTACAAGACCGCCCACCAGTTCGGCCTCGGCGCCGAGACCGGCATCGACCTGCCCAACGAGGTCAGCGGCCGCATCCCCGACCGCCAGTGGAAGCAGAGCTACTGGACGGCCAACAAGGACGCCTGGTGCAAGTCCGGCAAGAAGGACGGCGACTACGGCGAGCGCATCGCGTACGAGAACTGCCTCGAAGGCAACCAGATGCGTGCCGGTGACTCCGTCAACTACTCCATCGGACAGGGCGACACCCTTGTCACCCCCATCCAGATGGCCACGATCTACTCGGCGATCTCCAACGGCGGCACCCTCTACAACCCCACCGTCGGCAAGGCCATCGTCAGCGCCGACGGCAAGCACGTCGAGGAGATCGAACCCAAGCCGCACGGCAAGCTGCCCATAACGCAGAAGCTCCGCGACGAGATGAACGATGCCCTCGCGGGCGTCGCGACCCGCGGCACCGCCGCCTGGCGCTTCCAGGGCTGGCCGCAGGACCAGATCCCCATGCACGCCAAGACGGGTACGGCCGAGGTCTACGGCAAGCAGACCACCTCGTGGTTCGCCTCGTACACCAAGGACTACTCGATCGTCATGACGATCTCCCAGGGTGGTACGGGTTCCGGAGCCTCGGCCCCGGCCGTCCGCAAGCTCTACAACGCCCTGTACGGGGTCTCCGAGGACGGCGCGATCGACAAGAAGAAGGCACTGCTCTCCACCCCGCAGGAGGGCCTGCCGAAGATCGATGCCGACGGGTCCATCGACGCCCCGAAGATCGGGACGTACCCGCCGAAGGAGCCGGAGCAGGCCACCGAGGAAGGGGCTCAGACGCTGCCGGGCAACGACCCGGCCGCCACCGTGCCCCAGCCCGGCGCCGGCACCAACCGTGACACCCGACGGCGCACAGTCCGCCCGAAGAACCCGAAGAACCCGAAGAACCCGAAGAACCTGAAGAACCCGAAGAACCTGAAGGGCCTGAAGGGCCTGAAGAAGAGGATGAGGCGGAGGACGTCTCCATGACAGGAGCCAACACTTTCTCCGTCTCCGGATACGGGCCCCAGCGCTCCGGCTGGGCCCGGCTGATCGCCCGCGACTCGCTCGCCCGCAGGCTCGACTGGCCGATGCTGCTGTGCACCGTCGCGCTGTCCCTGATCGGCGCGGCCCTCGTCTACTCGGCCACCCGCAACCGCACCGTGCTCAACCAGGGCGACCCGTACTACTTCCTCGTCCGGCACCTCCTCAACACCGGCATCGGGATCGCCCTGATGGTCGGCACGATCTGGCTCGGCCACCGCACCCTGCGCACGGCCGTCCCGATCCTGTACGGCGTCTCGGTCTTCCTGATCCTGCTGGTGCTCACCCCGCTCGGCGCCACCATCAACGGCGCCCACGCGTGGATCGTCCTCGGCGGTGGCTTCTCGCTCCAGCCCTCCGAGTTCGTGAAGATCACGATCATCCTGGGCATGGCGATGCTGCTCGCCGCCAGAGTGGACGCGGGCGACAAGCCGTACCCCGACCACCGCACGGTCCTGCAGTCCCTCGGCCTCGCCGCCGTGCCGATAATGATCGTGCTGCTCATGCCCGACCTCGGCTCGGTCATGGTCATGGTCATCATCGTGCTGGGTGTGCTGCTCGCCTCCGGCGCCTCCAACCGCTGGGTGCTCGGGCTGATCGGCGCGGGCGCGATGGGCGCGGTCGCGGTCTGGCAGCTCAAGATCCTCGACGAGTACCAGATCAACCGGTTCGCCGCCTTCGCCAACCCCGAGCTCGACCCGGCCGGCGTCGGCTACAACACCAACCAGGCCCGCATCGCCATCGGCTCCGGCGGCCTCTTCGGCACCGGACTCGGCAAGGGCTCGCAGACCACCGGCCAGTTCGTGCCCGAACAGCAGACGGACTTCGTCTTCACGGTCGCGGGAGAGGAACTGGGCTTCGTCGGCGCGGGCCTGATCATCGTGCTGCTGGGTGTGGTGATGTGGCGAGCCTGCCGCATCGCCCGCGAGACGACCGAGCTGTACGGCACGATCGTCGCCGCCGGGATCATCGCCTGGTTCGCCTTCCAGACCTTCGAGAACATCGGAATGACGCTCGGGATCATGCCGGTGGCCGGTCTGCCGCTGCCGTTCGTGTCGTACGGAGGGTCGTCGATGTTCGCGGTGTGGGTGGCGGTGGGTCTGTTGCAGTCCATCCGGGTGCAGCGGCCCATGTCGGCGTAGGCACTCCGCTCGGGGTGGTGAATCGCGGTGCTGAAGCGGAGGTGAACGGCTGATGTCGGTGTCGTGCCGTTTTGGGGATGTCGCATAAGCGGAATGGCGACTAGATTCGGTTCATGGCGGACACGAAACGCGAAATCGAGCGGAAGTACGAATCCGACGAGAGTGGCCTGCCCGACCTGACCGGAGTCGCCGGGGTCACGACCGTCGTGGACAAAGGCGTCGCCGAGCTGGACGCCGTCTACTACGACACCCCGGACGAACGCCTCGCCTCGGCGGGGATCACCCTGCGCCGCCGCACCGGAGGCGACGACGCGGGCTGGCACCTGAAGTTCCCCGTCTCCTCCGGCGTACGGGACGAGATTCGCGAGCCCCTCTCCGACGCGGTGCCCAGCGCACTCGCCGGGCTCCTGCGCTCCCGAGTCCGTGACACCGACCTCGTCCCTCTCGTCCGCATCCGCTCCTCCCGCGACGTCCGTGACCTGCTCGACGCGGACGGCGCGCTCCTGGCCGAGGTCGGGGTCGACGCCGTACACGCCGAGCGTCTCATCGGTGTGCCGCTCGGCACACAGTGGTCCGAGATCGAGGTGGAGCTGGCCGACGGCGGCGACCCGGCGTTCCTCGACAAGGTCGACAAGAAGCTGCGCAAGGCGGGCGTACGGGCGTCCGCCGCGCCCTCGAAGCTGGCCAGAGCCCTGCGCGAGACGACACCGCGCGAGGCCGACGCGGCGAAGAGCGAGCCCGACAAGAAGGCCAAGGGAGCGAAGGAGCCCAAGGGAGCCAAAAGGGCTGAGGAAGCCAAAGGGGCTGAGGGCGGCAAGGCAGCTGAGGAGGCCAAGGCGACCAAGAAAGGCAAGGCGGGCGGCAAGCGCGCTCCCGAGCCCCCGCGGGTCGCCGCCGACCACGTCCTCGCCTACGTGGGCGCCCAGCGCGACGCGATCGTCGGCCTCGACCCCGCCGTCCGTCGCGACCTGCCCGACTCCGTGCACAGCATGCGCGTCGCCACCCGGCGGCTGCGCAGCTCCCTCCGGTCGTACTCCAAGGTCCTGGACCGCACCTTCACGGACCCCATCGGTGCGGAACTCAAGTGGCTGGCGGGGGAGTTGGGCGTCGACCGCGACCAGGAGGTGCTGACCGAACGCCTGACGGCCGCGCTGGACGACCTGCCCAGCACGCTCCTCGTCGGCCCCGTCCGCACCCGGCTGCGCACCTGGTCGCAGGCAGGCAGCTCCGGCTCACGCCGTCGGCTGATCGCCGTACTCGACGGAACGCGGTACCTGGACCTGCTGAACACCCTCGACGCGCTGATCGCCCAGCCGCCCCTGCTCAAGGCCGCCCAGGGTGATCCGGAGAAGGTGCTCACCAAGGCCGTCCGGCGGGAGGAGGGCAAGGTGTCCACACTGGTCGAGCAGGCCCTGGACCTACCGTCCGGCACCGACCGCGACCTGGCGATGCACGAGGCCCGCAAGAAGGCCAAGCGCGCCCGGTACGCGGCGGAGGCGGCCGTCGACTTCGACGACGGCTTCAAGGCCCGGGTCCGCGCCAGTAAGTCGCTCCAGACCCTCCTCGGTGACCACCAGGACAGCGTGATGGCCCGGGAGGCCCTGCGCGACCTCGCGTCGCAGGCCCAGGGGGCGGGGGAGATCTCCTTCACGTACGGGGTGCTGTACGGCCGGGAGGAGCGCAGGGCGGCGGAGATCGAGGCGACGCTTCCGGACGCGTACGAGCGGTGGCGCACGCCCTGACATGTACGGGCGGTGATGCCCGCCTTGACATATGACCGTACGGGCGGTGATGCACGTCCTGACGCGTACGGACGGTGGTGTGAGTCGCGTTAGGGTGGATGGTCACTCCTGTCAGTTCCGTCCAGTCCTCCATCCAGCTCACGAAGGTTCGCTAGATGTCTGCCGAAGTCGCTGCGGCCGCCGACTCTGTGTTTCCGCAGCTCGAAGCTCTGCTCCCGCATGTGCAGAAGCCGATCCAGTACGTCGGCGGAGAGCTCAACTCCACCGTCAAGCCGTGGGAGTCCTCTGACGTCCGCTGGGCGCTCATGTACCCCGACGCGTACGAGGTCGGGCTGCCCAACCAGGGCGTCATGATCCTCTACGAGGTACTGAACGAGCAGGAGGGCGTCCTCGCCGAGCGCACGTACAGCGTGTGGCCGGATCTGGAGGAGCTGATGCGGGAACACGACGTCCCGCAGTTCACGGTGGACAGCCACAGGCCGGTGAAGGCCTTCGACGTGTTCGGTCTGTCCTTCTCCACGGAACTGGGCTACACGAACATGCTCACGGCCCTGGACCTGGCCGGCATCCCCCTGGAGTCCAAGGACCGGACCGTGGACGACCCGATCGTCCTGGCTGGCGGCCACGCGGCCTTCAACCCCGAGCCGATCGCCGACTTCATCGACGCGGCGGTCATCGGCGACGGCGAGCAGGCCGTACTGGACATGACGAAGATCATCCGCGAGTGGAAGGCGGAGGGCCGCCCCGGTGGCCGCGAGGAGGTCCTGTTCCGCCTGGCGAAGACGGGCGCGGTCTACATCCCGGCGTTCTACGACGTGGAGTACCTCCCGGACGGCCGCATCGCCCGTGTGGTCCCCAACAAGTCGGGCGTCCCGTGGCGTGTGTCCAAGCACACGGTCATGGACCTGGACGAGTGGCCGTACCCCAAGCAGCCCCTCGTCCCGCTGGCCGAGACGGTTCACGAGCGCATGTCGGTGGAGATCTTCCGCGGCTGCACGCGCGGCTGCCGCTTCTGCCAGGCGGGCATGATCACGCGCCCGGTGCGGGAGCGTTCGATCACGGGCATCGGCGAGATGGTCGACAAGGGCCTGAAGGCCACGGGCTTCGAGGAGGTCGGCCTCCTGTCCCTGTCCTCCGCGGACCACTCGGAGATCGGCGACATCGCCAAGGGCCTGGCGGACCGCTACGAAGAGGACAAGATCGGCCTCTCGCTGCCCTCCACCCGCGTGGACGCCTTCAACATCGACCTGGCGAACGAGCTGACGAGGAACGGCCGCCGCTCGGGCCTGACGTTCGCCCCCGAGGGCGGCTCGGAGCGCATCCGCAAGGTCATCAACAAGATGGTCTCGGAGGAGGACCTGATCCGGACCGTCTCCACCGCCTACGGCAACGGCTGGCGCCAGGTGAAGCTGTACTTCATGTGCGGCCTGCCGACGGAGACGGACGACGACGTCCTCCAGATCGCCGACATGGCGACCCGCGTCATCCAGAAGGGCCGCGAGGTCTCCGGCGCGAACGACATCCGCTGCACGGTCTCGATCGGCGGCTTCGTCCCCAAGCCGCACACCCCGTTCCAGTGGGCCCCGCAGCTGAGCGCGGAGGAGACGGACGCCCGCCTGCAGAAGCTGAGGGACAAGATCCGGGGCGACAAGAAGTACGGCCGCTCGATCGGCTTCCGCTACCACGACGGCAAGCCGGGCATCGTCGAGGGCCTGCTGTCACGGGGCGACCGCCGCATCGGCTCGGTCATCCGCGCGGTCTACGAGGACGGCGGCCGCTTCGACGGCTGGCGCGAGCACTTCTCGTACGACCGCTGGATGAGCTGCGCGGACAAGGCACTCGCCCCCTTCGGCGTGGACGTCGACTGGTACACCACCCGCGAACGGTCCTACGAGGAGGTCCTCCCCTGGGACCACCTGGATTCCGGGCTGGACAAGGACTGGCTCTGGGAGGACTGGCAGGACGCCCTCGACGAGACGGAGGTCGAGGACTGCCGGTGGACGCCGTGCTTTGACTGTGGGGTGTGTCCGCAGCTCGACACGCACATCCAGATCGGCCCGACGGGCAAGAAGCTGCTGCCGCTGACGGTGAAGTAGACGGCGCCTGCCGACGCCGCCGCGCCGGCGGAGACAACCCGCTGCCGCGGCGGCGTCGGCACGGCGTCGTACCGCTCGGCGGGCGCCGTCTGCAGAGCCTCGCTCATTGGTCGCCGCCGCCTCGTCGGCGGGCAGGTTGCCTGTCGTCGGCGCCGGGTTGGCCGGCAGTAGCGGGGCGGCGAGCAGCTTGTCGTGGCGGCGGCCGCTGTGATCCGGTGCACCCTCTGCGGTGGCTCGCCGAGATGCTCGGCGATTACGTCGAGTGGGTGGCCGATGTTCGACAGATCGGTCGGCGGGTACGCGAGTGGCTGACTGACGGTCAGTATGTCGGGGATGGTGCTCGTGTGCGGTGGGGTGTTCGGGGCGCGTGGCGGGGCCTGCAGCGCGCACCACGACTCCATGCGGAACGCTCGGGTCCCTGAGGCCGGGGCGCCGGGCAACGGGGTAAACGCCCGCCTCTGAACGCCACTAGCAGTTGTGAGCGGTGTCATCGGTCCACGACATGCTGCCGACGGGGTGAATGACTGTCGGCGCTGTCCCCCAGGCGGCTCAACCGTTCGCCAAGTTGCCCTTTTTCTCAGTTGTTTGATGGTCCGTCATAAGTGCGGTGCAAGACTTGCGCACACCCAGTCGGCCCCCTCTCCGTCACCCTTCAGATATCTCTGCGGTGGCGGCAGAAATCGGCCCGAGTAAGTTCATTCATGGTTGGTCGATCATCTGACACCCTGAGAGAAGGAGAAACGGAATGCCCGAAAGGAAAAGCGGCGGCAGGCGTAAGCGTGCCGTTGTCGCGATCGCGGCGTCAGTAGGCATTGTGGCCGCGGCCGCAACCGGCGTGAACTATGCCTCAGCTTCCAGTTCGGCCCCCCGGTCCGCTCCGCAGAACGCCGCCCAGTCGGCCGCGCAGTCCGCTGGTCAGTCGGCTGGTCAGTCCGCCCCGAACGTCGTGGGAGACGCCGCTTCCACTGTCCCCCAGGGCGGTGACAACCGGACGAACATCAACCGCAGGGAGAACGAGGGGCGGATCCTCGTCAACGAGCGAACGTTTGCGGCGGAGCACGGAGTGTGCACCGCTGTGATCAGTAGTCAGTCCGCCAACTTCAACGTCCGGAACGAGAGCGACAAGACCGTCGAATTCTTCAGCGGAATTACCTGTGACAACGGTGCCCCAATTGCGATTATTGGGCCCCGGAGCTCCAGTAGCGCAATCCCCGGAACGGTGGTGACCGGCGGCGGGATCACCGCGATCGTAGGCAGCTTCCGAGTGATCGACAACGAGCGCCGCTGACCTCGACGTGGAACTGAGGCAGCGACAAGCCCGTCTGTGCAGCACTTGGCCCCCGGCCCGCCCTAATCGGGCCGGGGTCCAAGTGAGGGTATCCCTCAGGGGATAGCCCGGCCTGGATGAGCTGTATGGCATGCCGGTGCTGGTCAGGATCAAGCTCGACGCTGAGAGTGTGCGCACTCCTCTGGCGGTTTTCCCGTATTGACGCGATGAATTACCCGAACTGCGCGTCCGTGACGGGCGCAGACAGTTCGCATCGGTTCAACGGCCTTGGTGCCGGTCAGGAGCCTGAGCCCTGCGCGGCCCCGGCGCTCCCTGGGGTGCGGGCCGTCCGGACATGCCGCCGCCGGTGCTCACTCCGCCGCGCGGGGTCCGTGTGCTGTTGCCGTTGGCCTCGAACTTCCCGTCCCGCAGCTCGAAACTCTGAGGCGGTGAGCAGCCGATCGCCGGGGTGATCAGAAGGCTTGTGGTGATGGGCGCGGGGTTGGTACTCGCTGTCGAGAACTCGCAGATCGCGCCCCGCCCGGTGACCGGGAACCAGAACCAGCCGTCCACCGCACCGACCCGTACCTCGTCCGACAGCACGAACTTACCGTTCTGCCGCATGAAGGCCTTCAGGCGGACGGAGGCTCTCAGCGGGTCGGCGGTGGACCGGATCGCGGTGAGGGTGAACTTGATGTTCTCGTCGGCGTCCAGGACTGATGACGCGATCTGCCTGGTCTCGGCCGCATGCCCGCCGTTGGCCCGCCCGCCGTTGGTCCGCCCGTCGTGGGCTTCGGCCTGGGTGGTTACGGCCGGGGCGGCCAGCAGGGCGACGGTCGCCGCAGCGGTGACCAGTACCGCGCCGCCGCGCGCGAGCGCGTTCGCTTGTATCGGCATGTTTTCCTCCCTGATGCTCATGCGGGCGTCTTGTTCACGCATGAATGCCGCTTTTTTCCTTTCATACGGCGAGAGGAAAACCACCTTGAATCACCCGTTCGCGGAGCGGCGTCACCCGCTCGGCCCCGCATGCGTGAGGCTCGGAGGGCCCATACGGTGGAAGGGCAAGCAACTGGCGCGTGGGTGCCGTGCTCCGGCGGGTGCCGCGTGCCGGTTCCGCCCAGCACCGGAAGGCGGTCCGGAGATGCCTACGTCGTCTGCGTCTGAGGCTCCGGTTCTTGACACGCTCTCCGCCATGACCATCGACTCGGTCGAGCGTTGTGGCATGGACGAAAGCTCGCTCATCCTCACCCGCATCGCCGCGCTCGCGGCCATGGGTGCGCCGTCGATCTCCTACCTCGCCCATGTCCGTCCTGCCGTCAAGGCCAACCTGACGGTTGAGCAGATACAGGACGTTCTCGTGGCGATCGCCCCTGTTGTGGGCACGGCACGTGTCATGGCGGCGGCAGCTCGCATCACCGAGGCGCTCGGTTTCGCCGTCGCGGTGGCCGAGTCCGACGCCGAAGCGATCGCCGGGGCCGAGGCCCGGAAGCGGAGTAAGTCCTGAGCCCGGCCCACGAGCGGCCCGGTCCGGCGGTGCGGTCGTGCCGGGGCCGGTCAACCCCGCGCCGACTCGCCCCCGCCGTCGTACTCGTCGTGCCAGTGCCACCATGCGTACGGTGCGGTCTGGGGATAGTCCTGGGGTGAGTTCTCCCACGTCTCCTGCCTGCCGAGCGCGGTCATGTCGAGGTAGCTCCAGGTGCTCCCCAACGCCTCGTCGCCGCGGGCGTTGATGAAGTAGGTGCGGAACACGTTGTCGCCGTCGCGGATGAAGGCGTTCGTGCCGTGCCACTCGTTCACACCGAAGTCGGTGTCGAAGTCGTCGATGATCGTGTACCAGGGCATCGTCCAGCCCATCCGCGCCTTCACCCGCTGGATGTCGGGCTGCGGCGCGCGCGAGGCGAAGACGAGAGTGGTGTCGCGGGCGTTCAGATGGGCGAGGTGGCCGATGTGGTCAGCGACCATGGAGCAGCCGACGCAGGCGTGGTCGGGCCAGCCGGTCACCCCGGGTTCGAAGAAGGCGCGGTAGACGATCAGCTGGCGACGTCCCTCGAACAGGTCGAGCAGACTGGCCTTGCCTTCGGGGCCGTCGAACTCGTACTCCTTCTCCACCGCCTGCCACGGCATCTGCCGGCGCTTGGCGGCCAGTGCGTCACGGGCGCGGGTCAGTTGCTTCTCCTCCACCAGCAGTTGCTGGCGCGCAGCCTCCCACTCCCGGGGGGAAACGACCGGTGGTGTCTTCATCGCGACGTTCACCTTCCACTTCGGTAGGCCCCCTGAGTCCAGGGTCGGCCGACACCGGCACGGGTGCACGCCCAGCAAGGGGAAAAGGGAGAGGGCTACCTGCTGCATCCGGACAGGGCGTTCAGGCGTCTACGCGGGTATGAATCTGGAGAAGTCGCCTGCTGAACCGCCTGCGCGGCAGTCGCCCGATGGGTGCCTCGCCGTCGCGGTGCGCGTTCCGGTGCGGATCGTGGTGCTGGTGCTGGTCGTGCCGGTACGGATGGTGTGGGACGCGCTGGTGGTGGGCGGGCGGCTGCTGAAGGACGCCGTGCTGCGGCCGTTGGGGCGGGCCCTGCTGTGGGT
>NZ_VMNX01000243.1 GCF_009377235.1 Streptomyces acidicola
CCGGTGGGGCGTAAGGCGTCGACGGGGCGGCCCACCGAGGGGTTCTCGGGGCCGGGGGCGCGACCGTCGCCGTGCTGGCCTGCGGGGTGGACCGGCCCTACCCCCGAGGGCACACCCAGCTGATCAACAGGATCGCCGAACAGGGGCTCGTGGTCGGAGAGCTGCCTCCTGGGGACCATCCGACACCCAGCAGGTTCATCCTCCGTAACCGGGTCATCGCCGCGCTCACGCGGGGGACCGTGATCGTCGAGGCCGCGTACCGCAGCGGCGCGCTCGTGACGGCGCGGGCCGCGCAGCGGCTGGGGCGGTTCACGATGGGCGTGCCCGGACCGGCGACCAGCGGGCTGTCGGCGGGTGTGCACGAGCTGCTGCGCGGCGGGGCCACGCTGGTCACCGACGCCGCCGAGGTGACCGAGCTGGTCGGCGACATGGGCGAGCTGGCGCCGGACCGGCGTGGGCCCGTACTGCCGCGTGATCTGCTGGAACCAGGGGCCCGGCGAGTCCTCGACGCCCTTCCCGCCCGCCGGGCCGCGACGGCGCGTGCGATCGCCCGCGGCGCCGGCACGGCGGAGGATGACGCGGTCGGCAAACTGTACGAACTCCGAGCACTTGGCTACGTCGAACGACACGGCGAGGGCTGGAAGTTGACACGCCAGGCCATGATCTCCGGCTCATCCGATCGACGCCGATGCTGACCGAGCGTGTTCGGCCGTCCGGGGGAACGCCGACTGCCCCGGCAATTCCCGGAGTTGGTGCCTCCGTGGGGTTACGCAGTGCGACAGGTGTGACCCCGGGGAGCGCCCGGCGGAAGGGGTTCGCGTACGGGCGATCCCTCGCTCTTCGCGCACTGCGACGCTCCAGTCACGCTACGCTCACGAGGATTCCGGCGTAGACGGCAGGACGACGCAGACGACAAGACGCAGACGGCAACTCCGACACTGGCACAAGGCACCAGGTAGCAGGCACCACCAGTTCACGGCAGAACGGCACAAGGCGACGAATGCCCCAGCACCACTCCGGGTCCGATCGGGCGGCAGTTCCCCCAGCCACCCGCGTCGACGTGCGACCGCCCGCCCCCTCGACGCTCGACGAGCTGTGGCGGTCGTACAAGGCGACGGGCGACGAGCGGCTGCGCGAGCAGCTGATCCTGCACTACTCGCCGCTGGTCAAGTACGTCGCGGGCCGGGTGAGCGTCGGCCTGCCGGCCAATGTCGAACAGGCGGACTTCGTGTCGTCCGGGGTGTTCGGGCTGATCGACGCGATCGAGAAGTTCGACATCGACCGGGAGATCAAGTTCGAGACGTACGCGATCACACGCATCCGGGGCGCGATGATCGACGAACTGCGGGCGCTGGACTGGATCCCGCGGTCCGTACGTCAGAAGGCGCGCAACGTCGAGCGGGCCTACGCCACCCTGGAGGCCCGGCTGCGGCGTACCCCGTCCGAGGGTGAGGTGGCCGCCGAGATGGGCATCGCCGTGGACGAACTCCACGCGGTGTTCAGCCAGCTGTCGCTGGCGAACGTGGTGGCCCTGGAGGAGCTGCTGCACGTCGGGGGCGAGGGCGGCGACAGGCTGAGCCTGATGGACACGCTGGAGGACACCGCCGCCGACAACCCCGTGGAGGTGGCGGAGGACCGGGAGCTCAGACGGTTCCTGGCGCGGGCGATCAACACCCTGCCCGAGCGGGAGAAGACCGTCGTCACGCTGTACTACTACGAGGGCCTCACACTCGCGGAGATCGGCAACGTGCTCGGGGTGACGGAGAGCCGGGTCAGTCAGATCCACACCAAGTCCGTGCTCCAGCTACGGGCGAAGCTGGCGAGTTTCGGCCGTTGACCTGGCCGAGGCCGCTCCGTCGGACGAAGCGTCTCCCGTGGTCGGTGATTCGTCCGTAAAGTGGTTGACGTGCCAAGGATTCGAGCGGCCTCCGTGGCCGAGCACCGGTCGATGCAGCGTGCCGCCCTGCTGGACGCGGCGCGCTCCTTGCTGTCCGAGGGCGGGACGGAGGCGCTGACGTTCCCCGCGCTCGCCGAGCGCACGGGACTCGCGCGGTCGTCCGTGTACGAGTACTTCCGTTCGCGCGCCGCCGTGGTCGAGGAGCTCTGCGAGGTCGACTTCCCCCTCTGGGCGGCGGAGGTCGAGGCGGTGATGGCCGTCGCGGACAGCCCCGAGGGCAAGGTCGAGGCGTATGTGCGACAGCAGCTGGCGCTGGTCGGGGACCGGCGGCACCGCGCCGTCGTCGCCATCTCGGCGAGTGAACTCGACGCGGGGGCACGGGAGAAGATCCGCGCCGCACATGGTGGGCTCGCAACGATGATCGTCGAGGCGCTGGACGCCCTGGGGCACACACAGCCCCGGCTGGCCGCGATGCTGCTCCAGGGCGTGGTCGACGCGGCCGTGCGGCGGATCGAGCTCGGCGCGGCGGAGGACCCCGAGTCGATCACCGAGGCGGCGGTCGCGATGGTGCTGCGGGGGGTTCGGGGCTGAGGCTCCGTTGCTCCGGTTCATCGATAGACAATCCGATCACCGGCAGTCAGTGCGGCACCAGATTCACCTCCAGTTACCTCGGCACCCCGATCACCGGCAGCAGCCGTGACGGCCCCCTCGCCAGCAGCCACGGGGGCAGCAAGGACAGTGGGTCCAGATAGACGTCGGCTCTGAGCAGGCCCCAGTGAAGGCACGACGACGGGCAGTGGGAGGCGCCGGGTTCGAGGAAGCCCAGGACATCGCCCGCGCCCACCTCGGCGCCCTCCTTCACCGAGGCCCGCACCGGTTCGTAGGTCGTCCGCAGGGGTGGATCGCCCGTGTCCGTCAGCTCCACCGAGACGACTCCGCGCCCCGCGACACGGCCCGCGAAGGACACACGGCCGGGCGCGACGGCCCGTACCGGGGCATCGGCGGCCGCCGCCAGGTCCACGCCCCGGTGACCGCGGCCGTACGCCGTCGCAGGGGGTTCCCAGCCCCGTAGGACCAACGGGCGCCGGCCCACGGGCCCCACGGGCCAGTTCCGCCCAACGGCCGGTACGGACGTGTCGGCGCCCGGCGGTCCGGCCGGGCCCTTCCCGGGGCTCGACGACTCCTCCGCGCCGCCCGGTCCGGCCCCCGCGGACGGCATCTCCCGCCCCGCGGCCGCCGGCGGGACCGCGCCCGCCAAGAACACGCCAGGTAGGTCGCGCCCGCGCCACGCCGGGGCGCCGGCGCTGGCTCCTGATGGGATCGCTCCCGGTGGGATCACCGCCAAGGCGGCGACCGTCAGCGCCAGGAGCAGGCCCGGCCACGGCAGGCCCGGCCACGGGCCAGGCCACGGCAGGTCCAGCCACGTCCACGCACGTCGTTTCGCCGCACATCGTTTCGCTCGCATACGAGCACCGTGCCGGAGTGCGGTCGATCACGGCCGGGATCTGTGGACCACCGGCGGGTTGTGGATATCGGCGTCACCCGGGGCCCCTTGGGTCCCGTACACTTCTGGTGGCGACCCGGGCCACCGGGTCGACTTCGCACGCCCCGATACGAGGCCCGTCAGTGGTCCGTATCAGCGCCCCTCGGTCCTTCGCGGCACGGCGCGTCGCGGGCGTCAGGCGCGAGTGCCGTCCGGCACCCGCGGCACAACCGAGAAACACAAGGAGAACGGCCATGGCCGTCGTCACGATGCGGGAGCTGCTGGAAAGCGGCGTCCACTTCGGTCACCAGACCCGTCGCTGGAACCCGAAGATGAAGCGCTTCATCTTCACCGAGCGCAACGGCATCTACATCATCGACCTGCTCCAGTCGCTGTCGTACATCGACCGCGCCTACGAGTTCGTCAAGGAGACCGTCGCCCACGGCGGCACGGTCATGTTCGTCGGCACGAAGAAGCAGGCGCAGGAGGCCATCGCCGAGCAGGCCACCCGCGTCGGCATGCCCTACGTCAACCAGCGCTGGCTGGGCGGCATGCTCACCAACTTCTCGACCGTCTACAAGCGTCTGCAGCGCCTGAAGGAGCTTGAGCAGATCGACTTCGAGGACGTGGCGTCCTCCGGTCTGACCAAGAAGGAGCTGCTGGTCCTCTCCCGCGAGAAGGCCAAGCTGGAGAAGACCCTCGGTGGTATCCGCGAGATGCAGAAGGTGCCCAGCGCCGTCTGGATCGTGGACACCAAGAAGGAGCACATCGCGGTCGGCGAGGCCCGGAAGCTCAACATCCCGGTCGTCGCCATCCTCGACACCAACTGCGACCCCGACGAGGTCGACTACAAGATCCCGGGCAACGACGACGCGATCCGCTCCGTCACCCTGCTCACCCGCGTGATCGCCGACGCCGTCGCCGAGGGCCTCATCTCCCGCTCGGGCGTCAAGACCGAGGGCGAGAAGGCCGCGGGCGAGCCGCTCGCCGAGTGGGAGCGCGACCTGCTCGAGGGTGGCGAGAAGAAGGCCGAGGAGCCCCCGGCCGCCGAGGCCACCCCGGCCGCCGAGGCCGAGAAGCCGGCCGAGGCTCCGGCCGCCGAGGCTGCTCCGGCCGCCGAGGCTGCTCCGGCCGCCGAGGCTGCTCCGGCCGCCGAAGCCGCTCCGGCCGCCGACGCCGAGCAGGCCTGACACCAGGGCGTGAACGGCGGGAGCGGCACTGCATCCCATAGCGCCTCCGGCGCGGTGAAGTCCGCTCCCGCCGTTCACCCGTAGGTCAACGGCTCGTCAGGGATCCACGGCTGGATGTGGATCGCATACCCCGTAGATCTTCGATCCTCCAGACTTCGAGAAAGATTCACAGACTCATGGCGAACTACACCGCCGCCGACGTCAAGAAGCTCCGCGAGCTCACCGGCGCCGGCATGATGGACTGCAAGAAGGCGCTGGACGAGGCCGATGGCAACGTCGAGAAGGCCGTCGAGGAGCTCCGCATCAAGGGCCAGAAGGGCGTCGCCAAGCGCGAGGGCCGCTCCGCCGAGAACGGCGCCGTGGTCTCCGTCATCGCCGACGACAACAGCTCCGGTGTCCTGGTCGAGCTGAAGTGCGAGACGGACTTCGTCGCCAAGGGCGAGAAGTTCCAGGCCGCGGCCACGGCCATCGCCGAGCACGTCGCCAAGACCTCCCCGGCCGACATCGAGGCGCTGCTCGCCTCCGAGATCGAGGCCGGCAAGACCGTCCAGGCGTTCGTGGACGAGGCCAACGCCAACCTCGGCGAGAAGATCGTCCTGGACCGCTTCGCGCAGTTCTCCGACGGCTTCGTGACGGCGTACATGCACCGCACGATGCCCGACCTGCCGCCGCAGATCGGTGTCCTCGTCGAGCTCGACAAGCCGAACGCCGAGGTCGCCAAGGGCGTCGCCCAGCACATCGCCGCCTTCGCGCCGAAGTACCTCTCCAAGGAGGACGTCCCGGCCGAGGTCGTCGAGTCCGAGCGTCGTGTCGCCGAGGAGACCACCCGCGCCGAGGGCAAGCCGGAGGCCGCCCTGCCGAAGATCGTCGAGGGTCGCCTCAACGGCTTCTTCAAGGACGCCACGCTGCTGGGCCAGCCGTACGCGCTCGACAACAAGAAGTCCGTCCAGAAGATCCTGGACGAGGCCGGTGTCACCCTGAAGCGTTTCTCGCGCATCAAGGTCGGCATCTGAGTCATTACAGCGATCGACGCGCGACCCCGCTAGGGTCGACAGCAGTCGTCCGAGTCGTCCGTGTCGCTCGCGTATGCCGTCCCGTACACGCGTGACGGACGACAGCAGAATCGACGAGGAGGCCATTGCCGCGCATGGGATGCGAAACGCCCCACCGGCAGTGGCCTTCTTCGTATGTGCAACAGGTGAAAGAGGCGGGAACCCCATGACCACCAAGGCCCAGAAGAGCGATGACGGCAAAGTACGCGGCCGGTTTCTGCTGAAGCTGTCCGGAGAGGCCTTCTCCGGCGGTGGGGGCCTGGGCGTGGACCCCGACGTGGTGCACAAGATCGCCCGCGAGATCGCGGCCGTCGTACGGGACGGCGCCCAGGTCGCGGTCGTCATCGGCGGCGGCAACTTCTTCCGCGGCGCCGAACTCCAGCAGCGCGGCATGGACCGTGCCCGCTCCGACTACATGGGCATGCTCGGCACCGTGATGAACTGCCTCGCCCTCCAGGACTTCCTGGAGAAGGAGGGCATCGACAGTCGGGTCCAGACCGCCATCACCATGGGCCAGGTCGCCGAGCCGTACATCCCGCTGCGCGCCGTGCGCCACCTGGAGAAGGGCCGCGTCGTCATCTTCGGCGCCGGTATGGGCATGCCGTACTTCTCCACCGACACCACCGCCGCCCAGCGCGCCCTGGAGATCGACGCCGAGGCGCTGCTGATGGGTAAGAACGGTGTGGACGGGGTCTACGACTCCGACCCCAAGACCAACCCGGACGCGGTCAAGTTCGACTCCCTCGGCTACGGCGAGGTCATCACCCGCGAACTCAAGGTCGCCGACGCCACGGCGATCACCCTGTGCCGCGACAACAAACTGCCGATCCTCGTGTTCGAGCTTCTGGCGGAGGGAAATATCGCGCGCGCCGTCAAGGGTGAGAAGATCGGCACTCTCGTGGGTGAACAGGACAGCCGGGCCTGACCGGGAACCACCCCTGCCCGGGGGACGGACCCTGACCGGGGGATGGACAATGTTCTGATGGTCGGGAACCGTGCAGGAACAAGACGCGACGCAGCCGGCCGCCGACGTGACAGAGAACAGCAGCCGGGCCTACTCAAGACACGCAGGAGCAAGTGGTGATCGAAGAGACCCTCCTCGAAGCCGAGGAGAAGATGGAGAAGGCCGTCGTGGTCGCCAAGGAGGACTTCGCCGCGATCCGCACCGGTCGTGCGCACCCGGCGATGTTCAACAAGATCGTGGCGGACTACTACGGAGCGCTGACGCCGATCAACCAGCTGGCTTCGTTCTCGGTGCCGGAGCCGCGCATGGCCGTGGTGACCCCGTTCGACAAGAGCGCGCTGCGCAACATCGAGCAGGCGATCCGTGACTCCGACCTGGGCGTCAACCCGAGCAACGACGGAAACATCATCCGAGTGGTGTTCCCCGAGCTCACCGAGGAGCGTCGCCGCGACTACATCAAGGTCGCCAAGACCAAGGGCGAGGACGCCAAGGTGTCCATCCGCTCCGTCCGCCGCAAGGCCAAGGACGCCATCGACAAGCTGATCAAGGACGGCGAGGTCGGCGAGGACGAGGGCCGTCGCGCGGAGAAGGAGCTCGACGACACCACCGCGAAGTACGTCGCCCAGGTGGACGAGCTCCTCAAGCACAAGGAAGCGGAGCTGCTCGAAGTCTGATGAACGAGTCTTCCTGGGGGGCGCCGCCACAAGCCGGGTACTGGGGGCCGTCCGACCACGGGCCTGTCCAGGGGGCTGCCCCGGCGGGTCCCGCGTACGATGCGCACGTGGGTTCGCGTCCATCGCAGACTCAGCCCTTGCCCATCGTGCCCGACGTCCCCGCGCATGGCGGAAACCAGGATGACAACCGGGGGGCCGCTCGGATGGGCGGCCCTTCGTTCCGCGACGAGATGCCGCCGGCGCAGCCCCATGGGGTCGCGCCGCAGAAGAAGCCGGAGCCCATGCCCGACGCCCCTCAGCCCACCCCGCAGAAGAAGAGTGCGGGCCGTGACCTGAGCGCCGCGATAGGGGTCGGTATCGGGCTCGGGGCGGTGATCGTCGCCTCGTTGTTCATCGTCAAGGCCGTCTTCGTGGGCGTCATCGCGGTCGCCGTGGTGGTGGGCCTGTGGGAGCTCACGTCGCGTCTGCAGGAGCGCAAGTCCATCAAGGCGCCCCTCGTACCGCTCGCGGTCGGTGGCGCGGCGATGGTCGTCGCCGGGTACGTACGGGGCGCCGAAGGCGCGTGGGCGGCCATGGCGCTCACCGCGCTCGCCGTCCTGGTCTGGAGGATGACGGAGCCGCCGGAGAACTATCTCAAGGACGTCACGGCGGGCGTCTTCGCTGCGTTCTACGTCCCGTTCCTGGCCACGTTCGTCGCGCTGATGCTCACAGCGCACGACGGCCCGTGGCGGGTCCTGACGTTCCTGCTCCTCACAGTCGTCAGCGACACGGGCGCGTACGCCGTCGGCTGGCGCTTCGGCACGCACAAGCTGGCGCCGCGCATCAGCCCCGGCAAGACCCGCGAAGGTCTGCTCGGCGCGGTCGCGTTCGCCATGGTGGCCGGCGCCCTGTGCATGCAGTTCCTCATCGACGACGGCACCTGGTGGCAGGGTCTGCTCCTCGGCCTCGCGGTCGCCGCCAGCGCCACGCTGGGCGATCTCGGCGAGTCGATGATCAAGCGCGATCTGGGCATCAAGGACATGGGCACGCTGCTGCCGGGCCACGGCGGCATCATGGACCGGCTGGACTCGTTGCTGCCCACCGCGCCGGTGGCGTGGCTGCTGTTCGTCCTCTTCGTGGGGTCCGGCTGACCGCCGTATCGCTGTTCTCTCCTCACCACCCCTTCCGTTCGTAGGATCTCCGCAGGAGGATCCGCGTGACGGGAGGGGCGGGGCGTATGCGGGACCTGCACAGCCTGGACGAACTCCAGGAGTGGCTGCGGAGCAACGGCATTCCCTGCGAGTCATGGGGCATCGGCGCCGTGAAATCCGTACGGAACCTGTGGGACGAGATCACCTCGGGCGAGGCGACGCTGTCGGACGACCCGCCGCTGCGCCACGTCTCGGTCGTCAGCGTGCGCATCCGGCAGGACGGAAAGCAGCTCACGGAAGTCGGGCAGCTCATGGCGGGCGGCGCCGTGCGGAAGAGGAACTCGCCGCCCACCGAGAAGATGAAGCCCGGGGAGACGGTGGTCGCGGCGGTGCTGCGGTGCCTGGCCGAGGAACTCGGAGTCCGCGAAACGGACGTCACCATCGATGCGCAGTCCCTGTCGGTGGCCGTCGAGAAGGTCGTCTCACCCTCGTACCCCGGCCTGCCGAGCGAATACCGCCTCCACTCGGTCGACGCCCAGGTCTCCGGCCTGCCCCGAACGAGCTTCACGACCGAAGAGGCCTCCGGGAGCGGGGATGCGGTGATCTCCACGCACTACTGGGAGTGGCGGTAGCCGCCCCGGCACCGTGGGTACGCGAAGGGCTCGTCGTCCACAGGCGGCGACCTCTTCTGCGCCCCGCTGGGGCGTCCGGTTCGGGTAGGGTCCTGCGCATGGGGCGGGCGCGTTTACACAAAGACGGCACCTATCACGGTGATCTGCAGTGCAGATATTGCGGTGCACTCATCGAACAGGGCGGGCGGAGCAAGCCGCGGCTGTACTGCCGCTTGTCCCACCGCTTGAAGAGCTACGGCGCCGCGGTCATCGGCGTGGTCACCAGTCTGTTCTGAAGCCGGATCAGCCGTCCGGTGCTGTGATCGCCGAGTGCGGGACCCGGACAACGATCTGCGACACTGGTACGGCCATGCCTAAGCCCGGAGAACTGGCAGTGGTTCGGCAGCAACAGGCCCTCTAGCTGCGAGAATGGCGAGATCAAGCTGTCAGGTCTGACTCTGGGGCCGTCTCTGGGCCGTCTGGCGCTCGTGGGCCCCCACCCGTTCCGATGCGTGCTGCTCCTTGACGGGCTACCGCAGGCATCCGCGAAACGAGGCGCCGGAGACGAACCACCGACGTCAGTGCAGATCTTTCAACAGATTTTTTTGGTGGTACCACCTTGAAAAGTTGCACGACCAAATCTCGGAACGTTGCTTTGAAACGAGATGTGTCAAAGCACATACGGATTTTCGTAGGTGCGCTACGGTGGTACCACCAACGCATCTGAAGGTGCATTAGGGTGGGGCCGAGGTTGATTCGAGAGCATCGGCCTCAGACGTGAGCGGGGTCCCCTCCGCCCGCAAGCCTCAGGGACCCCAGTGGACTACCGGCCGTGTAGAAGCCCGGTCAGGTGTGCCGTGATGGTGGCTGCTACCACCGCTACGAGCACTTCCCAGGCCATCCGCTTCGCACGGCCGTAGTTCTTGCTGGCACGTGCGTGCGTGAGCCATCCCCTGGCCCACTCGGCAACCGCTGACCACAGCGCCGCAGCGCGGCCCCATGGAGTGGTCATATCGTTCTCCTCCATCCTGCGGGCACGGCTCTATCGCCCGCAGGACGGAGGAGGCACCGAAAATCAGCGTCCGCACTGAGTAAATCGGACCCGCGAGTGCTGCGGGGCGGGAATCCAGAAATTCGGTGAACCACGAGCTGTGAGAGAGGCGAACTACTCGTTGTCGCCGGTGCGTAGGGCGCTGTTGACGGCTTTTCGGGTTCGCTCCTGACTCGACGGCATGAGGTGCGCGTACACCCGCAATGTCAGCGCTGGGTCCGTGTGCCCCAGGTACTGACTGACGGCCTTGATGCTCTCTCCGGCGTCCAACAGAACGGATGCGTAGAAGTGCCTCAGGGCGTGCATGCCGTGCTCGCGCGCGGATACGTACTTACCAGCCTCCCCGGCATCGGGGATGAGGCCAGCCACCGCGAGCGCGGGCTTCCACTCCTGGATGTTGAAGTTGCTGCGCCACACGACCCCGCTCGCGGTGTTCGTGAACAGGAGACGGGCCGACACCTTCGGGCCGTCAGGCTTCCTCCACGGCAACGTGATCTCAACCGGCTTGTACGCGTCCATGTGCGCACGGACAGCCTCAGCCACTGATGACGGCAGCGGTACGTCCCGCTCCTTATTGCACTTCGGCGGGGCGAACACGGCTTTCCCTCGGATGAGCTTCACCTGACGGACCACTCGCAGGATGCCGCCCTCGAAGTCCAGTGCATCGTCAGCGAGTCCAACGATCTCACCTTGACGGAGTCCGCACCCTGCTCCCGTGTCCACCATGGACCGGTACCGCTCGGGTAGCGCTGCGCGAACAGCGTGCACCTGGGTGGGCAGCCATGGCACGACGCGGCGCCGCTCGGCCGTGGGCGGTCGGACGGACTTCGCTGAGCAGGGGTTCCGGGGCAATAGGCCATCATCCACGGCCGCGCTCAGCACGGCTCGCACGTCGCCGTAGATGTTGCGAGCGTAGGCGCCGCTCACGGCCGGGTTCATCTCCAACGCGCTCACGAGTTCGCGGATGTGCTCGGGGCGAAACGAGTCCAGCGGCCGCGTGCCGACGACGGGGAACGCGTGCAGGCGCAACCGCTGCTCCGCCACGATCTGACTGGATAGATCCGCACTGTGGGCCTTGAGCCATTTCTCGGCGTAGCCCTTGAAGGTGATCCGGGCAGCGCGCGGGTCGATGTACTGGCCGCGCGACATGTCCGACGCGATGTCGGTGAGCCACCTCTCAGCAAGACGCTTCTGCCGATCCGGGAAGCTCTTGGACTTCTCGGTGCCGTCGGGGCCGATGTACCGGGCGCGGTAGCGCATGCCGGTGCCGTAGCGGTCGCTCTTGACCTTGTGAGGCTTGCCATCCGGTCCGGTCTCGGTCTTGTACCAGCGGTCTTGGATGTGTCCGGCCATCAGGCGGCCCCTTCCGTCAGGGACTCGACCCAGGCCCGGACGGCCTCAGGATCGAAGCGGAGGTAACGGCCGGCACGGAAGCCGCGGGGACCGATGCCCTTGCGCCGCCACTGATAGACGGTCTCGATACTGGGCAGGCGCAGTAGCGCCACGAGGTCTTCCGGGGTCAAGTACTGATCAGGCAGCGGGAGACTCACGCGCATACCTCCCAGTCGTCCAGCACCGGTATGTCGGCGAGGGCCTCACGTGCGGTCTCGCGGTTCTGTTGGATGTCGCGGTGGATGGTGGCGGCGAGCCAGGATTCGCCGGGGGTGTAGCCGTGTCCGGCGTAGGTCCAGTGGGCGAGGGTGAGCGTGGTTGCCTCCGGAGTGTCGTCGGGGTCGGGCAGGCCGAGAGCGGCGCGTTGCTGGGTGGCGCGGTAGTCGGCGCGGACCTGGCGCAGCGCGCCGAGGGTGGTGGAGTAGCAGCGGGACTTGGTGGAGAAGTGGCCGCGGAAGCCGAGCATGTGAGCCCAGTCGCGGAGCTTGCGGTCCGGGTAGAGGGCGTGCAGGTCGAGGCAGGCTTCGATCAGGCGCCGGGGGTGGTCGGAGACGCCGAGTAGCACGAGTGCTTCTTTGTTGCCCACGCGGCGGTCAACGGTGCCGGTGGTCTCGGCGGCTTTGGTGGCGTACTTGGCGACGTAGGAGGCGACGGCTTGTTCGGTGATCTCTTCGCCGTTGCCGAAGGCGCCGATAGGCTGGACGTCGAGCTGGGTGCCCCAGCGCAGGGTGCGGGCAGGTTGCGTGCGTGCTGGTTGGTCGGGGTCTGGCTGATACCGGGCCGGGGGCACGTCGACTGCGACGCGGGCAGCGGCGGCGTGGATCGCGTCGGTGAGCAGGCCGACGCTGGCCCAGTGCGGGGGCGGGGTGTCCGGTCCTTCGGGGCCGTCGAAGCGGATCACCGCGTGGAAGTGCACGGCGCCGCGCTTCTGGTACTCGGCGACCTTGCCGAAGGACAGCCGGGACTGCTCGCGAGCGGCTTTCTGGGTGAGTCCGGCCCTCTTGGCGATCTCGCGGCGCAGGTAGATCGTGAAGTAGCGCCACAGGTCGGATGCGTGGTTGTTCCACAGCACGGCGCTCGCGTAGTCGTACGTCGTGGGATCGAGTGCGGTGCCGAGGGCTGGATCGTCTTCCGCGTGGTGGGTGCCGCAGCGGCAGGGGCGGTTGCCGGGGCGGTTGTGGACGGGCCCGAACGAGGGGGCGGTGAGGGTGGCGAAGACGCGGGGGTGTTCCCGCACGGTCTCCGGGGTGCCCTTGGCTGGATCACCGGTCAGTCCGGCGCGGATCAGGTGGTAGGTATCTCCGGCGTAGGTCCAGGCGCATGCGGGGCAGCGGGAGGCACGGCGGTTGCCGCAGGCCACGCGGAGCATGCCGCCCGGCTCGGTGTCGGTGGAGTAGGCGTGTAGGACCGTCCCGGTAGCGCGGTCGATCATCTTGGTGGCGCCCATGAGGCGGATCGGGTCGGAGCAGCCACCGGTTCGTTTGATCTGTTCTTGCCAGCGGTCGAAGTCGGCCGACCCGGCCACCCTCAGCACGTCGGCGAGGGTGGCCGGGTCGAGACCCGCCGGGGTGGCGGTGTCGGTCACGCGTTGTCCTCCTTGGACGGGTGGCGGTCGATCCAGTCCTCGGCGCAGACCTTGTGGACGGGCTTGCCCCGGTCGGAGCGCAGCGGGGTGGGCTTGGTGCAGATCACGCACGGCTGGTCACCGGTGTGGTCGAAGTGCTCGGACGAGCGCCAGTTCAGGAGAGCCACGGCGGTCACCTCTCGGCGCGGGTGAGCGCGGCGGCGGGGGCGGTGTGGCCAGTGCCCTTGCAGGACGGGCAGGCGACGCGGAGGGTGGAGCGGGAGCCGTCGCGGTGCCGGGTTCCGGTGGTGATCGCGACGGTGGCGAAGCCGTCGCAGTCGCGGCATACCGGCGTGTTCAGGGCGTGCTGAGGCATGATGGGTGAGCCCTTTCGGATCAATGGGTCTGGAAGTGGTCAGGCCGTCCGGGGCGGCGGAAGTTTGGCGACCGAGGCCGCCCCGGGGGGCTACTTGAAACGGCGGGTCTTGGACCGGGAGGTTCCAGCCCGCGCGGGGTGCTTGCGCGGGGTGCGGGAGCGGCTCTTGGCGAGCGTGCGGCGGGATAACTCCCGGCGCTTGGACTGGCGGTTGAGGGTGAAGCCGAGGCCGCAGCTTGCCGACAGGACCGCGAGAGCGGACGCGGCGATGATCTGGACGACGAACGCGATCACCACCAGCACCACGACCGATCCGGCAGTGATCGCGAGGGTGAGCAGGATGGGGCCCTTGTACGAGCGGGGCGCTTCCTGCACGATCACGACTTTGCGCACGTCGGTGCCGGGCGGGATCTGCCGGTACAGCTCGGCCGGGATGTGACCGGCGCGCATCTGTTCCTCGGGCAGGTTCATGGAGCCGTCTCCTGTCAGGCGGGGCAACGGTGGGTGCGGGCGGCGAGTTCGGCCGCCGACCGGTTGCCGTGTTCGGTGGAGAAGCCGCAGCCGGGAGCCGTGCATGCGGCGGTGTGCCTTGTCTGGCCCCGGCCGTTGTGGAAGGAGCCGACCTTGACGGGGCCGATGCGGATCACGTCGTAGAAGCGGTTCGGGCGCGGCATGGTCAGACCTCCTGCCGGAGGCTGCGGCCGGGGAACTCGGCACGGATGCGGGCGGCTTCCTCGGGGTCCGGCGTGTGGTCGGCGGCTTCCTCGGCCAGCAGGCGCGCCAGGGTCGGACGGCCGGAGTCGGCCATATCGCGCGCCGCCTCCAGGTAGTCAGCGGCGCGGGTGAAGGTGCGGGCCATGAGTGGATTTCCTTTCTGATCAGGCGAGTTGGGCGACGATCGCCCCGGCGAGGTCTTCCGGGATGCCGAGGCGGGCGCGCAGGGTGGCGGTGTCGATGTCGGTACCGGTGCGCGTGCGGTGGTCGGTGGCGACCTTCCGGGCGTGGTCGATCAGCGCCGGAGGCACCGCGGGGGCCGCTTCGGGCAGAGCCGGAGCCGGGGCGGGAGCGGTGATCTGCTCAGGCTCGGGGGCGGG